>CALUTG010000049.1 GCA_944323615.1 Candidatus Gastranaerophilales bacterium
AATTTTGTTTGAGTTTTTCCTATTATTTTAAATTTATCATAACCTGCGCCGATTATACATTTGTCGGCAACAGCAGTCATATCTTTTCCTTTTTTTATAATAACATTTCCCTCAGCAACAGTGTCTTTATCGGATCCTGACCAGGTGAGTTTGTCAGTAGAAAGTGAGGTTTGATCTTTGAGTACAATATAGGTGTTTTCATACAGAGTGATAACTCCTGACTGCTCATTATAAGAGCCTTTTGACGATTGGAAACTCATAGCCACTTCGTTATCTTTGTAGAAGTTTCCAACAACATTATGCAGGATGGCCATGCTTTCTTCATTGCTGTAATTTCCTTTTTCTCCGTATATTTCAAAATACTTTTTCCCGTCTTTTGTCTCTGTGATAATAATACCGAGCGCATCAACTTTTTGTTCGTTTTCAGTCCCTTTAATCTGAGCCCTGTTAAAGTTGCTCGTAATAATACCGGCAGTTACAAATGCCCAGATCATTACGCCTGCAACGCAAATTATTGCAATAAGATAAGAACGTTTTTTCTTATCCATTTCTCTAAATTTTTTTAGAAGCCTTCTTAAAATATCCATAAAAGTATTTTAGCACATAATTCTTTGAAAATCTTTTATAATTTAATTAATATAAAAAGAGACCGATATTCGGTCTCTTTTTCATCTTACATACTATTTATAATTCCCTTTTTAACTTATTTACCCATAGCGTAGGTTTTAACTACTGTAACTGATCCGTCAACGTTTTTACGAACTCCTTTATCAATTTCTTCATCAAGGTCTGCTGCGAATGCTACCGGAGTGTATACTGCGTTTGCATCAATTGCTGAGTTGATCTGATCTCTTTGAAGATTATTCAAGATCTTAACGTTGTCGTTTGGATCCGGAAGCGGTTCCGGTTCTGGACCCGGACCAGGTTCGTCGTTACCTTTAACTACAAGGTATGTGGTGTTGGCAGGTCTGCCGTTGTTGTTAACATTTAATCCGTTTTCACCATTTGCCATATCATAAGTGATTTCAGTGTTACCATCAATTACGATTTCTTGAGCATCTCTGATATTTGTATATTTCAAGTTGTAATCTCTGCTTGCAGTTTCAACCGTTAAGTTATCCGTTTTACCGCCAACTTTGATTTGATTTGCGTGAATATTATTGCCTAAAATTGTCATATCGTTTTCAGCTTCTAAGTAAACTTTATCTGCGTTAACACCGGTTACATCAAGGTTAGTTTTTGAACCTATTGCTGCATATTGTGTATCAAGATTTGTAACCTCGCCGCCGTTTACATAAAGGAGTGATAATGTGGTCGGCGGAAGTAATTTATATCCTTCCATTGAGCCGATGAATTTTTCAGTTGAATCCAGTCCGCCGACATAACCGTTTGCGATGAAGCTGTATTCATCAGCTGTTAATGTAGCTTTACCATCTGTTATAATATTCAATGTGCCTGATTCAAGAGCAATTGTTTGGGCTGTTACGTCAGAAGAGATCCCGATACTGCCTTCTCTTGCAATTGCATCGATTGTTCCTCCAACATTCAAGGATCCTGTTGCAATTTGTCCTTCTTCAAAGTAGTAACCGCCGATATGGAGGTTATGGATTGAATCAACGTTTAAATTCCCGCCAATTGTATTTTCTCCAACAATGTGTATATAATGTTTAATATGGTCATTAACTCCGGTTGTGGTTGTTAAAGAAACATTACCACCAGCCGTTAAGTTACCAATTTCCATTATGCCGCCGGCATTTTCTAAAGTTACGTTGCCGTCAACTTTAGCATTGCCTAAGTACATCATGCTTCCAAGGTTATTGCCCGTTTCTGCATCAATAATATTTGTAGAACGGCTCCCTGTTGATTTTGCAGTTAAATTACCTTTTACCTCAAATACATTTTTATCAGGGTTCACATAGTTAAGTGAAACAACTCCTTGAGAATCAATTGTTAAATCACCGTTAATAGTACCTCCGTTAACTACTTTTACAACATCTTCTCCTGAAAGGATGTATACGTTGCCGTCAACACTTACTGTTTCTAATTTAACACCGGCATCAACGATTTTTGTTCCGTCAGCTGGTGCTACTAAATAATCCTGTCCGTTTCTGGTAATAAATTTAACACCCTGACCTGCTCTGATTGCAGAATTTATTGCAACAACAGAAGGGGAAAGTATATTAAATTCACCGCCTACAGAGAAATTAGAATCTTCAATTCTGACACCATTAATGGCGGCTTGATTTAATTTTGTAATATCAAGATTTCCGTTAACATAATTTACACCGAGAGCTTGTGTTGTTAACATCAAGTCTCCTGCTGTAGTAAATGAAGCTCCATCAAATAACATACCGTTAGGGTTAGATATAATTAATTTTGCAATACCATCATTCGCATTTATTGAACCATAAATATGAGACATACCTCCACTTACGGTGTTAACAATTGTAAGCCCATCAGCGCCGTTAACAGCGTTGAAGTTAAGGTTTTCACCTTTTCCAATGTTTAAATTGCCCCAATTAACATGAGCATTTCCGTCAAAGTTAAGATCAACGTTTCCGGTTCCGATTCCACCAGTCCCAACAAATCCGCCTTGTGTAGAATCAATAACAGAACCGCCGAGGTCATTTCCTAATCCGATATCAATTGGAGCGGCAAGTGCTATTTGCATTGATGCAAATACTGTACATAAAGCGATTGCTGATAGTTTTTTTGCAAATTTTCTCATAATTTTCAATCCTCTAATTACCTATGTACTTATATAAAAAATCCATATTTACAAAAATTGCCTGAATATTAAAATTTGTTAAGATGGATTTATTCTTCATACAAATTTGCTCCTTTCAGACACTTTTCAATAATACTATCAAAAAATCTGTAAAGGAAAATATTTGCTTTAATTCCTGACAATATTTAACAAAATTTTACAAATCCTTATTAAAAATATAATAAAAGACAGATCATTAATCTGTCTTTTATTTAATGCAATTTATTTATTGTTTAAATTATATAACTTATAATAAGGTTCTTATGTATTCTATAATGTCTGCAGATTCATACATCTGAATATTTCTGTCTGTATCTACTAAGAAAGGAACTTGTCTTTTCCCGCCCATTTGTATTAATGAGTCTTCTGATGCCTTATCTTTAATATCAATTTTTCGGTATTTTACTTTGTGTTCATCCATAAAGTCCATAACTTTTCTGCAATACGGACAGTTTTCTAAAATAAATAGTTCTAGCATAGCATTTCCTCCTTAGTTAAATTATTATGATTAAAAAATTTTTTCCATTCATCTTCTCTCTTATTTTTTTGTGCTAGTATAAAAATGAAAAGAGGATATTATAATGTTATTCGAGTTTTTACATTCCAAAATTCACAGAGCTACTGTTACGGATTCAAATTTGAATTACGTTGGCTCTATTACTATTGATGAAGAATTTTTAGAAAAAGCAAATATAAGAGAATGGGAAAAGGTTGAAATCTTAGATGTGAATAACGGAGAGAGATTTCAGACCTATGCTATTAAAGGAAAAAGAGGTTCTCGCTGTTTTTGCGTAAACGGTGCCGCTGCAAGAAAAGTTCAGGCAGGTGACAAAATTATTATTGTAACTTATGCCCAGATGACGGAAGAAGAAATTAAAACTCATAAGCCTACAATTGTTCAGGTTGGCGACAATAACGAAATTATCAGCTATGGAAAATAAGCCGAAAAAAAAGAAGAAAAAGAAATTTGTAATTGATACCAAAAATATGGGGGTAAATATTGATAAGAATGAATATTACGAAATCATTCTTTCAAACTCCAATCACCCTGAATACTTCGGTAAAAATTAGTCTAAAATATGTACCCCGCTGTTTGAGCCGTAATTATGGCTGAAATTATTATACCCGCTTCCGAATATACCGTTAGAAAAACTTTCATTTGCATTTCTAATAAATCCGGGGGTTAAATCCTGGGTTAGTATTGAGGGTGTGAATCCTGTTAATTGACCTGAAAAGTAATCTCCTATACTTGATAAAAGAGATTTCTTTTCGTAGTTATTCTTCGGTCTGGAAAGAATAGCGGTCTCTACATTTCTGTATCTTGTATCGTAATCTCCGCTTTGCACTGCCCCAAAAGCCAATTCTTCAAGCCGCTCAAGTCTTTTTAAATTTTCATCTCTCTTAAAAGTCTTATTAAAAGCATATTCTTCTAAGAGGTTCAAATTATTCATGGTATCGTTTATATTTACCCCATTTACCCCATTTACCCCTGCCCCTGCCCCGCTGAGCATACCTATAGGAATGGCACTTGTTTGATAATCGTATTGATACTGGGTATAAGGCATACTATATGTGTTATAAGAATTGTAGTTTCGGTATCTTCTGAACGGACTGTATCTCCTTGGTGATGCATAATATCTTCCGGGTCTTCTGTATCGGTTATAATTATGCGGGCAGCAAGAATGACAGTGCCTGTATCTTCTCGGATATGTTCTTGTGGTGCTATAAGGCGGCGATACATAAGTTGTTGTAGGGAACGGTGAAAAACTGTTTGAGAAAGGCGAACTGGTTACAAAAGTTCCTCCAAAAGCAGGAACAGCAAGTATTAATGCTAAAAATAAGGTAACTGCACGATACATTTTAGAATCCTCCTGAATTAAAATCTAATATATAATTCCGGTTTTGGGATTCAACAGGCGGCTAGTCTAAGTGTTGATATTTTTTGAGAAAAATAGTAAAATAAACTAGTTATTTAATAAGTACAGAGAGGTTTATATATGAAATTATACATGCAGGTGTTGATTGCGCTTGGTTTGGGACTAAAAAGAAACTGGCATATCTTTGCGGGACTGATTCTCGGGGTTCTGGCCGGAATCTGGCTGCATTCAAATCCTAACGGTGTTATTATGACTGCATTTACTTTTATCGGTCAGGTATTTATACGGCTTATTCAAATGGTTGTTATTCCGCTTGTAATTTCCGCTATCGTAATTGGTATTACAAGTATCAGTGACAGTAAACAAATCGGAAAACTCGGTACCAAAATGATTTTTTACTATGCAATAATAACAACGGTAGCTGTTGTAATTGGTGCGGTGCTTGCGCTTCTTCTAAAACCGGGGTTAGGAGCTGCAAGCTACATTAATTCAGATGTCGCGACTGGAATTCAGGCACAGGTTGCTACTACTATTGAAGCTCAGAAAGGTAATATTTTAAATATTATTCTCGGATTTATTCCTAAAAATCCGCTTTCATCAATAGCTGCAGGAGATATGGTTCCGATAATTGTTTTCGCTGTTATTTTTGCTCTTGCCCTTGCTAAAGTTGGTGATATTAACAGACCGTTTGTAAGCTTTTTTGAATCAGTTTTTGCAGCTACAATGAAAATAACAGACTGGATTATGTGCTTTGCAGCACCGGGTGTATTTGCACTTACTGCAGTTGCTGTTTCATCTTTCGGAGTGGATATATTTATGAGTATTTCAAAATACTTAGGTGTTTTGGCTCTTGGTTTCTGTATTCAGTTATTTATAGTTTATCCGATATTTTTAAAAGTATTTTCAAAGGTACCTGTTTTAATGCTTTATGCTGCTATTGCGGAAGCTATGATGGTAGCGTTTGGTACGGCAAGCTCTTCTGCTACTTTACCTTTAACAATAGCTTGCTGCGAAAAAAGAGGTATTTCTCATAAGGTAACAAGCTTTGTTATCCCTCTAGGTGCAACATTAAATATGGACGGAACTGCTCTTTTACAAGTTGTTGCGGTTATTTTCCTTGCACAGGCTTATGGTGTAGCATTAACTCCGTTCCTTATTATACAAATAGCTCTGCTTGCTATAATTGCTTCAAGTACATGTGCGGGAATCCCTGGCGCAGGCTTGATTACCATTGCACTTGTCCTTAACGGAATGGGATTGAGTCCTGAACAGCTGGTAGCAGGTTTTGCATTCTTATTCACAATAGAAAGAATTACGGATATGATGAGAACCCTTGTTAATGTAACTTCTGATGCTGTTGTGGCTGCTGCTATAGCGGATAATGAGAATGAAATTAATTACGACCTTCTTAATAATCCGGAAGAATATAACGAGGTCATAAATTAACTATGACAAAGCAGGTTGTAGGGTTTTGGGGATATCCAAAGCCTTCTCTGATAGAAGAAACTAAGCAAAAATACCCTGATGCGGAGTGGGTGGATTTGGATATTGATTTTAATTATCCGAAAACAAATATCCTTCCGGATGCTTATTGCAAAATTATCAGAAATATTATTGATAACACTTTTTATTTGAAACCGGATGTCATACTTGCTCCTATTGGTAAAGATAAATGCGACAGCGGCTGGTTTGCTTCTAAAGTTCTTATGGATTTAGGGTTTAATGTTATCAAGTCAATTTACGAGGATATAGAACCGAAGCGCGCGATTGTTATTTGTGACAGCAATATGCCTCTTTATGAAAAATTTCAAACTATTACAGCTGGGATTGCAGACAGTTCGATATGGGATAATGCTGTAAAAAAGATAAAATCCGGCTTTTATTCAAGATCTCAAGAGAAAACTTCCGTTTCATTTACCCCCGGGTTCTGGGGTGTTCCGCCTAATGATTTGGGGATTTTAAAGCTTTTTCCTGATACAACAAGGGTATATGGCTGGACAAGATGTGTAGAAGCGGGAACTCCTGCTGATTTGGATTTAGAGATGTATGTGGATGAAAATGTTCCTACGGTATTTTATTCTCAGGCATTCTGTTCTAAAGCTCAGCTTGCTAAATACCTCGCCGATAAGTACAACGGGCTTTATATTGACATAGATGACTATGCTTCAAATTCTATTAAAGCTAAAATTGAGGCATTTTTAAGATTGAGATAACAGTTTACTTGCAAGCTGCCTCTATAAGACCCTTAAACAGTGGATGCGGTCTTTCCGGTCTGGATTTAAATTCAGGGTGGAATTGACAGGCTACAAACCAATCGTTCTGCGGAAGTTCTACAATCTCTGATAGCATTCCGTCGGGAGACATGCCTGAGAACACGAGCCCTGCCTTCTTAAGCTGCTCTATATAGTCTGTATTGACTTCGTATCTGTGTCTGTGGCGTTCCGATATCTTTGTTGAACCGTATACATCGTAAGCTTTTGTCCCTTTTTTAACATGGCAGTCATAAGCCCCGAGTCTCATTGAGCCGCCGTAGCCTTTAATGTTCTTTTGCTCAGCCATTAAGTCTATTACCGGATAAGTGCAGTTTTCGTCAAATTCTGTTGAATTAGCTCCTTTTAATCCTGCAGCATTTCTTGCATATTCTATAACGGCGCACTGCATCCCGAGACAGATTCCTAGGAATGGAATATTATGTTCTCTTACGTATTTTATTACATTAAGCTTACCTTCAATTCCTCTTATGCCAAAACCTCCAGGAACAACTACCCCCTGAACATCCTTGAGTAATTCTTTGCACTGAACTTCATCAACACATTCTTCCGAGTTTATCCATTTAATTTCTGTTTTTGCATCGTGTGCATATCCGGCATGCTTAATTGATTCAACAACGGAAATATATGCATCGGAAAGTTTTGTATATTTCCCTGCAATAGCAATTTTTATTGTCTTTTTAGGGTGGTTAATTTTATCTACAAGATTTCTCCATGCTTCAAGGTTCGCAGGTTTCTGTTCACTATGAAGAAGTTTTAATACTACTTCCGCAAATTTTTGGTCTTCCAGAGCAAGCGGAACTTCATAAATACTCTTCATATCACGGCATTCTATAACCGCTTCTTTAGATACAGAACAGAAAAGAGCTAATTTATCTTTTTCCGTCTTAGGAATAGGTTTTGAAGTCCTGCAAACCAAGATTTCCGGCTGCAGTCCGTAGCTCCTTAAAACCTGAACGCTGTGCTGCGAAGGCTTTGTTTTTAACTCTCCTGATGTAGGAAGGTAAGGAAGAAGCGTACAGTGAATATTTATTGCGTTTCCTATTCCGATTTCAGTTTTGAATTGTCTTATTGATTCAATAAACGGCAAGCTTTCAATGTCACCAATTGTACCGCCGATTTCAATTATCTGAAAGTCCGGTTTAAAATGTTTTTGCGCTTTAATAATTCTTGATTTTATTTCATTTGTAATATGCGGAATAACCTGAACAGTTGCGCCAAGGTAATCTCCTTTGCGTTCTTTCTGTATAACTGTCTGGTAAACGCTTCCTGATGTCACGTTGCTTATTTGAGAAAAGTTTGTATCAATAAATCTTTCGTAATGACCTAAATCTAAGTCGGTTTCGGCACCGTCATCAGTAACAAAAACTTCTCCGTGCTGGAACGGACTCATTGTGCCCGGATCGACGTTTATATAAGGATCAAATTTTTGGATTGCAACAGAATACCCTCTTGCTCTCAAGAGTTTTCCTAAAGAGGCTCCGATAATTCCTTTACCTAAAGAACTTACAACACCGCCTGTTATAAATATATACTTTGTCATTTTTATACCTATGTTCGGAGCACATCTCACATAATTACTAATTTGTATCTTTCTTCCAGGTGCTCCTCTGGAACATATTTCCGGCGGGTTCGCGCCGGTTGTTTTTATATAAAAAGAGGGCAGTCAGCCCTCTTTTAAGTTAATTGATTTTCGGAACTCTGAAAAATCCGTTCTCTTCAAGAGGTGCATTCTTCATTAGTTCTTCTTTCGTTTGTTCGTAAAATACTTTATCTTCTCTCATTACGTTCACAAAATCAATAGCATGCGCCATCGGTTCAACATTAGTTGTGTCAACCTCATTCATGGCATCAACGTGTTTTAGAACATCACCCAATTGTTTTGTGAATTTTTCTTTTTCTTCTTCCGTTAATTCCAAACGTGCCAGTTTTGCAACGTGTTCAACATCTTTTACTGTAATCATATTTCGTTTACTCCAATACTGGAAAATCATAACATAAAAAATTTTTATTTACAATTTTCTCAATTCTGCAGCTTTACAGCTATTTTGTTTACATAACTTAACATCAGAAGCAACTTTTTTATACAAAAATACTTTATATAAATGTGAAGTACTAAAAAAGGTGTGTAAATATGTTTGGTTACTATTATCCGTATGCAATGATGGGAATGATGGCTCCGGCAATGATGGGCAGTATGTTCAGTGCAAATGCTCCTGCTTATTTTAAATCAAGATACGGATGCGAAGACTGTTTCAGGACGGAACCTTATCCGAGAGAGATGCCGATTCCGTATACTCCGAACGCGAATACCACCGAGAAACCTAAAAAAAATTTTTTAGTTAATGTTTTGGTATAGCTCTTATTAAACTTATTCATGTTATTATGAATAAGTAGATAAAAATAGGAGTTTTGATATGGCAAAAGATTGCAGCTTTGATGTAGTGTCAGAATTTGATAAGCAGGAACTTGTGAATGCGGTTGATCAGGTAAAAAGAGATTTAACATCACGTTTTGATTTGAAAAATTCTAATTCTTCTATAGATTTAGAGGCTGATAAAACCATTACTATTACTACAAATGACGAGATGAAATTAAGAAATATCTATGATATTCTCCAAACAAAACTCGTAAAAAGAGGCTTAAGTATAAAAATTCTTGATCCACAAGCTGTTGAAAACGCCCTGGGCGGTAATGTAAGACAAGTTTATAATTTGAGAAAAGGATTAACTCAAGAGCTTGCAAAGAAAATAGTTGCGGATATCAAAGATTCTAAACTGAAGGTTCAGGCATCTATTCAGGGCGAACAGGTCAGAGTTTCGGGCAAAAGCAAAGATGATTTGCAGGAAGTAATTAAAATGCTTCGTTCAAACGAGGATAAGTACGATTATCCTTTACAGTTTACAAACTACAGATAACGGGTTAGAAAATGACTAATTTGGAAAATACACTGGATAGAATTCATGAGCTGATAGAATGCGATGCCGATCAGCAGCTTGCTGATGAGTTAAATTCCTATCACTCTGCGGATTTGGCAGATATTTTCCAGCAGCTGAAGCCGGAAGAAAGACTTAAGTGTATAACAAAAGTTGACGAAGAAAAAGCAGCCGATGTAATAGAGTACTTACCGCCTCAGCTTCAGGTTGAAATTCTCGGTGATATTGATGAAGGTTTGGCATCAAGACTTATTTCAAAACTCCCGCATGATGAAGCTGCCGACGTTTTGGGGGATATGGAAGATGATGAAACTCAGACATATCTGGATAAACTTCCTCAAAAATTCTCTTCCGAAGTTCGTGAACTTTTAACATATAACGAAGATACCGCAGGCGGTATTATGACTCCGCTTGTATTAACTGTCGGGTTTAGTATGACAGTTAAAGATGCTCTTGATACGATTAGGATTAAGGCTGAAAAAGAGAATCTTGAATTATATTATGTTTACGTTGTAGATAAACACAATCATCTTTTAGGAGTTGTTTCTTTAAGAACCCTCCTTACTTCTCCTGTAGATTTGCAGATTTCCGATATTATGTCCAGAGATGTTGTCAAAGTCCATGTTGATGACTATCAGGGGCATATTGCTGATGTTTTTATGAAATACCAGTTTAATGCCCTGCCTGTTGTTGATTTATATAACCACTTAAAAGGTATTGTAACGTGGGATGATGTTCAGGACATTGTAGAAGAAGAAACTACTGATGAAATCTATACATCTTCAGGTATCGTAACGGACTTTGCCGATGACGATGATATTTTAACGGGAAGTCTTGCTCACTCCATTAAAGCCAGAATTCCGTGGCTGTTTATTACTCTTATCGGTGAGTTCATAGCAGTTTCTGTTACTAATAAATATGATAAAACGTTTACCGCACTTCCGATAATTGCAGCATTTATGCCTTTGCTGGCCGGTTTGGGCGGAAATATCGGCACGCAAAGTATCACCCTTATGGTTCGCGGTATGTCAACAGGTCAAATTTCCCTTAGCTCCGGCTGGCATCAGATTTTGAGAGAGACTCTTACGGGGGTTTGTATAGGGTTTATTTTCGGAATCCTTGTAACCCTTGTTACCTGGGGGTGGAAACATAATATTGAACTCGGTGTGATTGTGGGTATTGCGATGACACTGAATATGACTATTGCAACTTTGATAGGTTCCTGTACACCGTTAGTGCTTAAAAAAATGAAAATAGATCCGGCAGTTGCGTCAGGGCCTGTTATTGCAACTACAATTGACGTAGTCGGACTGGCTGTTTATCTGACTCTTGTTACCTGGTATTTGATTTCTATATAGGGTTTTGGGTATGAAAAAGTTTTACCTGAAATCAATGGGATGTAAATCTAATCAGTTTGAGGGGCAGATTGTCGCGCAAAAACTGGTTGAGGCCGGGTTTGAACAGGTAAACAAGGAGCAGGAGGCTGATTATTATATCTTAAATTCTTGTTCAGTTACCCATAAAAGCGATAGTGAGGCTATGTATTTTTTGAGGCACGCTCACGGTTTGGGGTTGAAAACTGTTTTGACGGGGTGTATTGCTCAAATTGAAAAAGAAAAACTCCTTGAGAATGAGTTTATTGATTATGTTTTCGGAAATGAAGATAAATTTGAACTGGCTGACCACCTTGTGAATAATGATGCTTATGCTGTCAAAGATTTAATGGGTGAAAATGAGTTTTGTAAGGTGACTCTGGATGATACGACTAAAACAAGAATAAGTCTAAAGATTCAAGACGGGTGTGATAACCGTTGCTCCTACTGTATAATCCCGTACGGGAGAGGAAAATCAAGAAGTGCAGATTCAGAATTTATTATAAATGAGATAAATAAGTATGCCGAATCGGGGTATAAAGAGGTTGTTTTAACCGGAATTCATATAGGTCTCTGGGGGAAAGATTTCGGAAGAGAGCTCCTTGATTTGTTAAAGGAGATTGAAGTTAAAACTAAAATTCCAAGATATAGACTGGGTTCTTTGAATCCTCTTGAAATAACTTCCGGCATGCTTGATTTTTTACAGGATAGTGAAAAGTTTTGTCCGCATTTTCATCTTTCGCTTCAGTCTGCTTGTAATAAGACGTTAAAAAGCATGAACAGACATTATACCGTTGAATATTATCTGGACCAGATTGAAGATATTGTCTCCAGATTTGATAAACCTTTTTTAGGAAGTGATATTATAGCAGGATTTGCAGGAGAGACGGAAGAAGACTTTCAAATAACGGTAGAAAACCTGAAAAAATCAAAACTCAGCCAGATTCATACTTTCCCTTATTCAATAAGAAAAGGTACGATTGCGGAAAAAATGAGCGGTCATCTTCCTGATAAGGTTAAAGAGGAAAGAGCTTCCGTTATAAAAGAAATTTCTATGGAAAAATATAATAGTTTTGTCCGCTCAAATATTGGTTCTGATGTGGAAGTTTTAATAGAAAAAAGACTTGATAAAGCGGGTAAATATAAGGGAGTAACCAGAAATTACCTTACAGTAAGATTAGATGACGGTGAGTTTAATACCTTAAAGCAGGTGCGTTTAGATAGAATAGAAAACGGAAAAATCATCGGTCGATATATATTGTAAAAAAATATTCTGGTAATCTCTGCTTCTCAAACCTGATAGCAAGTCGGCTTCAAGGTCTTACATGCTGTTATAGTATTTGTGCAACACAAGTGCTACGTGCGTAGCACAAAATGAAGGCGGCGCGGAGAATCCGCGCCGCCTTCATTTAATAATTTAATCTTACTTGTTCCCGTAACGTTTGTTAAATCTTTCAACACGACCTTCAGAGTCGAGGATTTTCTGCTGCCCTGTGTAGTAAGGGTGGCAGTGTGAACAAATTTCAACAGTGATGTTATCTACAACAGAACCTGTTTCAATTTCGTTACCGCATACACATTTGATTACAGTTTTTTTATAATCAGGATGAATTCCTTTTTTCATTGATTACCTGCTTTCTTTCAAGATTCCAAACTTGAATTTATAAATAATATACTTCGACCTCAGTTATATTCTATTCCGCTAAAAAAAAAATAGCAAGTAGTCCTATGATAATAATAAATGTAAATTTTTGTAAAATCTTAATTAAACT
Organism: Candidatus Gastranaerophilales bacterium; assembly: GCA_944323615.1. Lineage (GTDB taxonomy): Bacteria > Cyanobacteriota > Vampirovibrionia > Gastranaerophilales > Gastranaerophilaceae > CAG-196. The sequence goes on from CALUTG010000049.1 coordinate 12,996, forward strand.
AAAAAACCCCTGTTGACACTGATTTTTGTTTGAAATAAGATAGATGGTGCTATAGTCGAAAGAATAGCCTCCGGGTGCCGGAAATGAGTGGTGGGCTTGGAAGTGAGTCTACTGAGTGTACGGCTTAAGACCGGATGAATATAGTAAAAATACAAAAATAAAGGAATTAAAAATGACAGGTACAAGACAAAGAATCAGAGTTTGTTTGAGATCTTACGAACATAAGTTGGTTGACGTATCAGCCGAAAAAATCGTAGAAACAGCAAAAAGAACTGATGCAAAAGTAGCCGGTCCTATTCCTTTACCTACAAAAAGACGTATTTATTGTGTATTGCGTTCACCGCACGTTGATAAAAAATCAAGAGAACATTTTGAAATTCGTACGCATAAACGCATTATCGATATTTACGAACCTACTCAACAAACAACTGAAGAATTGAGCAGGTTAGACTTACCGGCAGGTGT
>CALUTG010000050.1 GCA_944323615.1 Candidatus Gastranaerophilales bacterium
AGTTGAACGCTTCTGCCATATCCTTTAGTCCCTATTTCTTGTAATAAGGTTATCGGCATTTTTGTCAAAAACTTTAGGATTTTTTATTCAACTTTTACAATTCTTTACAAAAGTGTTAAGTCGGCATTGCAGTAGACGGGCAGAAGTCACTCAGGACAGTAAACCTCCCGGAAGAAACAGGTTCTCTCAGTACTCTTGCGGATGAGTTTGTCAAAACTATCTGATTTTGCACACATTCAAAACCTGTTTCAAGAAATAATTTTTCATACTCTTCGCCCAGACTTGTATACCTTTTAGAACGAATAAATAAACCAAATTTATGCTTACGTTTTCTGATCTGGTCAAAAGCAAAACTAATAATTGAAGGAATATCAATATCAATCCAGGAAGAATGTATTATATCAACAATAAAATTCTCGTTATCAGAAGTCCTTATTGAAACATAACCCGTAATATTTTTTGTTTTTCTATCTTCAATAATGTACTTATATTCACTGTAATAAGAAAGTCCCTTAAATAAACCTTCCTTGAATTCCCCCGCTTCTTTACCCAAAAGAGGTCTGAAATGCGGAAGCAAAGTTTCGTTATACAAGGCTGCAACAGCTTGAGCATCAGAGTTTCTAAAGCTTCTGAATTCTTTTTTATCATAAGAATAATTAACGGAATGATTTACTCTCCACAATTTTTCATACGATATCTGGCTGAATCCGCATTTTGAAACAAACATTGTGAGTAAATCCGGCAGATAATCATCCACTTTGACAAGGACAGAAACCGCCCCCATAGCTTTATATTTAGACACAACAAACTGTACAAGCTCTGCCGCCACGTCGTACCGGTTTTCTTCAAAAAGCAGTTTTTGTATTTCCACTTTTTTCTGACGGCATCTTACCGGAGCAATGGTAATAAGACCTTTAATATTTTTCCCCTCTTTCAAAACATACGATTCGGGTAAAAATTTAAACCTCAAAGGCAAAAAATGATGAAGAGGAATAAAAGGATTAAACATTATGTGGTTAATGTAAGTATCATTAGCACTGTTATTCAGGAAAGAAATCATTTCCTGAGTTCCTTTTTTATCAAAATAATAAAGCTTCCTTATCTTACTCATAAAAAAATTATAACTTCAACTCCGCTCTCTTTCAAGCTTTGCAATTAACAAAAAATTTGTTAAAATTAAAATATAAATTAGGAGGTTATATGTCAGTAGATGATGCTTTGGTAATGATTCTTGCCGGAGGCGAAGGAAAAAGGCTGTTTCCGCTCACACAGGAAAGAGCAAAACCCGCAGTTCCGTTTGGCGGAAGATACAGAATTATTGATTTTGTACTCAATAATTTTATAAATTCCGGATTTTATAAGATAAAAGTTTTAACTCAGTATAAGTCTGACTCATTAAATAAGCATATAACCCGCGGATGGAGCCTTTCCCCGTTCTTAAACCAATATGTAGACCTCGTACCGGCTCAGATGAGAACCGGCGGAAGCTGGTATAAAGGTACTGCCGATGCTGTATACCAGAATATTTTTCATATCCATGATGAAGATCCTGACTACGTCTGCGTATTCGGAGGAGATCATATTTATAAAATGGATGTATGGCAGATGCTCAAGTACCATAAAAACAACAATGCAGACCTTACTATTTCCGCAATTCCTATTCCGATAGAACAAGCAGGCGAGTTCGGGATTATTGAAGTTGACGAAAACTGGAGACTCACAGGGTTTGTCGAAAAACCGCAAACCGCACCAAAGGCAATGCCTAATAATCCACAAATGTGTTTAGCCTCTATGGGAAATTATATTTTTGATAAAGAAGTTCTGGTAGAAGCTTTGGAAGAAGATTCTAAAATCGGAGCTTCAAATCACGACTTCGGTAAAAATGTTATTCCGATGCTCCTTAATCAGGGTAAAAAGATTTATATCTATAACTTTGCGGAAAATGAGTTTGAAGGAATGTCCCCAAAAGAGAAAGGCTACTGGAGAGATGTAGGGTGTATTGATGCTTACTGGCAGGCAAATATGGATCTGCTTGATTATGAACCGGAACTCAATCTCTATTCCAAAGATTGGCCGATAAGGACTTTTAATTACAACTACCCTCCCGCAAAATTCATCTGGCAGGAAGGTGACAGAGTCGGTATGGCAACAAATTCCATGGTTTCGGAAGGCTGTATCGTATCAGGCGGTATGCTCTCCAGATGCGTGCTTTCACCTAAGGTTAAAATTAACAGTTATTCTCAAGTTACAGACAGTATTCTTATGGAAAACGTTAATATAGGAAGATATTCCGAAATCAGAAAAGCCATTATTGATAAAAATGTAGAAGTTCCCCCTTATACAAAAATAGGCGTTAACCGCGAAGATGATTTGAGACGGGGATTTTACGTATCAGAAGGCGGAGTTACAGTAGTTCCTAAAAACGCAAGATTGTAACAAAATTTATTAAATCAGGCAATTTTTTATCCTGAAATTCTTTTATATATATAACAGGGGAATTATAAGGATATTATGTCTGGATTAAGTATCACACAAACTGATATTAAAAAGTCGCTTGATATTTTAACTCTTCAAGAAAACGGAGATATGGGAAATATCAAGGAAAATATATTCGACCCGCTGGCACTAGGGTTTGGAGGAATTGGAGCTGTTCAAGCATACAGAAACAATTCCGGACTGTATTTATCCAGATGCGAAAACCGTGCTGCACGCAGAAGTTTAAGCAAACTAATGGAAATTGATACAGGTTATCTTAATAAAATGTGTACATCTAAAGATATTGCAGTCGCTACACGAGCCCAGCTTCTTAAAGGTCAAATAGGAATTGCTAAACGCGCAGGCATGACCAACGAAATGGCGGAAAATATTTTAAAAGAATTCGAACTTTTATCTAAGCAGTATTATAAAAAAGGCTTAGGGAAAGTGGCAACAAAAGTTCCGGAACTTCATAGAACTTGGAAATCTCAAGGCGGAAAAATGATGTTACTATTGGGGCTCGGGATGGAGTTAATGAATATTATTCCTGCCTTCAAAGAATCTACGGGAGCAGGTATTAAACAGACCGGAAAATCCACGGGGAAAATTCTTCTGAACACCGGAGGATGGATTGGAGGCGCAGCTGCCGGAGCCATTTTAGGTTCATTTATTCCGGGAGCCGGAACCGTTGTAGGCGGAATTATCGGTGCAATGGCGACTTTCCTCGGAGGATCTCTGGGAATGTTTGGTGCTGATAAGCTGTCTGAAGCAGTCGGACTTACCAAAAGCGAAGCAGTAACTGTCGCAAATGAAAAACAGTCAAAAGAAAATGAAAAGACTGCTAAGAGTTTAATGTCCGGAGATGAAGCGGCATTACAGGCATTTGCGGATCAGCTCAACAGCTGGATTGCAGAGAATGATATTCTTGATGAAAACGGAAATCTAAAAGAAAAACTTCCTAAAGATATCAAACAAGAATATGAACAATTAATACAGACTGCCTCTGCATTGGGACTTACAACTGCCTAGTGTCTTTATTTTCTTTTTCATTATCTTCAACCCAAATAAGAGTAATCGGCTGAGGAATGGTAAACGGATTTGAGGTCAGCTTATCATACTTATTAATTTTTCTATTCAGAATTTTAAAGAATTGGTACATTTTCATACCTATATAGTTACATTGAAAGCAGGTGGATAAATCACCTGTAATATTAATTTAGTACATGTAATTATTAGACTATTTACTTAGTTTTTCGAGAGGGGAGGGGAAATGTAAGGGGCAAATGCAGGGGATAAATACAAATCTAAGAGAGTAAATGTATGGGGCGTCTTGAATATTTCCACACGTTTCCAGCACCATCCCCGCAGCCGGGATATTGCTATTCCAGCTGCTCAAACTCAAGGGTTTCAGTTCTTCCTCAAAAGAAAAGAACAAGACTTAAATCCCGACTCGCAACTCATTAACTTATCCCGCCTTCAACAGAAGCCGGATATTTATGATAATCATAAATATCCGGCTTCATTCCATAAAATTCCTGTATTGTATTTACTTCTAGAACCAATTACAAAAATCTTCGCTGCATAAGCGTTCTTCAAGCTCATTCATAATGTTGACTCTGGTCATTTCGTAAGTAACAGGTGTAATAGAAATTTTATTGTTTCTTACAGCAGCAATATCAGTTGAAGCATCTTCAGGCTCATTTATCAGTTCACCAGCCATCCAGTAATAAACTTTTCCTCTCGGATCAACTCTTCTTTCGTAAGCATCCGTAAACATACGGCTGCCAAGTTCAGTTACGGCAATACCCGCAATATCTTCTTTTTCTAATCCGGGAACATTAATATTCAGAATAGTTTTCGGAGGAATTTCATACTTTGTAAGCCTGTTAATCAAAACAGCTACAAATTCAGCCGTCACCTTGAAATCTTCATATTCGTTCCGCATACTGGCAAGAGAAGTGGCAATACTTGGGTATCCCATCATCGCACCTTCCATAGCACAGCTTACAGTACCTGAATACAAAATATCCGCACCCAAGTTTGGTCCGTGATTAATACCTGAAATAACTAAATCAGGTTTTTCTTCAGGGGCTAAAATTGCGTTAATAGCTAATTTTACACAGTCACCCGGAGTTCCTGTCGTCATCCAGCAACGCTTTGCACCATATTTAGGATCAACTTCTTCAACTCTCAGCGGAGTATGCAAAGTAAGCGAATGCCCTGCGGCGCTTCTTTCTCTGTCAGGAGCCACAACATATACATCATGGCAAGGGGCTAATGCTTCAATTAACGCGCGGATACCATTAGCCAAAATTCCGTCGTCATTGGAAATAAGAATTTTCATCCAGTCATCCTCTTCAAAAAATAATAAACACTTTTTCTCATAATAACACGATTTTAGTGTAAAGTATAGTGCCTGACATTTTTTGAACCATTTGCAAATATTTACAAAAATTTACAATTAACCATGCCTGAAATTTTCATACTTTTCGAAAGTCTTGTTAATACTACGCATGATGTTTTTAGTTAACATGGAAGTTTTTAGATAAAAGTTTCCTTATACGAAAAAAACATTCAAAAATTCTTCTTAATATTTCCTTTACATTTCTTGAAATAAAGGCAATTTTAATTTTGCTCAGCTTTTAAATATATGTCTAAGTTGATATAATCTAAGTATTACATTAGAAGATATGTGTATGATTAGCAAAATCGGTGTAGAAGACAAAAACCTGAATAACACATATACAAACTGCCGAAATACAAATAATCCCAGCTTTAAAAGCGGCGGCGGGGCATTTTCGCTTGTCTTACAAGGAATACAAGCTTGCGAAAAGAATCCTATGATTAACGTCGCTGTAATAGATATGCTCTCTGCAATTCTACCCAGAACCTTTGTAGAATCTATGACAAATTGGTTTGCCGGATTTGAAGCATTTAGAAGAGAATCCTCAGGACTTATCGTAAACTGCCTTATCCCGAGTTTTATTACATTGGGAATTGCTAAATTAGTAAATAAATTTATAATGCCTAGAAACACCAATATGTCAAGCTGTTGGGCTGACAGCAGCTTAATAAAACAGGCTGCAGAATATTATGAAACATCAAACAGTCCTGATAAAATTAAGGATTCACTAAAACAACTATTGGGAAATACTCAAGGCTGCGACGGTAAAAAGCATTCTGTTATGTTTAATAATATACTCACGGATAAAGAACTTGAACACTATTCAAACAAATTGACAGAACTTACACAATCCAATAAAACAAATAAAGAACTGAAAAAAAGCATTAAAGAGATAGCTGCTGAAATCGTTGAAAAAACACATATCGCAGAAAATATTAAAGTCAAAGGCTCTAAGGGAGATATTAAAGCTTCTACTGTGAACAGCCTTCTTGAAGATTCAGTTAAATTCTTTAGAGAATTCCAAAAAGCAGATAAGAGCGTCAAGATGAGCGAATTCGCCCAAAAGAGCAAAAAACTCGTTAAAACAAAAAGTGCTCTAGGGCTTGCTATAGTTCTTCCGCTTGCAATTTCAATGCAATATATCAACAGGTGGATTACAGGAAAACTTTCCGGAGTTAAAGGAGCTCCTATCTATGATGATTTTGGAAAAGAAGAAGCCATTGTGGACGAAAAGGCAACAGAAGGATTATTGAAACAAAAAATTATATCAATCTCTTCAATGCTCGGTGTATCTCTTCTTTCTATGATGAAAATGCCAAGCTGGAATATGTTTGAATTTAAGGGAATGTTCCCGACAATGGATCAGGCAAGAATTATTTCAACAGCAACATTTGCTTCCCGTATGGCTGCGGCTGATGATAAAAACGAACTTGCGGAAGCTACGGTAAGAGATATTGCAACATTTGCTAGTCTTTACTTCCTCGGAGATTATGCCGCAAAAGCCGCAGCTACCGTTCTTCAAAAGAAAACCGGAATCACTCTTTTAAATGAAACAAAAGACATTGATAAAAATGCAAATGTTCTGAAAAAATTCTGGCACTGGGTAAAAGATATTAATATAAAATCTTCTGATGAAATAGTAAGTAAAACCGCTCAAGAATTGAAGGACAAAGGTTTGGGAATTACAGCCGATAAGAAAAAAATTATAGAACAGGAAATTAAAAAAGGTGTTAACTTAAGGTCTGCTTGCCAAGCAGTTAACTTAGGTGTATCATTAATACTGCTCGGGTTAATTATTCCTATTTTCACACGGAGTAATACAAAGAAAAAGCATGCCGAAGCTTTAGAACTAGCCAAAGAATCGTCGTCAAAAACAGCCCCCGCAAATGCTTCCGCGGGAATCACAACCTCGAAAGAGGTTCACAGGCAAGCATCATAAAATAGAGACGGCATTATTAAATTAAAGGTGAAGAAATGAAAGTACAACAAATTCAACAACAAAACAATAATATTCAACAGAAAGATCTCACTAAATTTAAAGGTACGGGGGATGCCTTTTTGAGATATCTAGCAACCAATCAGGCCGTTGGTGCAAATGGTGTTGATCTAGGTTTTATGGTAATACCGAGAACAGGAAGCGATATGATTCGCCGCGGACCTCTTGCAGGTTTTGAAACACTAAGACGTGAAATTATGGGAACCATTAATGATTCCTTAATCGGTGCATACGGTATTGTAGTAGGTACCCTTGCAGCTGCCTTAATGGGTTTTAATAAAAAGTATGGAGCCAAAGTAAACGGTATATTTGCAGCACCGGAAACTTTAAATATTCTGGCTGAAAATAAAGCTGCACAGTTGAAAGGTAACAAAAGTCAGATTGACTACCTGAAAGAAACCTTAAGGAATTTGAAAGCATATAACCCTGCTTCTTCCAAAGCTGATGCAGAAGGCTATGTAAGACTTTCAGAATCAACCATTGACAATGCCGCAAAATATATGGATGAAGCGTTAAAAACTGCTAATAAAAATTCAAATTCGAAAAACGCTTTTAAAGAATGGACAAAAATAAACAATGCCAATTCAAGAGAACTGATATCTAATTTAATTACAACGGATACAGGAGCTCAGTCGCAATATATACTTGAATCTTCAAATAAGAAAATTTCAAGCAAAACAAATCTTAAAACATTCTTGGAAGATCTTTTCAAAGTATCGGACAATTTTAATAAAGAAAAAGTCCAAAAAGCATTTGAAGAACAAATTCACTCTGGAAAAGGAATTAAAGACAATGCTTACATAAAATCCTTAAGTAAATTTATGAAAACAAAAGCTGCAGGCGGTTTTGCAATAGGTGCCGCCGTCGGGCTTTCGGTTCAGCCGATAAATATGTACATCAGTAAGCTCAAAACAGGATCAGACGGATTTGTCGGAGTTGAAGGAAGAAGCAAAGACAAGAGTGCCGGGTTCTTCGGGCTAAAATGCCTGAGCGCTGCAGCTTTCTTTGGAATGGTACTCGCTACTCTCGAAACCGGACTAAAAGGATTTATGGGCAAAATGGCATTTAAAGGTTTCTGGCCTACAATTGCCCAATTGAAAGGTGTTTACGGACTTACAATTATCTCAAGACTTATGTCTGCAAGAGATAAGGATGAACTCCGCGAATCCCTCACTAAAGATACCTTAGGATTCTTAAGCTGGCTTGTATTAGGCGACTTTGTTAATAAATGTACAGCAAGCGGGCTTGATAAAGAGGTCCTTAACTTCAGACTGGCAGATAAAAATAAAAACGGTGCGAAACGTATTTTCCATTCTTCTTTAAAAACAAGAGATGAAGTTTTAATTGAAACATTGGCTAAAAATAACATTTCAACAATTAAAGAAGAAAGCGGAAAAACTGTAGCGAAATCTTTCAAGGAAATGTTAAAAGACTTAGATAAACTTTCTCCAGAAATTAAAAAAGCAACAAGAAAAAAATTAAATGTTCTTAATAAAGCCCAGCTTGCAGGATATCTGTTCTCAGGCTTAGTTCTCGGACTGGGGATTCCAAACTTAAATATATATATTACCAACACTCTTGATAAAAAGAGGAAGGCAAAAGCTGCCGCTCAAAAGCAAGCAGCTATAGCATCATAAAAGCATAGTGACGATTAATCGTTCCGTTTTCCTTTCTATAGGAAAAAAACTTATCATTATCACACACAGTGCAGTAAGGACAGGTATCAATCTTTTTGATACCTGTTTCCTCAAGCTGTTTGGAATTTATCTTTTTTAAATCAACTTTGTTTCCGTCAAACAAACCTGTCGTATCAGAAACAGTTGAAAGCAGTTTTTCTTTTACATCTTCTCCGACTTCATAACAGCAAATAGAAATAGCAGGACCAATAAGAGCAATAATGTCTTCCGGATTACTTCCAAATGATTCATGCATTTTTTCAACCGTTAAAACTCCGATTTTAGCGGCAGTCCCTCGCCAGCCCGCATGAGAAACCGCTGCAATATGATTTTTAGTATCATAAAACATTAAAGGAGTACAGTCAGCAAACCTTAAATAAACAGCATCACCGGAATTAGAAATAATTAACCCGTCTGTTTCAGGGTATTCCATCCTGTCATCCGCAATCCGGACATTGGCACTATGAGTTTGATTGGGTGTAATAAGCCTTTTGGCACCCATTTTATCAAAATCAAACCCGTCACGGGTAGTAAAAAAGTGATTAACTCCTTCCAAATAGTCACTTCGTAAAATCTTCTTCTCAAATAAAGTATCAAAATAGAACATAGCGACAGTTTAACATAAAGATAATACATATATCAGAAAATATTTATTTACAATCCCCGCTCTGTAAGATTTGTCAATATTTCACATACACTCATCTTTATCTTTTTGATATCATTTAATTAATGAAAGACATTGTTGATAAAGAGAAAATCGGGCGAATTTGCTTTTATACTTTTCTTGCTGCCATTCTTCTCCTTGGAATAATATTGCGTTTCCAAGCCTTCTTAATAAACCGACCATTATGGCATGATGAGAGTTCGCTTGCATTAAACATAATTGAATCCGGATTTGCTGAGTATTTTATTCCGTTAAAATACGGACAGGCTGCTCCGCCATTGTTTATGATATTAACCAAAATTATAACCTTATTTATCGGCACAAAAGAAGCTGCTCTTAGATTGTTTCCTTTTCTTTGTTCGTTGATTTCAGTTCTGCTTTTCTATTACTTTTCAAACATTCTGCTAAAAAACAGGCTTGCTATTCTGCTTGCAAACTTTTTATTTGCGGTTAATTATAATCTGATTTATTATTCACAAGAATTCAAACAATACTCATCAGAAGCTGCAATATGCATTGTATTATTTATAGTTTATGCCAAAACAGATATCAAGGAGATTCAATCCAAATATGCATTTATATTGGGAATTATTGCCGCTTTATCTTTCGGACTGGCTTTTCCGTCAATATTCATTACAGCAGCATGGATGCTGTATGAAATTATTAGAAATGGAAAACAAAATTTAAAAAAACTTGTTATCTTTATTATTCCTTCTACATTATTTTTGATTACTTATGCATTTTTGACCATTCTGCCTCAGCTTAACTCGGGGTATTTGCAAAATTACTGGAAACAAGGATTCGTAAGCTTAAACCCCTTAACACTTCTGCAGCTTCTGAAAACAAATTTATTCTACTGGTTTGTTCCGAATCAACAGTTTTTTTGCATGGGTCTCTTTTTAACAGCCGGCATTATAATTATGATCAACCGTATTCAACATAGAATCAATATGAAAGAATATTCTCTTATTCTATTCACATTGTTCTTTATAATTCTTGCTTCATTATTCCATATTTACCCGTTTATTGACAGAATTTCATTATACTTCATTCCTTTTGCAATAATAATACAAGTAGTACCGGCAGAATTAATTTCTCTAAATAAAAAAATACTCTCCGGAATACTTATTTTATTAATTCTATTTACCTTGAAACAATATAGTCCAAACTATATTAAAACATTCTTTAATACAAACATCTTTCAGAAAAAAGACAGTAGAGCAATAATAAAAGAACTGTCAGAGAAATATGATTATAAAAGCTATGTTCTAATAAATGACGCTTCATTTACCGACTATATTTATTATGCAAAACTTTATAATTTTGATACGGATAAATTTGGAGTGATTAATTTCTCTGCCTTTTCTGAAGGAGAAATATTTAAAATTCTTAACTCACTTCCGCCCGCCGAATACTGGTTTTGTTTCCCGAATGATTATTCACACTCTCCTTCAATACCTTTGTTAAAAAAATGGAAAGAAAATAAAACCGTAGAAGAAGAACTAGAGATAAAAGGTTCATATCTTATAAAGGTTAATACCTTTAATTAAATTATGTTTTTTGATTTTATTTGTTTCTTCTGCAAAGTGAAAGATATGGACTTGTTCACGGTTTATATCCCGGATACTTTACCCCGTTTATATTTACCCCATTTACATTTACCCCTGTTTACATTTACCCCTGTTTACATTTACCCCTGTTTTTGTTACGATTTTAGGGCAAAATATTTTTTATAGGGAGATGAAAGAAATTGAAAACCAGAATGAAATCAAATAATTGCGGAGAACTAAACCTAAGCAATATTAACGAAGAAGTAACATTATCCGGCTGGGTATCAACAGTCAGAGACCTTGGCGGGATATTATTTATAGAACTCCGTGACAGAAGCGGATTTTTCCAGCTTGTAGCAAACCCGCAGATTAACCCTGACGTACATAAAGTTTTCGAAAAAGTCAGAAGCGAATATGTAATAACTGTTAAGGGCAAAGTTACAAGACGTCCGGAAGAAACATATAACGAAAAATATGCTACCGGTCAGGTTGAAATGTATCCTGAGAGTGTAGAAATTCTTTCCGAATCAAAAGTATTACCTTTCGTACTTGGGGATGACAATGTTTCAGAAGATATCAGACTAAAATATCGTTATCTTGATATAAGAAACGAAAAAATGCTAAATAATCTAAAAACCAGACATAATATTGTTCAGGCAGTAAGGAATTATTTGAATAACCAAGATTTTCTGGAAGTAGAAACCCCTATATTAATTAAGACGACTCCGGAAGGTGCAAGAGATTACCTTGTACCGTCAAGGGTTCAGCCGGGCAAGTTCTTTGCTCTCCCTCAATCCCCGCAAATCTTTAAACAACTGTTAATGGTTGGCGGAATTGAAAAATATTATCAGATTGCAAAATGCTTCCGTGATGAAGATTTAAGAGCAGACAGACAACCTGAATTCACACAAATTGATATGGAACTGTCTTTTGTTGAACAGCAGGATGTTATAAAAGTTGTCGAAGGCCTTTTAGTTGACGCATTTAAGGCAGCCGGAGTAGAAATTAAACCTCCGTTTATTCAAATGCCTTGGCAGGAAGCTATGGACAGATACGGCTCAGACAAGCCTGATACGAGATTCGGACTTGAATTATTTGATATCGGCGATATTATTCTTGAATCCAATTTTGATATTGTTAAGAATACGCTTATTAACGGCGGAATTGTAAGAGGTATAAGAATCCCAGGCGGCGCTAAATATTCAAGAAAAGATATTGATGATATTACAAAACTTGCTGTATCATTCGGTGCTAAAGCGTTGGCTAATATTATTTATAACGAAGACGGCACTGCTAAATCACCTGTACTTAAGTTTGTAACTGAAGAACAGGCAAAACGTATTCAGGAAAGAGCACAGGCAGAAGCAGGAGATATTATTTTCTTTGTTGCAGATAAGCCTAAACTTGTTTACGATATTATGGGCAGATTAAGGCTTCATTTCGGTAAATCATTAAACCTGATTGACGAAACCAAACACAACCTTCTTTGGGTAGTTGATTTCCCGATGTTTGAATGGTCAGATGAAGAAGGCAGATATATGGCAATGCACCATCCGTTCACATCTCCAAACCTTGAAGATTTGGATAAATTGGACAGCGGAGATTTGGGCAACGTTAAATCAATCGCTTACGATATCGTTTATAACGGAACCGAGCTGGGCGGCGGATCTGTCAGAATCCACTCAAGCGAAGTTCAGAAAAAGATATTTAAGGCTCTTGGTTTAACGGAAGAAGAAGCTGCAGAAAAATTCGGATTCATGGTGAATGCTCTTCAATACGGAACACCGCCGCATGCAGGATTGGCAATCGGCTTAGACAGATTGGTTGCACTTCTTTGCAGAACGGATTCAATAAGAGATGTTATTGCATTCCCGAAAAACGCAAGTGCAAAAGATCTGATGAGCGACGCTCCGGGAGAAGCTTCACTCCAGCAGATGAGAGAATTACATATCAAAAGCACTGTAACAAAAAGCTAAAAAGACAGATTCCGGTCCTTCATTTACCCCTGAGTCGGAATCTCTGATTTCGGAGAGAGGAAGAACAGGAGAGAAATGGGGTTGCCTCCCTCGGGAATTGTTCACGAAACGATAGCGAGAGGCGAAGGAATGAGATAATATAAAAAAAGGGGGGGCAATGCCTCGAGCGTGTTTGAGAGAACAATTCCCGAGGGTATCAAGAGCTGGAATAGCGGCTCCTGCCATCTCCTAAGGAGAGGGAGATTCTTAATCACTTAATCACCTAACCCCCATTCACTAATCACTAATCACTAATCACTAATCACTAATCACTATTCCCTATTCACTAGTCACTAGTCACTATTCACTACTCACTATTCCCTATTCACTACTCACTATTCCCTATTCCCTATTCACTACTCACTATTCCCTATTCCCTATTCACTACTCACTATTCCCTATTCCCTATTCACTAATCACTATTCACTAGTCACTATTCACTAGTCACTACTCCCTACAACCCATTTATCATCCCCAGCAAAAATTCCATGTTCACATTCCGTGTCGCAGATGCCAACGTAGCACTCG
>CALUTG010000051.1 GCA_944323615.1 Candidatus Gastranaerophilales bacterium
TTTAAAGCTTTAGTAAAGAATCTGGAATATAAAAGATGGAGAATTGCATGCTCAATTCCGCCGACATACTGGTCAACAGGAAGCCATTTATCAACAAGCTCTTTACTGAAAGGTTTTTCGCTGTTTTTAGCATCAGAATATCTTAAATAATACCAGCTTGAGCATACAAAGGTGTCCATTGTATCCATTTCTCTTCTGGCTTTTCCGCCGCAAACCGGGCAAGTTGTTTCTGCAAAAGTTTTAGATGTAGTTATAGGTGACTTACCTACAACAGAAAAATCAACATCTGCAGGAAGCATAACCGGAAGATTTTCTTCTTTTTCAGGAACTATTCCGCACTTGTCGCAATAAACAACAGGGATTGGAGCTCCCCAATATCTTTGACGGGAAATCAGCCAGTCACGAAGTCTGTATTGAGTCTTAAATTCTCCATATCCGCCATCTACAGCTTTTTGGGTAATAGCCTTTTTAGCTTCTGTATTTTTCATACCGTTAAATTCATTGGAATTAACAAGAACTCCTTCTTCCGTGTAAGCTGCATCTTTACAATCTGAAGGATTTTCAGGATTCTGAATAACTACTTTAAGCGGAAGATTGTATTTCTTAGCAAAATCAAAGTCTCTGGTATCGTGAGCAGGTACAGCCATAACTGCCCCTGTTCCATACTCTACAAGAGCATAATCGGCAGTCCAGAGAGGGAATTTTTCACCGGTAAACGGATTTATACAGTGAGTACCCAATGGAACACCAGTTTTTACCCTGTCTGTTGACAATCTTTCGATTTCTGTCATTTTACGTGCATTAGCTCTATATTCTTCAACAGCCTCTTTATTTTCAGGTGTAGTAAGTTTTTCTATATCCTTATATTCAGGAGCTACGACAAGATAAGTTATTCCATGAACCGTATCAGGTCTTGTTGTATAAACAGGGACTTCCATATCTTCGCCTAACGGAGCATCTACAACTTTAAACCTTAATATTGCACCTTCAGACTTACCAATCCAGTTAGCCTGCATAGTTTTAACGTTATCTCCCCAGCCTTCAAGTTTATCTAAATCTTGCAAAAGTCTTTCTGCATAATCAGTTATCTTAAAGAACCATTGAGATAAATATTTCTTTTCTACAACACTGTCACATCTCCAGCATTTACCGTCAATTACCTGCTCGTTGGCAAGCACTGTGCCGCAGCTGTCACACCAGTTAACCGCAGCTTCTTTTTTATAAGCAAGTCCTTTTTTATATAATTGAAGGAAGAGCCATTGAGTCCATTTATAATATTCAGGCTTACAGGTTGTAACTTCTCTTTCCCAATCGTAAGAAAGTCCAAGCATTTTTAGCTGCTTAGTCATATATGCAATATTTTCATCAGTCCATTTTTCAGGATTAGCTCCATGCTGCATAGCCGCATTCTCTGCCGGGAGCCCAAAACTGTCCCATCCGATAGGATGTAATACATTGTATCCCTGAGCCTTTTTAAACCTCGCTATAACATCTGTAATGGTGTAATTTCTAACATGCCCCATATGTAATTTACCGGACGGGTACGGAAACATTGATAAAGCATAATATTTCGGTTTATCGATATTATCAGGGGTATGAAAAGCTTTTTCTTTTTCCCATACTTCCTGCCATCTTTTTTCTATTTCCTGCGGAAAATAACCTTCTTTCATTTATTCCTCCATTAACTATACATCCACATCATCATCTGTTTCAGAATCAGGAGCATCTGGTTCTGCAACTGTTTTAGTCAGTTTTTCATTAAGCTCCTGAAGGGTAATTGATTTATCCATCTTTTTCAAAGCATTCAGAACAGCTATTTTATAATCAGCATCTGCTCTGTTTTTAGGGTTATCCATAATTTCACCGATTTTTTGTCCGAGAATTCCCATAACAACTACCGCTGGTACTAATATAACACCTGTAGAAACCACTGCATGTAAATCAACAGACCCTATTTTAACGAAACAGATTGTTCCGATAACAAGCAGCGTAAGTGCTATAAAAAGACTTCTGATACTTTCTGTATATCCGCCCATTATTTATTAAGATTCTCCATATCTTTTTTCATACAGAACTGAACAAGTGTCATTTTATCAATATTACTCAGGTTGACAAACCTTCCTGATATTGTATAAAGACCGTTATCGCCTTTTTCTACACGAATCAATTGGTACTTACATTTAATATCTTGTTCCTCGCTTAGTTTTATTGTTACTTTATATTCTTTTTCAATATCAATATTTTCCTTTGTGCTAAGCTTCATACCTCCTGCTGAAATATCCAGAGTTCTTGCCTTATGAACTGTATCGCCGTACACAAGTTCAATATCCTCAATAAACTTAATACGTGTAAATTTACGTCTTTGAAGGAATCTATGCTTTACGGGATTAGCAATAGAAATTACGTTATTTTCAAGTTCCTGAATATAAGATTCAAAGTATAAATACCCGTTATCCGTTAGAGAATAAAAATCACAAATATGATTCTTAATAAGGCCTTCGGGCTTATACTTAAGTTCCATACGAAATCCTTCCATAGAAACATCAAGAACCTTTCCTTTATTGGAATTTTTAAAATCTTGCGGTACAACAGTAACCAGCTGGTCTTTTTTTATAAGTTCCCTCATTATAACGTCCTTTCTTTATCTTTTTGCCATTTCCAATTTTACCATACCGACAGACTTAACCTTTACATTTGGACTAATTTCATTATATGACATAATTGCAATTTGCGGATAAGTTCTTTCAACAAGTTTTCTAAATAAAAGCCTTATAGGGGAAGAACACAGTATTACAGGCTGATTTCCCGTAGCTGTAATGGCCTTTTCAAGTTCAATATTCATCCTGTCAAACAGAGCTCGGGTAAATGCCGGATCAAGGGTAACACTCTGACCATCCGGGCTGGCACCTTTTGCGATAGTGTTCTCAACATCAGGGGAAAGCGTAATAACATAAAGTTCTCCTGTATCTGCAAGATTTTGCTTACAAATATTTCTTGCAAGAGCCTGACGTACATGTTCTGTTAAGAAATTAGGATTTTTATTAATTTTTGACTGCAGGCTTATTGTTTCCAAAATAGTCTTTAAGTCTCTTACAGCAACTCCTTCTTTCAAGAGATTTTGTATAACAATTTGAACATCACCGATTGTAATATCTTTCATTATGTCGTTAACATAATCTTCCGAAACTTCTTTTTTAAGATTATCAATAAGCTGTTGAATATCAAACCTTGAAACAATTTCATAAGCACATTTTTTAATAACTTCCGTAATATGAGTAGAAATAACCGCAGATGCCGAAACAACCGTATAACCTGACATTTCCGCCAAATCTTTATCCTTAGGCTCTATCCAGAGTGCAGGAAGCCCGAAGGCGGGCTCAATTGCGTGGATTCCGTTAATAGTAAGATTTCCGACAGGGTCACCGGCACTCATTGCAAGATACCTTTCAGGATAAACCTCACCTGATTCAAGAGCAACACCTTTCAGTTTAATTTGATATGAATTTGGAGAAAGCTGTAAGTTATCCCTTACCCTGATAGAAGGCAGCACAATACCTAAATCCAGAGCAGTCTGACGTCTTATTTGTGCAATTCTTTCAAGCAAATCACCGCCCATTTCCACGTTTAAAAGTTGCACAAGCCTGTAGCCAACTTCTATTTCTATTGTATCTACATTGAGGAGTTCCATAACACTTTCTCTTGTAGCCTTTGCTCTTTTTTCTTTTTTCCCGAGTTTTTCCTGCTGTTCCTGCGCAGCTTTTTGAGCTTCTGCTGTTTGAACCAGTTCCTTTTTCTGCTTGCTCTTTAAATACGCAAAACCGCCCGTGCAGGCAGCTATTAATAAAAACGGTGCTGTAGGCATTCCCGGAACTACGCCCAGAAATGCAAGTAAACCGGATACAACCCCTAAAACTCTCGGATCTGAGAACATTTCATTTTTAATATCTTCTGATAACGGTTCATCCTTACCCGTTGCACGCGATACAATCAAGCCTGTAGCTGTAGAAATTAATAATGCCGGAATCTGCGATACAAGACCGTCACCTACAGTAAGAATTGTATAAGTACCTAAAGCCTGTTGGACATTCATTTTCTGTTGGACTATACCAATTATCAAGCCACCGACAATATTAACAATAGTAATAACAATACCTGCTGTTGCATCACCTTTAACAAACTTTGAAGCACCGTCCATTGTACCATAAAAATCTGTTTCTCTTTCTAATTTTCGTCTTCTTTCTTTTGCCTGATCCTCATTAATAAGCCCGGAGTTTAAATCCGCATCAATACTCAATTGCTTACCGGGCATCTTATCCAATGTAAAACGAGCTGATACTTCAGCGACACGGGTTGCACCACCCGTAATTACCATAAAATTAATTAATACCAGTATACAGAATATTACCGCACCAACTACATAATTCCCGCCGACAACAAACTCCCCGAACGCATTAATTACGTTACCTGCCTCGCCGTAGAGAAGAATTAATCTTGTAGAGCTGACATTCAAACCTAACCTGAACAGGGTTGCTATCAAAAGAACCGTAGGGAATGAAGAATAATCCAGAGGTTCTTTAGTATATAAACAAACGAGTAATATAACAATTGCAAGAGAAATATTTATCGTAAGCAAAATATCCAAAAGCGGAGCAGGAAGAGGTATAACCATCATACAGACAATTACAACAAGACCTATCGCAAGCACGATATCATTATTCTTTAATAATTCTGATAACTTGGTAAACCCCATAGCCTATATTAACTTCCTCTCCTATTATTGTAAACGTATGCCAAAATTTCAGCAACTGCTACATACAGGTCTGATGGTATTATACCATCAATTGGCACAGAATTGTAGAGGGCTCTTGCAACAGGTCTGTTTTCTACAATTGGCACATTGTTACTTTTTGCAATTTCCCTAATCTGAAACGCAAGATAATCAACCCCTTTAGCCACCACAATAGGAGCAGGAGCTTTTGTTTTATCATATTGAATTGCAACCGCATAATGAGTCGGGTTTGTAACAACAACATCAGCCTTAGGAACGGCAGACATCATTCTCTGACGAGCCATCTGCATCTGTATAGACCTTATTCGGGCTTTTATCTTAGGATCCCCTTCCGTATCTTTATGTTCATCTTTAACTTCCTGCTTAGTCATCTTAATTGATTTTTCGTATTCATAAGTCTGATATTTTTTATCCAGATATCCCAGAATTAACATCGCTAAGCACATATTTATAAGCATATTTACAAGAATTGAACCCACAATATGCAGTGCTATAGGAAGTTCAAGCCCGACAAGACCGATTAAATCCCCTTTCCTGCTGTTAATGGCTGAATACCCGCATGCAGCAACCACGACAATTTTTATTATAGATTTCGCGAACTCAACCATAGAACGCGGCTGAAACGGGTTAAAAATTCTTTTAGCATTCTCAAACAGCCTTCGAGGACTAAGGTTTGTTAAATCAAACTTTGCCTTCTGCAGGGCAAAAACATGCCCGACATCCATTCTCACAACAATAACAGCCAAAATAAAAAGCAAAACAAAAAACGGCAAAACAATCATTCCAAGATATTTGAAATAAGGATACAACATCCCTACAATATCAGACGTATCAATTGAAGCCGGATTAAGGTTTTCAAAAGTATCTCTCAGCATAGTCTGAATATTTGCAAACATATATTTTGCTAAAACAATAAGCAGAGCAACTCCGCCAATCATAACAAGAGCGGATTCCATATCCTTGCTTTTAGCAACATTTCCCCTTTCTCGCTCTTTCGTTCGCCGTCGGGTCGTCGCTTCTTCGGTTTTTTCAGCTGCATCGTTACTCATTTATCTTCAACAAATCCTTATAATTAAGTTATTCTATTAAAAAATTGCCGCAATTCTCGTCATAAATTGCTCTATCAGTACAGCAATATATTCCGCCATCGGGCGCATAAATATCAAGGACAATAACAGCCCTAAGTATATTTTAAGCGGAATTGACACCATAAAGATATTCATCTGAGGCATCATTTTAGATGTAAACCCGAGTAATATATCAGTAATAAACAAAACTGCAAAAATCGGAATTGCAATACCCAAACCTACCGCAAAAAGCTGTCCCGATATAATTATAACCTGTTCTACCATGCCGGGAGAAAAATTAAATACATAACCTGCAGGCAGAGTCTTAAAACTATTATAAATAGCAGAAAATAACCATCTGTGTGCCCCCAGAGCGATAAATAACATTGAAGCCAGATAAGTATAAGCCTGAGTAATTACAGGAGAATTACCTCCTGAAGCAGGGTTCAAAGCCTGATCGGCAGATATACCCATCTGAATGGCAAAAGTATTAACCCCAAGTTCTATACCCGAAAATAAAATATTTGCGCAGTATCCTATCGCAAACCCTATTAAGAATTCTTTAAATAATATAAGTGTTAAAGCAGGAACCGAAGTCGGTGTTACAAAACTCGTATTAGCCTGAACTATAGGGAAAAGAATAAACGCAATTGCCGCCGCAAGCCAAACCTTTATCTGCATAGGAATCGGATATGTTGAAAACAAGGGAGCAGACGAAAACAGCCCTGACAATCTGGTAAATATCGCCATAAAAAGTATTATATTGCTTACTGAAAATAATACATCGAGATTAAACATCAAAATCCGCCTATCAGTTGAGGAATCATATCCATAAACTCATTTGTTGTAGTAATAAATACGCTTATCATCCAAGGAAGTAAGAAAATAAGCAGAATTACACAACCGACAATTTTCGGAACAAAAGTTAAGGTAGATTCCTGAATCTGGGTTACGGTTTGGAATATACTCACAATCAAACCGATTACAACCCCGACAACCAATATCGGAACTGACATCTGCAGAGTCAATATAAACATTTTCTGTAAAAGAGTTATAACTACATCCTGATTCATTTTCTACCTCACAAAGCTGTCTACAAGAGACTTAACAACCAGATACCACCCGTCAACCATTACAAACATAATTAGTTTAAACGGAAGTGCAATCATTGTAGGCGGCAAAAACATCATACCCATTGAAACAAGCACACTGGATACTACAATATCAATTACCAAAAACGGAAGATACACAACAAAGCCTATGGTAAAAGCCGTTTTTAATTCACTCAGAATAAATGCAGGAAGAAGTACATAAGTAGGTACATCATTCTTATTTTTAGGCTTTTCTATCTTAGCCATACGAACAAATAGAGCAAGTTCCTTTTCATGTGTCTGCTTAAACATAAAAGTTCTGATAGGTTCAATACCTCTATCCAGCGCAGCCTGCTGCGTTATTTGGTTATTCATATACGGCTGCAAAGCTTTTTCATTAATCTCGTTAAAAGTCGGAGCCATTATAAAAAAAGTAAGAATTAACGCCAAACTCGTCAAAACCTGGTTAGGCGGAAGGGTTGTAGTACCTATTGCCTGTCTGGTTATTGAAAGTACAACAACAAGCCTTATAAAAGATGTTGTCATAATTAAAATACTCGGAGCAAGAGTCAAAATCGTTAACCAAATAAGTATCTGCAATCCGTTAGTAAAATCCTGCGGAGTATTTGCAGTCTGCATTCCTATATTAATGTTAGGAAAGGTCATTGCAGCAGAAGACGGCAATATACTCAGCAAAAGTCCGCCCAGTGCAAATCCCCACTTTTTAATATCTTTCATATTAAATATCCTTAAAAATCAACTACCCAAGAAGAGTCAATGACTCCTCCCCACCACATAGTACAATATATTCGGGGTAGTGGCAATCTGTTAAGATATATTAAACACCGTTCATTATCTTGAAATTCTTAAATGTCTGTTATCGCCTTCACCTATTGAAGTACTTTGCAGACCGTATTGCTCTACAAGTTCGTGTTGAAGTTTACGAATTGGCGTGCTTTGAGGCTCAAGTTCAATAACTTCAGCACCGTTCATAACTTGTTTAATAGCAGCCTTTACTTCATCAAGAGCTTCCTCTGTCTCATCCTTATAACCGGTATCATACTCATTATCATAAGGTCTTATATCAAGCGCATCTTTTAAAACTTTCTGAATCTGTGCCATAGAGTTTGTCTTTACATAAAATATCTGAACTCTGTATTCTTTAGCAGTATTTAGAATCTTTGCTCCGCCTTTTGCAAAGTTTTTGTGAGCGATTACAATATCCGCATCTTCAATATTTCTTGTAATTTCAAGGTTAAAATCAAGTCTCTCAATAAGCTTTTCGACAATAGTTCTTGAAACCGCATAAAGGTACACTTTTCTGAGAGGCTTATTCTGCTCGCAATATTTTTGACGGGAGAATGAGAAGTTCATACTGTTCTCTTCACGCTCAACCGGTTTTTCTCCTGTCTGATGAGGGGCTGCATCTTGCGGAAGCTCAGAAGTAGAAACATTTTCCCCTTCGACTTTTCTAAGTTCAGGTCTTATCGGCCATCCTCTTAAGATATAATCCACAGCTTCTGCCGTATTTTTATAAACTGCAAGGGTATTCCTGTCAATAATCTCTATAACAATATCAAATGTCGGCTGTTTTTCTCTTTCAAGAACAGTTTTCTGCGAAGCCCTTCTTTTTGCTTCATCATCACCTAAAGTTACAGACTGAATTCCCCCGACAAGATCGGAAAGTGTCGGGTTTTTAATCAAACTCTCAAGACAGTTACCATGAGCGGTTGCAATAAGCATAACACCGCGTTCTGCAATTGTTCTTGCTGCCTGGGCTTCCGCCTCCGTACCGATTTCATCTACAACAATAACCTCAGGAGTATGATTTTCTACAGCCTCAATCATAATATCTTTTTGATATTCAGGCTGCGCAACCTGCATTCTTCTTGCAGAACCTACTGCAGGATGCGGAGTGTCGCCATCTCCCGCTATTTCATTTGAAGTATCAACTATAACAACTCTTTTTCCGAGCTCATCGGCAACAAGCCTTGATATTTCACGAAGTTTTGTTGTTTTACCGACACCCGGAGGGCCTAAAAAAAGAATACTTTTACCCTGAGTACAAATATCTTTTATACAGGCAATAGTTCCTGTAACAACCCTGCCTATACGGCATGTAAGCCCTACAACTTTTCCCTGTCTGTTTCTTATAGCACTTATTCTGTGCAGAGTTCCTGGAATGCCGGTTCTGTTATCATGAGTAAATTCTTGCAGGTGAGAAGTTATAAAACTTATGTCATCGTCATTAACAATATCGCAATTAAGCCTGTCAATTTTACCTCCGGCATGTCTAACTTCCGGAACGCGTCCGATATCGAGCACAATTTCAATAACGTCATCCAGCTGATTGCCGGACAAAGCAGAGATAACCTTTTGGGG
Source organism: Candidatus Gastranaerophilales bacterium (assembly GCA_944323615.1). Classification (GTDB taxonomy): domain Bacteria; phylum Cyanobacteriota; class Vampirovibrionia; order Gastranaerophilales; family Gastranaerophilaceae; genus CAG-196. The sequence continues at coordinate 9,330 of CALUTG010000051.1, forward strand.
CATAATGGCCAATAGTCTTTCCAGGTCATTGTGAAATTGTAAATTACTTGTCATGTTTATATAAAATGCCTTTCTGCTCTCGCATTTGGCTGCAAACTATTTAAGCTATCTCCTAATTTTATTATATCATATTTTTACATTCTTATGAGGGGTTTGTCACGATTGTAAAGATATATTAAGACATCTTTAAGTGTCCGAAATACGCTTAATGGCAGGATTTAAGACCACAATAAAAAAGCGGGAACTTAGCTCCCGCTTTTAAAATACCTTATTCTTTTTATACTCCTGACTCGTTTTTATCCTTTACTTTAGCCTGCTCTTCTTTTTCTGCCTCTTTATCTTTTGCTTCTCTCTTCTGTTCCAGCTCTTCATTATACATTACCGCAAACTGTTCATAGAGTTCTGAATCTTCCAGAATTTCATCCAGCTCAAGGTAGTTATTTTCATCAACATTTGCCTCTGCATACTTGTCTGCATCAACACCGTATTTTTGAGCCTGGTTGGCAGTCAGTTTATCTGCACCAATAGTTTTGATTATAAAGTTTTTTAGAACATTTGGATTAATGTTAGTTGACATAATTTTGTCTCCTTATGCTTATTCATCTTACTTATATATTTAAAGTATATAAAAAATAGCTAATTTCAGAGTTTATAAAAACTGTTACAAAAGTTAACAATTCTTCTTAACCCAGTTTTCTAAAACTCTTAAAGGAGCTCTGGTAATTGCAAGCGCCCAGGCAGGAATATTCTTTGTAATTACACCGACCGCACCGATATTAGCACCCTCTTCAACAGTAACCGGAGCTACTAACACGGAATTTGAACCAATTTTAGCATTGTCTTTAATAACGGTTTTACTTTTAACTTTTGTAAGAGGATTATAATTAGCAGTAATCGTACCTGCACCTATATTAACATTTGAACCGATTTCGCTGTCACCGAGATAAGTAAGATGACAAGCATTAGTATGAGATTTTATTGTAGTCTTTTTAACCTCGACAAAATTGCCGATTTTAACATAATCTTCAAGCACAACATCCCCACGCAAATGAGCAAAAGGTCCGATTTTACAGTGTGAACCGATTTTATTTTTTCCATTAATATAACAAGAAGGGTATATAACTGTATCGTGGCCAATTTCTGTTTCAGGGCTTATCCATGTTGTAGCTGGATCAATTATTTCTACCCCGTTAGCAAGATGTTTTTGCAAAGATCTGTTATTCATAAGTTTTGCAGCTTCGGCAAGTTGTGATTTAGAATTTATACCAAAAATTTCTTCATTATTCTTTAAGGTATAAACACCCGCCTTTAGTCCGTTTTTGTTTGCCCATTTTACAATATCGGTAAGATAATATTCGCCTTGAGCGTTATCAGTTTTCAAATCAGAAAATGCATGTTTAAGTTTTTCCCAATTTAAACAATAGCATCCGGCATTAATTTCTTTTACCGCTTTTTGAGCCGGATCAGCATCTTTTTCTTCTACTATTGCGTCCAGAGATCCGTCAGATTTTCTTATAACCCTTCCAAGCCCGGCAGGATCCTCAAAAATAGCACTCATAATTGTTAAATCCGCTCCGGATGAAGAATGAAAATCAACAAATTCTTTTAAAGATTCCGACGTAATAAGAGGTATATCGCCATTAAGAATTAAAATATTACCATTGTAATTTTCAAGATACGGCAATACCATACTAACGGCATGGCCTGTTCCAAGTTGTGGTGATTGAAGTACGGGTTTAGCATCCGGATAAGTATTTTTTAAATATTCTTCAACTCTTTCTGATTGATGCCCGATAATAACATAATTTTCATCTGTCATATTAGTTCCGTTAACCGCATCCAGCACATAGCCCAGAAGAGTTTTATCAAAAATTGTATGAAGCACTTTTGGAGTATCTGACTTCATTCTTGTACCTTTTCCTGCCGCCATTATTATTGATTTAATCATACTATCCCCCTTACTTGATACAATTAATTTTAACATAAATTTGTGATTCGTGAATTGTTTTAAAGTATTTTATAAACCCGATTTACGAGTTTGCCCCTCACCCCAGCCCTCTCCCTAAGGAGAGGGCTGGGGTGAGGGGTTGGCTACCTTCTCGTGATTCGTGAGAAGTAAATAGATATTTTGCCACACTGGTAAGATGCTGAAACAAGTTCAGCATGACAAAATAATTTATCCTGGACAGCTGTGGAATCAAGTTCGGGATGACAGCTATGAACCGTATATCGCAAGAGCATCTCATAGCCCCCTATTTTACCCAAACGACGTCAGGGAGCGAGTTGTAGACCCTGCAAGGTTTTTACAAGACTGCTTGTTCATTGCTCTTAATCTTCTTAATTTTACATATCCGTATACTATCTATATTCCACATTTTACCAATTTTATAACACCCTTTGACAGAATTGTTACATTTATTTACATCATTTTTATTATCCGGAATTATTTAAAAAATCTTCACAAACAGTTTGCATTTTGATTATGTTTATTTTAGTATTACATCATACGCCGATTTATAGAGAATGTGTTTATTCCACATTCTATTTTAAAAAGGTTAAAAAGGGGCAATTTATACTGGCTACACCCCCTAAAATAGCATTATAAAGAAAGTTAATTATAAAGGAACAGCAAAATGGGTATCAAAGGTAAAAATGACAGAATGGTAGTTCTTGCTTGCGAAGATTGCAAAGAGAGAAATTACACAACAGTAAAAAATAAAAAGAACACAAAAGACAGACTTGAATTAAGCAAATACTGTCCGACTTGTAAAAAACACACAACTCACAAGGAAACAAAATAATAGTGAACAGTGACTAGTGAATAGTGAGTAGAATTCTATTCAACATTCACTAGTCACTAATCGCTAACTGAGCGTCCTTAGTTCAGTTGGTAGAACGTCGGTCTCCAAAACCGGATGTCGAGGGTTCGAGTCCTTCAGGGCGCGATTTATAAAATAGGATACAATAAGATGAATAACACTATAGAAAATGTAAAAAATAATGTAACCACTTATTTTAAAGGCGTACGCACCGAATGGGGCAAAATTACCTGGCCTGAAAGACACCAGGTTGTGGTTGAAACATTTTTCGTTGTTGCTATTGTATTTGTATTTACGGTTTTTATCTACATAGCAGATAAAATATTTGAGTTTGGTGTTGATAAAATAGAACTTTTTATACGTTCAATGCACTAAACAACTTTTATGGAAGCTTTAATAAAGGGTAAGAATAATGACTGAAAAAGACGAAAATATCGTAAACGAAGAAATGACGGAAGAATCAAAAGACGAAGCAAAATCTTCCGATAAAAAGAATCAAAAACGCTGGTACATTGTTCATACGTATTCAGGCTACGAAAACAAGGTTAAAAGTAATCTTGAAAAACGTATTGAATACATGAACATGGCTGATAAGATTTTCAGAGTTGAAGTACCGCAAAAAACCGTTACCCAAATTAAAGGCGGAAGAAAGCAGGAAAAAGAAGAAAAAATCTTCCCGGGCTATGTGCTTGTTGAAATGATTATGGACGAAGACAGCTGGTATGTTGTAAGACACACAGCAGGTGTTACAAAGTTCGTAGGTTCAGCTAAAAAACCTATCCCTGCTAAAGAAAGCGAAATTAAAAAGATTATTCACCGCTCTACAACTCAGACTCAAAAAGTTGAAATGGATGTTAAAGTGGGTGAAAAAGTCAGAATTATCTCAGGACCATTCGCAGAATTTGTCGGCGATATTACAGAAGTTTACCCTGATAAAGCAAAACTTCGTGCAATGGTTTCTATATTCGGACGTGAAACTCCGGTTGAGTTAGAATATAAACAAATTCAAAAATTATAATAAATTACACTAAATAGCGTGGA
>CALUTG010000052.1 GCA_944323615.1 Candidatus Gastranaerophilales bacterium
TAACACTTTTTTGAAAAATTTTTACAATTTGTTACAATAGAGGTCTGAAAACCTTATTGGTGTTATACTTTTATTTGGAAGTAGGAGTAGATATGGGAAAAATTATAATTGACAGTAATCGCTGTAAATCTTGTTACCTCTGTGTATCGACTTGTCCGAAAGGCTTGATTAAAAAGAGTGCTAAGACAAATCGGCTTGGGGATTATCTTGTAGAGTTTGATGATAAGAATAACGAGTGCATCGGGTGTGCCATGTGCGCGAAAAGATGTCCTGATATGGCTATAACCGCCGTATACAAATAGGTTAATTTGGAGGTTTAATGACTGAAAATCATGAGAAAGTTTTAATAAAAGGAAATTACGCAATAGCTCAGGCTGCTATTAATGCGGGCTGTCAGTGCTATTTTGGGTATCCTATTACACCGCAGACTGAGATTGGTGAATATTTATCTGCGGAAATGCCAAAGTTAGGCAGAGGATATGTTTGTGCGGAGAGCGAAATTGCGGCTATTAACATGGTTGTAGGGGCAGTTTCTACAGGAGTAAGAGCTATGACATCATCATCTTCTCTGGCTGTAGCTTTAATGCAGGAAGCTCTTTCTTATGCCGCATCAGATGAATTACCGGTTGTTCTTGTTAATGTTATGAGGGCAGGTCCGGGGCTTGGGTATATTTACCCTGCGCAGGGAGATTATTATCAATCTGTTTACGGCGGCGGAAACGGCGACTATAAGATTATTGTACTGGCTCCTTCAACCGTTCAAGAGTGTATTGATTATACTTACAGAGCCTTTTACCTTTCGCAAAAATACAGAAATCCTGTAATTCTTCTTGCAGACGGTCTCTTGGGGCAAATGATGGAGCCGGCATGCTTTGGTAAGAACCCGTATCCGGAGGTAGATGTATCATCTTGGGCATTAACGGGTGCAAAGGGTCGTGAGGCACGAGCTATTTATTCTTGTGCTACTAGTGAAAAGAGACAAATTCAGCACATTTATAATCTCTTTAAAAAGTTTGAGGTTATAGCGCAGAATGAAACTTCTTATGAAGAGTTTGATATCGAAGATGCAGATATTGTATTAACAGCATTTGGCTCAATGACACGTAATATCAAAGCTGCAATGAAAGTCTTAAGACAGAAAGGTATTAAAGCCGGATGTTTTAGACCTGTGACACTCTCTCCGTTCCCTGACAAGAGAATTCAGGAATTGGCTTCAAAAGGAAAAGATTTTGTTGTGGTTGAAATGAATATGGGTCAGATGTTTAAGGATGTTAAACTCGCCGTTGACGGAAAGTCTAATGTGGGATTAATTAACAGACCTTGCGGAGAGTGGCTCAGCGTGGAAGAAATAGTAAGTGCAGTAGAAAAAATAATGGAGAATAAATATGCAGCAAGTATTCAGTATTCCTAAGTCAATGAAAAAAGACTTTAGATATACATTTTGTCCGGGGTGTGATCACGGAGTCGCAATAAGACTTGTTGCAGAACTTCTGGATGAAATGAATTTAAGAGAAAAAACCATTTGTTCAACTTCAATCGGCTGTTCAGTGTTTTTGTATGATTTTTTAGATATTGATTGTGTTGAAGCTCCACATGGCAGAGCATGTGCTTCTGCAACCGGGGTAAAAAGAGCAAGGCCTGATAAATTTGTATTTACATATCAAGGAGATGGTGACTTTGCATCTATTGGTTTGGCAGAGTCTATGCATACAGCACTAAGAGGTGAGAGTGTTTCAGCTATTTGTATTAATAATACAACCTATGGTATGACAGGAGGACAGCTTGGTCCGACAACTATAATGGGTCAGGTGACGACAACTTCTCCGTACGGAAGGAACAGAGAGTATTATGGATATCCTATAAGAACCGCAGAACAGATAGCTCTATGTGACGGTACAGCATTTTCTGCAAGAGTTGCTTTGGATACGATTCCTCATATTAATCAAGCAAAACAGGCTCTCAAGAAGGCTTTTGAAGTCCAAGTTCAAGGGCTTGGCTTTGGTTTTGTGGAAATCCTTTCTTCTTGCCCGACAAACTGGCATATGACTCCTCAGGAAGCGCATGCAAGAGTCAGGGAGGAGATGATACCTGTATTCCCGTTAGGGGTTTATAAAGATGTAACTACAGAAAAAGGTGAATAATGGAAAAGAATTTTATATTAGCAGGCTTTGGCGGACAGGGAATACTTCTTGCGGGAACTATTCTTGCAAATGCGTTTATGCTGGAAGGAAAAAACGTTACCTGGTATCCTTGCTACGGTGCTGAAATGAGGGGCGGTACGGTAAATTGTGAGATTGTTGTTTCGGATTCGGAGGTCAGTTCTGTTCATAAACAGGATACTGATTATGCTCTTGTGTTGAATCAGCAGTCTTTTGATAAATTTGTGCACAGAGTTAAATCCGGCGGAACTATAGTCTCCAATTCGACACTGGTTGCTGAATCTCGCCCGAGAACTGATATTAAGTATGTCTTTGCACCAATGACAGATATTGCAAATGAGCTTGGCAACAGTAAAGTTACTAATATGGCTGCGCTTGGAGTTCTTTCTTCTGTATGCGATATTGTATCAAAAGAATATTTGGCTAAAGGGTTTGAAAAAGTTATGTCAGGTAAGAAAAAAGATCTTCTGCCTTTGAATATTAAAGCTCTTGAGGCTGGATACGGAATCCTTTCTCAAGCTAAGTAGTCCAATATTGCGCCTCCGATTTCTTCATTCGGATCAAAAGGGCAGTCTTTTGGCGGGTTAATAGCATTTTGGATAAGCATTGTCCACAGAGGACCGAATCCGTCCGGAACTTTTGTCTTGCGGTAAATACCTGCAAGATAGGTTTGGATATTGGGAGACTTTGTATTGTTATATTTTGATAAAGAAGGGTACAATTTATCAATTCCGTTTACCCCCTCATCAAGCATTCTGTTTAGAATATATAAATCTTCCAGCACCTCTTCTTCGTTTTTGGGGTTTTCCAGAGATTGTTGTATCTTAATAAGCCCTTTTTCTCCCTCTTTTACACGTGCTGAAATTTTGTCTTCATCAAAGACGCAATAATTTCTGGATGGATTTGGATAAGATACACTCAGCATATTTTTTATAAAACCCGTAAATTAAAAATTTTTCATTTAGAAAAACATAAAATAAATGGTTCCGGCAGCAAGAGCCGGGACAAAAGGCAGGTAAGTTCTGTCTCCTTCATTTTTGATATTTTTCAAAACAGATATTGAAAGTAAAATCCCGATAATTCCAACGGCTGAAACTGTATACCAGTTTTGGAAAGCAGTTTTGAATACCAATACGGATAAAACAAAGAGAATAAAAAGTATACAGGTTACTTTATCATTATTCTTAAACCTGTTATATAAATAGATAGGAAGAGCAAGAATCATTGAAGCTATAACAGAATATACAAGCACAATACAGATTCCTTTAAGCCCGAAAAATGCTCCGAGTGCTCCTGCTACGTATGTATCAGCTTCGCCCATTATTCTGACCTTTGGAGTAAATAAGTACCCCAGGCGGGCTGTTATCTCTATGATCAAGGCTCCGGCTGCAATTCCCAATAATGAATCAGTAATGCTTTCAACCCGTAAATAACTGAAAATAACTCCCAAAACGGCAAGAGCTATTGCGATATTGCAGTCGACCAGCTTTTCTTTTATATCTGTTCCGGTCATTATTATGAGACCGGATAAAAGTATAATTGCAAAGATTGTTTCAATGCTGATTCCGAATTTTAAATAGGCAGCTGCAAACAGAATCATCGTTAAAAGTTCAACGATAGGATATTGTATACTGATTTTTTCTTTGCAAAAATGGCATTTCCCTCTTAAAAAGATATAGGATAGAACCGGAATATTATGCCACGGATAGAGCTTGTGTCCGCATTTGGGACATTTAGATGCAGGAAAAACAATACTTTCTCCGCTAAGAGAGCGTAGTATAACCACATTAAAAAAACTTCCCATGCACAGACCTACAATACAAATAAGAATAAGGATGTAACTATCCATTCTTAATCTCCTGTCCGGCATCTTCCAGTTCGGCAATCATTTTATAGATGCTTGTAAAAGCTCTTTTCATTCTCCTTGAAACCTGCATTTGAGTTAAATTAAGTTCTTTAGCGATTTCTTTTTGATTCATATCTTTGTAATAATAAAGTCCTACAAGCGTTTTCTGTTCTTCCGGAAGTTTATTAATTACTTCATTCAGAAGGATTTTTGAATCCGTAATATCGGTTGTTTCTTTATAATTCTCTCCGGGAAGCAGCTCTTCATAGTTCAGACTGTCTTTATCCGCTCTGAAGACATCTTCAAGTGAAATGGTATCTTTTCTTCTGTCCATTTGAAGCGCAAAGTCCACGTCTTTCGGCGAAATTTGGAGCGCAGAGGCAACTTCTTCGTTAGTAAGATCGTTCAATTCCTCAACGGTCAAATCTTTAGTAAAGTTGCTTATACGATAAGATAATTCCTGTATATGGCGCGGAACTCTTATTGCATTAAGTCTGTCTCTCAGGTAATGTTTCATTTCTCCGATTATTAAATAACCTGCGTATATTTTAAAATTATCATTCTTATCTTTTGAATAACTGTCAATAGCTTTTAGCAGCCCAATAGATCCGGCTTGAATCATATCTTCAATAGGGTCATTCGCACGTCTTGCAATTGTTCTTGCGATGTGTTTAACAATTGGTATCATCTTAGTAACAATAAGTGTTTTTGCTTTTGCTCGCTCAAGTTTATTGTTAGAAGAATGATACTTATCTAACCATTCGTTTATTAAATTGTAAAAGGTTTCATCTTTTTCAGTCAAAACTTCACTCCAATTCTGATAAGAGCATGATAGCATGCAGTAAGGTCTTTTTCAAACTATAGATAGAAAATAAGGTTAATGATAAAGTCCGCAAATAACATGTATACTGTCGATAAGACCGCAGCCCTTGTTGTAGATATACCTACGTCCTTTGCTCCGCCTTTAGTTTCATAGCCTTGAGTTGCACAAACAAGAGCAATAAGTATGCCAAATACAAAAGCTTTTAAAAGGCTAATATATATATCTCTTGCACTAAGCCACAGCCACACCGATGTTATGTACCTTGCAGGATGTAAACCTATAGTGAAATAAGAAACTACCAGTCCGCCCAAGATACCGATTACTTCTGCAATAAGAACTACCATAGGGACAGTAACTCCTGCAGCCAGTATTCTCGGGGAAAAATAATAACCTACAGGGTCAACTTTAAGAGTTTTTATTGCATCAACCTGAGATGTAACCTGCATATTGGCAATTTCTGCTGAAATTGCCGTTCCTGCTCTGGCACCTATTGCAAGGGCAACAAAGCCCGGAGCGATTTCTCTTATCATAACAATTGCAATAGACCCTCCTACATAGGCTTCCGCTCCTGTCATAAGAAACTGTTTGGACACTTGTATGGCGATAACAGCTGCTGATACAAAAACTATAACCAATGAGATAATTAAAGAGTCATAACTTATTGCAGCTGCCTGGGCTATTACTGAATTGAATCTGGAGCGGCCGGATAAAGTATATCTGGCGCTTAAATACAGATTCATCATACATTTGCCGAGGAAATTAATCATATGCAGCTATATACCTATCTTTCTCCTGAGTTATATTTTTTTAATATTAAAACCTTTGTTATATGATAACTCCTTAATCTATTATAATATAAGTCAGTTTGATTCCAAGCATTAATTTTTGTAAAGCTTTTTTTTTGCTTGAAAAGCAATAATTTTTTATTCAAGGTTTTAATATATATAGTGTGGAGGTCTAAAAATGTCTGTATCAAATATCAACGGTAACAGCGGCAAATATGATGGTAAGATCATTGATCCTTCTGTTAAATATGGAAGAAATGCCGTGGAAAATTATATTACGAACCTTGAAAAACCAATTGTTAATGATATTTATAATCCGGCACCAATACTGGACTTTACTTCAGACCCTCTCGCACAGCAGAGAAATATTGATAAACTGGATGATTTTGTATACAAGAATGATGTTTATTTAAACTCGCTTCCTCCTCTTGAATTTGAATACAGATATATGCCGGATAACGGTGCGGGTAAGGTTGATAAAAAGGCTTTATTAGGTGCTGCTTATGAAGAAATGGGGGCTCTTGAATATCCTGTCAAGGATTTTGAAGATAACTTCTTGATTAATGATACTTTTACGGCAGCCCCCCTTGATATAAATAAAGACGGTAAAATTGATATTGCGGAATACGGTACAAATATCCTTACTGCCGATATGATGAGTAAATCGTCTCCTGATATTTCTAAAATAGATGGAACAATTAATTCTAAAGGGTTTAATGCTGTAATAGAATATTCTAAGAAGGCAAGAGCGGCAGAAGCTGCTAAATTATACGGGGAACTCTACAAAACCTACGATCTTGCATCTGCTTATGATTCTTTTAAAGCGGATAAGAATAATACGGTTAAATAATCCTCCGGGAATTTGAAATATAATTCCTCACTATGATATAATTATTTTAAAGATATCATATGAGGAGTAAAGATTATGAGCGAGGTTAATATAAAAGAAGTTAACGGCGTTGATATTGTTCAATACCAGCCGAAAGGTGTTTGCAGCAAAATGATGCAGATACGTATAAAAGATAATATTATTGAGGATTTTGAATTTGTCGGCGGATGTAATGGTAATTTGGCCGGAATTGGTATGTTAGTCAGAGGCATGAATATTAATGAAGTAATATCAAAACTTCAGGGTTTGCCATGCGGAAGCCGCCCGACAAGCTGTCCGGATCAGCTTACAAAGGCTCTTGCTGCATATATCGAAGCCAAAGAAACTGTAAAAGCATAGTAAGAAGGCTGTATGAAGAGAATTACTTTAATAAAAGGCGACGGCATCGGTCCTGAAATATCTGAGGCTGTCTTAAAAATTATTGACTCATCAGGTGTCATGATTGATTGGGATGTTCAAACTGCAGGAGCAGATGTAATAGCGGAAGAACAGACTCCGCTCCCTGACAGGGTTATAAAATCTGTTATGGAGAACGGTGTCGCCTTAAAATCTCCTGTTACGACTCCGATAGGTAAAGGTTTCAGGTCAGTTAACGTGCAGTTGAGAAAAGAGCTTGATTTATATGCTAACTTGAGACCATGCTGTAATCTTCCGGGAATAAAAAACCGTTATGATAATGTTGATATCGTTGTTGTAAGAGAGAATACGGAAGATTTGTATGCGGGAATTGAACGTCAGGCAGATGATGATACTGCTGAAAGTATAAAAAGGATTACAAGATTTGCTTCAACAAGGATTGCGGAGTTTGCATTCAACTATGCCTTGAAAAATAACCGCAAAGAGGTTTGTGTGGTTACGAAAGCTAATATATGCAAGCTTTCTGACGGGTTGTTTTTAAATTGTGCAAGAGAGACAGCGGAGAAGTTTCCGCAAATAAGATTTAGAGAAATACTTGTTGATAACTGCTGTATGCAGCTTGTTCAAAACCCGAATCAGTTTGATGTTCTGTTACTTCCTAATTTATACGGAGATATAGTTTCCGATTTGTGTGCCGGCTTAATAGGCGGGTTGGGAATCGCGCAGGGGGCTAATATCGGAAATGATTATGCGGTGTTTGAGCCTGTTCATGGTTCCGCGCCGGATATTGCAGGACAGAACAAAGCTAATCCGACAGCCATGCTTATGTCCGCAGTTGAGATGCTGAATTATATAGGCGAAATTGAAGCTGCTTTTAAAATTAAAACGGCTTTGTTTGAAACTCTCAGAGCGGGAATCAAGACTTCGGATCTTGGAGGAAATTTTTCTTGCAGCGGGTTTGCGGATGAGATTATTAAAAGATTACGTTGTATAATATAAATATGAATAAATTGCCGGTGTGGCTCAGGTGGTAGAGCAACTGATTCGTAATCAGTAGGTCGGGAGTTCGAGTCTCCCCATCGGCAATTATTTTATACAGAGTGTATAGTATAGGAGATGAGAACTCCCAATGCGAAGCATTTAAAGGAGTTCGAGCGCGAGGGCGCAGAGAGCGGAGTTATTTTGCGGTGTGCAAAGCACACATGCAAAATACGGAGACTCGTTTAACGCGCCCGAGCAAGAAGTCTCCCCATCGGCAATTATTTTATACAGAGTGTATAGTATAGGAGATGAGAACTCCCAATGCGAAGCATTTAAAGGAGTTCGAGCGTGAGGGCGCAGAGAGCGGAGTTATTTTGCGGTGTGCAAGGCACACATGCAAAATACGGAGACTCGTTTAACGCGCCCGAGCAAGAAGTCTCCCCATCGGCAAATATTTGACCGTATACCAACGATTAACAAATCTTTATAATTAGCTTTTTCTTAAATGTGTTTGTGTTAATATACTTACACATATCACATTTAGCAAGGGATACGGTATGAAAAACCGGGTTTTGAACCTGATAATTATTATATTTTGTGTGCTGTTGTTACTTCCTGTCTCAGCAGAAGAAATTGATAAAGATTCTGTAATGCAGGCAATCAGTAAGTATAATACTGTTCTTGAAACAGATGCCAATAATGTGGATGCTTTGTATAACAGAGCTTATCTGGAATATGTCCTTGGAGATATTGCGTCTGCAATAAAAGACTATGACCTTCTGTTAACTATTCAACCGAATAATAAAGAATTTTATCTTAACAGAGGGTACTTAAAACATATTATTAACAAACGGGAAGATGCACTTAAAGATTACGATGCCGCATTAAAAATTGATCCTAACTATGCTTTTGCATATAATAACCGCGGTGTTGCACTCTCGGAACTCGGAAGAAATGATGAGTCTTTGACTGCTTATAATAGGGCAATCGAAATTAACCCTAATTACTCGGATGCTTATTATAACAGAGGAAACTTAATGACTAAGACTAATAAAGATGAAGAAGCACTCGAAGATTATAATGCAGCTATCCAGTTAAATCCGAAAGATTCAGCTTCTTTTAATAACCGCGGGGTCGTAAAAAGGAAGTTAAACTTTAATGTTGGTGCTTTAAGCGACTTTTCTATCGCAATAAAACTTGATCCGGAAGATATTACAGCTTATGCTAACAGAGGAAGGTTAAAAAAACGTTTCTTTGACAGCGAAGGTGCAGAAGAAGATTTTACATCAGCTATTGCAATTGCGGACAATAATCCATTCCTTGTACAAGAGATTCAAATAGAAAACGAAATTGCATCAAATCAAAAACCTCTGGTTCAACCGGCTACACCGGTAGCTTACAAATATACAACACCGGAGCTTAATAAGGAACTCAGAATTCCGAGAACAGAAAAACAGGCAATGCAAAAACTTGCTCAAAATCGTGTAACAGGAGTTAAAGTTGCTCAGGTTCAAGCCAGTGTTATGAAGGTTGAACCAAAATCTGTCAGCCAGGCAAAGCCTGTTTTAGCCGACAATACTGTTAATGCTGTACATAAAGTTACAAATGCTCCAACAACAGTTAAAGTTGCAGCCAAAGCTCCGGAGATTAACGTAAAACCGGTTCAAAATCCTAAACTCGCCGAGTGCTATTATATAAGGGCTCTTCAAAAGTACATTTTGCAAAATAGGGAAAGTGCCCTTGCGGATTTCAACATGGCGATAGAGCATAATCCTGATTATGCGGAAGCCTATTACTACAGAGCGGCTATCAAAAGAGATTTAAAGGATGATGGTTTTGTGGATGACTATAAAAAAGCGGTGTCTTTGAACCCTTCTTTAAAAGCTGTTAATGATAATGACATTCTTACCATACTTAAAATTTAGGAGGTAATTGTATGATAATTCAACCTGTGAATAATAACTGCAGATCATTGCAAAACACTTCATTCAAATCAATCGTTCAACCAACACCAACTCTGCAGAGGGTGTTTGAAACAACTATTAGTAATTTAAAGTATAACGAATGTTTTGACAGGTTGGAAGGTAAACTTCTGGCTCAAAATTTGAGAGCTATCTTGAATGACGGTAAACTTCGATTTATAGAATTTGATGAAAATTCTAAAGGAAAAGCTCTGCTGCAGATTAATTCTCGCGTAGCTAATGAAGGGTTGAGTAATTGGAGATATCAAATAGAAAAAAATCAAATTGAACAAATTTTCAATGGAGAAGGTACAAAAGAACAGATTGCTTATCTTGCAAAAAGCGCAGGCGTTAAACACCCAAATGTTGAATTAGCTGATATTAGACATAAACAACTTGATAAAGATGAGATTCCTTTGATTAAAGAAGAAGTGGAAGAACTTCATAAAGTTAATCCGGATGACGATAAGAACTTTTTATTAAGGTTGGAAGGCTTATATAACAGAATCTGTTTGAAACTTAATGAAAAAGTTATTGATGATTTAGAAAAGTTAAAGACGGAAATATTTTCCAGATAATTTATACTGTTGTTTCCTGTTTTTTAAACTGCATTTCATATAGAGCTCTGTATTGACCGTGCTCAATCGCCATAAGTTCTTCGTGGTTACCGAGTTCAACAAGCTCACCTTCGTTAATAACGGCAATTCTGTCCGCATTTTTAATAGTTGAAAGTCTGTGGGCTATAACAAACACTGTCTTGTTTTGAATCAGATTATCCAAAGCTTTCTGGACAATTGCTTCTGATTTATTATCAAGAGCTGAAGTCGCCTCATCCAGAATAACAATCGGAGTATTTTTTATCATAGCTCTTGCAATAGCAACTCTTTGTCTTTGACCTCCTGATAGAGTCAAACCTCGCTCTCCAAGAAGAGTATCTAATCCTTCAGGCAGCTCAGCCAGCATTTCTTCAAGGTGAGCGGATTCTATTGCGCGATTAAGCTCTTCTTCTGTTGCAGAAGGATTCCCCATCATAATATTTTCCCTGATAGTTCCGGAGAACAGGAAGTTATCCTGAAATACCATTGCAATATTATGTCTCAAGGATTGAATTGTATAATCTCTTATATCAATACCGTCTAAAGTTATTGAACCGGATTTTATATCATAAAATCTTGGTATCAAATTCACCAGCGTGGATTTTCCTCCGCCTGAATTTCCTACAATAGCAAGTGTTTCATTTTTATTTATAGTTAAATTTAAATTCTTTAACACGGGATGATCGGGAGTATATTCAAAACATACATTTTTAAACTCGATTTTGTCATTCAAACCGTGCATTGTAACAGCATCTTTACGATCAGTTATTGAAGGGTTCAAGTCAAATAATTCAAAGACTCTGCCCATTGCAACAAAGATATTTTGAATATTTGTAAGAGTGTTTCCTAAAGTTTTAACCGGTTTATATAAAAGCAGCAGGGATGTTACAAATGAAGCAAAAGCCCCCGCTGTCATCTGTCCGCTTGTTATAAGGTGTGTGCCGTAACCTAAAACAATTGCAATTCCGACTGAAGCAATTAAATACATAAGAGGACTCATCCACGCAGAACGCTTGGTTAAAGCCATGTTTACATTGAAAGATTCCCATACTTGCTGCTTAAAAGACTTTTCCTGTCTCGGCTGCAATTCGTAAGCTGCCATAACCTTGTTTCCGGAATATGTCTCATTAATATTCGTGGTTATATTGCCGCTTATTACCATATTTTTGTTAGAAGCGGATTTAATTCTTTTTCTGATTAAGGCAACCGGAACAAATGCCACTCCGAGCACAAGGACCCCGATTACAGCGAGTTTCCAAGAACTGTAAAGCATTACCGCAATCAATCCTAAAGCCCCGAATAAACTGGTTGTAATGGTTTTAATCTGGTCCACAATACCGGTGGAAGCTGTCTGAGGGTCATTCATATATCTGGAAATAATTATTCCCGATGGATTTTCGTCATAGAATTGAGGATCCATATAAATTAATTTATGGAATAAATCCATTTTTACATCATTAGTAATTCTCTGGCTTGTCCAAGCTGAAATATAATCATTTAAATATCTCAAAACACCTTGAAATCCGGCAAAGAGCATAACTCCAAACGGTATAATGAAGGCAAAAAGCTGCCAGGTAAGAACATATTCTTGTCCCAGTATATGAAAAACCCAGTCTTGTCTGCCTACAACGTAATCTAAATAAGGTTTGAGGGCAAATGCTGTGACACCATCAAGCAATCCTAAAGGTATTGCCACAATGAATCCAAAGAATATTCTTAATAAATAAGGTCTTATATATGGGAATATTCTTGATAAAAGCCATCCGTATTTAAAAGAGTTTTGTGCCGTTGTATTGCTTAATTTCATCTGTTGTCCTCGCTATTCTCCTATAATTTATT
This sequence comes from Candidatus Gastranaerophilales bacterium, assembly GCA_944323615.1. Taxonomy (GTDB): domain Bacteria; phylum Cyanobacteriota; class Vampirovibrionia; order Gastranaerophilales; family Gastranaerophilaceae; genus CAG-196. The sequence continues at coordinate 12,237 of CALUTG010000052.1, forward strand.
ATATCATCTAAAAATTCACTGTAAAATCAGGCGTTCTCTCAAGAGTTTGAGATAGTCTTTATATTCATCTTTTTGATTAGTTCTTCCATAGTTTGAATCATGGATACGCCGATTGCAGGAAATAAAATCAATTTTATTGATTTCAATATTGAACTTTTTAAGCCTGTTTGTAAGATCAATGACATCACCTGTTATAAGATCTTCCCTGAAGTAACCTATTTTATTAAATATATCTTTTTGGAACATAACAGCACCTGTTAAAATCCCATAGAAAGATTCTTTTTTACAGAATTTTGCTTCCTCTGGTGTTTCAGGAAAATCTTTGAGCTTAGCCATAATGATTTTAGCATTTGCATTTTTTTGAAACTCTTCATAGAATCTCTTTAATGCTCCGGTTGTTAGCATATCATCCTGATCAATCGTAAGCCAGTATTTTCCTTTTGATACCCTAATACCGGTATTTTTTCCGGCAACCTGCCCTTTGTGTTCGTCATTAACAATAACTTTGCATCCCATAGAACGTGCAATATCAGCGGTTTTATCGGTTGAAATATCGTCAAT
>CALUTG010000053.1 GCA_944323615.1 Candidatus Gastranaerophilales bacterium
TAAAATGAGTGAACGGCTTGTGTTAAGTTGTTGTCAATTAATTATTTTAGGAGAACTCGTCATGTACCAAGATGAAACGCTTATTTGTGAAGACTGCGGCAGTGAATTTGTTTTCACAGCAGGTGAACAAGAATTTTATGCAGAAAAAGGTTTAGCAAATAAGCCGAAAAGATGTCCGGAATGCAGGAAAGTCAAGAAACAGCAGCGCAGAGGCAAGAAAAAAATGTATGATGCTGTCTGTGCAAAATGCGGGGTGCAGACGCAGGTTCCGTTTAATCCGACTCAAGGCAGAGATGTCCTTTGCAAAGAGTGTTTTGAAGCAGAAAAAGCTGCAGCCGCCGAAACAACACAACAGGCAGTCTAAAGGTTTAAAAAAGCAGGATTCCTTAAATCCTGCTTTTTAGTTTTGAAATCCTTTCATTTGATTTTTTCACCCTATCAGCAAGTGCTTTATTTTTTGATACTTCCTGAACAAGTTTTTCAATCAGAGCTAATGTTTTTTCATCTGATTCACGGAATATAAACATATCAACGCCTGCATTTATCGCCATTATGCAAGCTTCAAGGCTTCCAAAATCCTGAACCCCTTTCATTACCATATCATCAGTTATAACAACCCCGTTATAGTTCAGATTATTACGAAGGTATCCGATTGCATTTTTGCTTAATGACGACGGAATCGGCTCTTTATCAAAACATGTACAATGAAGATGAGCTGCCATAATCATTTCAATTCCGCTATCAACCGCATACTTAAATGGCTTTATATGAATTTTTTCCATCTCTTCCAGCGGCAAATCTATTTCCGGAAGAGTTAAATGACTGTCTTTATCCGCATCACCATGCCCCGGATAATGTTTTATGCAGGGAATAACTCCGTGTTTTCTGTACACTTCCGTCACAATTTTTACTCCCTTTATAACATCATCAGGATTATCAGAAAAAGAACGTTCTCCTATTATAGGATTATTAGGATTTGTGTTAACATCGGCGCAAGGTGAAAAATTAAGATTTATCCCGTATTCTTTCAGTTCTGAAGCAATTTCTTCCGACTGCTTTTGTAAAAAAAACGTTCCTTTTTTAAAAGCTTCTCTTGCGGAAAGTCTTCTCGGACGGATATTCTCGGTTCTTTCTACCCTTCCGCCCTCCTGATCAATGGAAAGAAAAGGGGAAATAATAGCTTTTGCTTTTATATCATTAATAAGATTTTTGAATTGTTCTTCTGAGCTGATATCTTTAGTAAAAAAAATAACCCCGCCCAAGCCTTTTTTTAGAGCGGAATCAAGGTTTCCGGCGCCTAAAATAAACATTTGATAAACAAGTTTTTCCATAGAATAATCATACATTTAATTGATGAGAAAAATCAACTTTTTAATATAATAGAATTGATATATAATAAGGGTAAGTATCGGAGTATAAGATGAAAAAGTTTTTAATATGGATATTAGCAGGGTTCTTTTTACTATCAGCAATAAGTCTTGATGTATCGGCTGCAAAAAAATCTTCAAAGCTTTCAAAAGAAGCTATTGCACAGATGTCTGAAGACATTGATAACCTTACTAAAAAGATTTATGCAAGAGCTCTTTTATCTCCGCAGGATAACGAAACCCTTATTGGGATTAAAATTCAGCTTGATAATCAAATGTTATCAGCTGCAAATACAGAGCTTGCTCCATTATATTACAAAGCCGGAAATGTTTACCGCCTAAGAGATATGAAGCCGGAAGCAATTGATTGTTATCAAACGATTTTAGAAAATTTTTCAGATACTGCCTTAGCACCAAAAGCTCGTGCTGCATTGGAAGAAATGGGTATAAAAGTTACAATGCCGGCGGTAACTGATGAAGAAGAGGAAGACGAAGGAATCTAAAAACTATTCCTTAACCGGCTCATAATTTATTACGGATTCTTCTTCAGTTGCCTCGATTTTAAAAATAACCGGTCGAAGTCCGTCGTTGCAGGAGCAAATTGCAACACCGGGTTTTCTTATCCAGTCTCCGTAATAAAAAACATCATTGCCTGCACCGTGAGAGAGTGCAAAAACATATTGATAAATCGCTTTCCAGGCTTCATTACAAAAACCCTCCGGACAGGCATAATCCGCATAGAAAACTTGGCCTTCTTTTAACATCGGGCAGGCGGTTAAACCGATTGCACCGTACTCATCTGCCAGTTCTTTATCAAAAGTTTTTTTCAATACGGTTATTTTACATTTTTTCATCATAGAAATTTATTGTGCTCCTTTTCCCATCCTACAGTTGTGCGGCTCCCATGTCCCGGATAAATTACAGTCTCCGGCGGAAGGGTGAAAATTTTGTTTTCAATACTTTCTACTATCTGGTCAAAGTCTCCGCCTTCCAGATCACATCGCCCTACACATTCTCTGAATATCGTATCTCCTGAGAACAGGCTTCCGTCTGTATAGTAGCAGACTCCGCCCTGAGTATGCCCCGGAGTATGAATAACTTTTATATCAGTATCACCGAGTTTAATAACTTCTCCGTCCTCAACAAAGTGGTCAATTTGAGGAACGCTCATTTCAGGCATTCCAAACATCGGCATAAAATTGTTTACTTTATTAAGCCAGCCAAGGTCAGCTTTGTGCATAAAGATTTTGACCTTATCACTCGTTCCCTCTCCTGCGGGGAGGGTTAGAGAGGGGGTTGATCTCATATTCGGACGTATTCCTGCAATATGGTCAAAGTGCCCGTGAGTTAACAGAATATATTTGAGTACAGCGCCATTATCATCTAATTCTTCAAGAATTGAATCATCTACTGCAGAACAATCAACCAGTGCTGCCTCTTTTGTTCTCTCATCTATTAAAAGATAATTGTTATTATCAATAGGCGGTTCAATAAATGTTTTAATAATCATATATTAATTTTAAACAAAAAACCCGAAGATTCAACTTCGGGTTTTGTTATTTTAACCTATTGTAGATAAGTGTTTGCTTTCACCCTTATTATTTTCTGTATTTTCTTTAGGGGATGTTTGTGTTTTCTTATTTTTATTTCCTTTGAATATCGCATAACCTATTCCTGCAGCTGCAATAACGCAGCCTGTTATTATTGCAACTTTTTTATTTTCTTTAAGCCAACTTGAAACCTTACCGGGGGTTTTAGTTCCTTGAGTTGGATTGTTGGGGCTTGTTGAGGTTTTATCTATGCCATAACCTATGACATCACCCTTGTTTGTTATATTGTGTGAATCCCCATGGAATGCCTGTCTATATAGTTCTCCGGTTGAAACCTCTGAGCGTGTGATTTTTTGGTTATTTTCCCAGCCTGTTTCCATGTTTATTTGATTTTTTAATATAGTCCTTGCAACGTCATCATTGCGATGCTCAATCAAACATCTTTCTAAACATGTTGCAATATCATCAGTCATAACTTCATCACGAAGTTTTCTTAGAGCTATGTTATAATCTTCATTTGCTATAATCAGTTTATCAACAGCGTCAGGAGAAGGATCTTTGCCTATTGCTAATTTGTACTTACTTGTGATTTCATTTTTAATTTTATTGTAAACTTTATTAAAGCTTGCTTTAGTTTCTTCATTCGCATCTGCTAGCAGAGAATCTCTTGAGTTATAATACTGATGCTTAGTTTTAAATGCATCTGCTGTAGCAGCCTCCGTAGCAATACCAGGATCAAAATTCTTCTGTCCCATGCCTTGTCCGTTTGGAACAATTGGTGTACAAAGCATTTTCTTTGCTTCCAAGTCAGTTAGCTCGCAAGGCATTGTTCTTGAAGGTAGAATTGCAGTATCAGCCATCCAAGCCATTGGCTCGCCCGGAGCAAAGGCATCAAGTAACAAAATCCTTCCTTGCAGCATAGGATCCTTTGATAATAACTCAGCGATATCTTTGACTTTTTGACCTTCTACTTTATCAATTGCTAAGTCCCCGCCCATTACTAAAAGAGTATCTTTATCTCCGGTTCTTTGTACGTATTTTTTAAATCCGTTTAGTACTTCATCAAGAGCCTTTTGAAAATCACCGCGGCCCCAGCTGACAGCAACTTTTATATCTTCACCTTTTTCAAGTCTTTCAATATAAGATTTATCTATAGTCTGTAAGACTTGTATTGCTCCGTCATTTCCTCTTCTGATGAAATTGGCACCATTTTTCTCCCATTTAGAGTTTCCATTATTAAAATACTCAGCTCCATCATACCTATCGGTAAAGCGTTTTAAAAAATTAATTTTATTTTCTCTTTTTACCTTTCGTAAATCTTCTAATGTTAAGGTTGCACGATCTTTTTCTGTAAGCATCTTTAACGGTTGAATAACTTCTTCTGAGCCGTCTTTTAGTTTTACTTTTTGTTCTTTTCTATAACCTTCAAGTCCAACTTGTGTAAATGCTGAATTTTTAGAATTGAGCGGATTAGTATAACCTTTTACTACGTTTTTTTCTTTTAGGCTTTTTATGTCTTCTGCTATATATGGAGCTATTTCAGGATTTTGTACAACTTCATCCAAATAACCCTGGGATACTACTGCCATTACCGGCAGAAAACCGGTTTGCCCGTAATGAATAGGAACACTCATTGCAGAGAGTTTATTCTTTACTTGCATTTTACTCAGATATTTTTCCCAAAATTCACTTTCATTACTGCTACGTACAATAGCATTCCTTAATTCTTCAGAGTTAGATAAAGCTTTTAATTCTTCAGGTGTAAATATATCAAGATTTACGATCATATTTCTGGCAGAAGTTTTACCGATATAACCGTCACCGAGATTGTGTGCTATTTGCATCGGCTTTTTGTCTTTAAAATAATCAACTCCTTCTGCGTTTTTTTCTGCCATAAAATGGGTTACATAAGCAGCCTGGGCATCTGAACAAACTACAGTGCCCGGATCAAAATCTCCCATCCTTTTACTAATATCTGGCATAAGTTCTACAACAGCCTTGTCATATTTTGCATAAGGATCTCCGCCCCAAGAAGGAGCTAGAGCTTTTGCAGAAGATGAGTACTGTCCTTTAGAGTAAGGTTTTGGATCATATGCAGTAGCTTCTGAAAAGACCATAAATACTTCGTCTTTAAATGGTGAACCGTCTGCATTTGCTACTACTTTAAACAATTTTATAGGATTGTTTTCCTCAAATCCCCAGTTCATATTTTTACTTGCCACTTCTTCCAATAACCAATATCCCTTTTTTGATTCAATAACAGAGTTAATGGTATTTAGTGATAGATCGGGTTTTATAAATAATGGCTGACCTTCTTTACCCTTTAAAGGATGGTTATCTGGTAAATTTTGGGGGACTTTAGGTACTGAAACGTTTTTTCTCTCCAATTTGGCTTTACTATCTGTTGATTCTGCATATTCAACAGAACCATTATAGAAAGGCATAACAACAACAGCTTTTCCTTTTTCTGTTGCAGAAGCATTGTTTAGAGTTTGGTAATCTCTAACTACAGTTGCAACGCCGCCCTCTTTTGCAAACGGATCTGCTTCTGCTACGACGTGTAATACTTGGTCTTTATTTCCTCCTTTGAAAGATATTACTGATAACCCGGGTTTTGTGGGTTCTGTGGGTTCCGGATTGTTATTAATCCTAAATCCCGGCTTGGTAATTCCTGAATAATAACTAGGGCTGACAGCATTAATCTTCATAAGATTTTACTCCTTTAAAATACACACTTCTATATACATAAAAAAACCTGAAAAATAAAAATTTCCTATTCCATATCAAATTATTAAGAATTGTTAAGTAAATTTTTATTAAGAGATTTTCAATAATTTTAGCAAAAAGAGCAATTTTTTGCAACTAATATACTTTATATAAGTAAGGTTAGAATTTAGGTTAGGTTTATTATGATCAACAACATTACAAATGTTGACAGTCAGATTAATCTGGCTGTAGCAAAGACAAAGGCATCTACGGTTAGTGTGTCCATGCCTCCGATAATCGGATTTAAGACTCCAAATCTGAAGCAGAAGGCTCAAATACGTATTAAAAAGATTAAACGATCGGATAATATTGTCATTCCCGGCGATATTGATGATGATTATGTTGATATTATAGAAGATAATCTACTGGAAAAAGCTCCGCAAGGGGAATTTAACTTTTTCCAATTAGAACCGAAGAAAAGAAAAACAGCGTTTTTAAAGAACTGTTATATAATTGACTACATTCAATCGCCCAAACAGAGGTGCGGTCTCGGCACGGAAGCTGTCAAAAGTCTTGCGGAAAAAGCAATGTTTGACCCGCGGGCTGAAGGGCGTATTGTGACCTTTTCGGCACCGGTATGGAAGGAGTCTTCGCCTGCGCTCTTCTTCTATAAACTCGGATTCAGGTTTGTTGAAAAGGGTGCAAACGAATATATGGAGGAATGTTTGATTAAAAAAGTTCCCGACATACCGCCTCAAATCGGAATGATGTATCTTCCAAAGAATAATTTGCACAGACTTTTAAGATACGGAGAATTATTTTGATAGAAACCAATTCTTATTATACTTCTAACCCTAAAGCCGAACGCCCTCCAAGAGAGGTCGTACAGGCTCCAATGAACATTCCTGTCCAGCATGTATTTAATGACAGGGATGCTCAGGCAAAAATGGATAAAATTAATCAGGATATTTATGTTAAGGGAGAAAAAGAAAGACGCAGAGAAAAAGTTTCAATGCTTACTTTTATCGGCGGTTTTACAGCTCTTGTACTCGCTTTTATAGGGATTAAAAGAATCTTTAAGAAATCTTAATAAGAAAAAAAATATTTCATGCTAGAATAATGGAGTAAAGATTTTAAGAGAGGTAACTATGTGCGGAATAGTAGGATATGTAGGGAGTAAATCAGCTATTGATATTCTTCTTGACGGTTTAACAAATCTTGAATACAGGGGATATGATTCAGCCGGTGTTGCTGTAAATGTTGAAGGCAAAGTCGAACTTTATAAAGCAGAGGGCAAACTTCAAAATCTTAAAGATATAGTAAAGAAAAATTACTCACATATAGCAGAGTCCACAATCGGTATCGGGCATATCCGCTGGGCTACTCACGGCGCACCAACTACAATAAATGCTCACCCTCATTCCTGCAATTGCGGAAGAGTTGCTATTGTGCATAACGGAATTATTGAGAATTTTAAAGAGTTAAGAGAAAAACTTGAAAAACAAGGCTGCACATTCCGCTCACAAACAGACACTGAAACAGTTGCGCATCTTGTTGCTTCCGAGTTCGCAAAATGCGGTGATTTAACTGAAGCCGTAAGACTTGCTACAAAACAAATTGAAGGCGCTTATGCTCTTTGCGTTATCCATCAGGATGTTAAAGATACTATTGTCGCAACAAGAAGGAATGCTCCGCTTTTAGTGGGTATCGGAGAAAAGGAATACTATGTTGCTTCTGATGTTCCGGCAATTATTCAATATACAAAGAAAGCAATGTATCTTGAAGATAACCAGATTGTTACGGTTACACCGGATTCTATGAAACTTATTGATATAGATAATAATGTTCTTGAGCAGAAAATAGAACATCTTCCGTGGGAGCCTGTTGCTTTAAGCAAAATGGGTTACAAGCACTTTATGCTTAAAGAAATTCATGAACAGCCGGATGTTGTAAGAAATGTTCTTTCAGGGAAATTAAGAGCGATTGATGAGCACGTAACTTTAAAAGAAGTTACATTAGACAGAGAAAAGTTGAAAAAATTAAACAGAATTCAGATTGTTGCATGCGGAACATCTTTGCATGCTGCACTTGTGGGTAAATATATTATTGAAGATTTTTGCGGAATTTCTGTTGATGTTGAACCGTCAAGTGAATATATTTACAGAAGAACTATTACAGACGAAAACACTCTTGTAATAGGAGTTTCACAATCCGGAGAAACGGCTGATACAATAACAGCAGTAAGATTGGCTAAGAAAAAAGGTTCACATATCCTTATTGTAACAAACCGTCCGGATTCTACCATGGCTCGCGAAGCTGACAGCCTTGTTCCGGTTAATGCAGGTATTGAAGTTTCTGTTGCCGCAACAAAATCATATATGGCACAGTTGATTTCTTTCTATCTGCTTGCAATTTATATGGCAGAAATTAAAGAATCAATGGAAGCAGATAAGCTTGCCAAATTAAAGCACGAACTTATCGTTTTACCGCAAAAGATAGAAAAGGTTCTTTCTCATAAAGAAAATATTCAGGCATGCGCAAAGAAATTTTCTAACGCAAAAGACTTTGTATTCATTGCAAGAGGTATAAACTACCCTACAGCATTGGAAGGAGCTTTGAAACTTAAAGAAATAAGCTATATTAATGCAACAGGGTATCCTGCCGGAGAACTTAAGCATGGCCCTATTGCTATGCTGGATGAATCTATGCCGGTTTTATCAATTCTTATGTCGGGCAAAGTTTATGAAAAAATTCTTTCAAACTCAGAAGAAGCGAAAGCTCGTAATGCAAGGATGATTGCACTGACAGATTCAACTGATCCTAAACTCAATGAACTATTTGACTCTATTATAAGGGTTCCGGAAGTTGATGAACTTCTTTCACCTGCACTTGCAGTGGTTCCTTTGCAGCTTCTTGCATACTACATTGCTGAATTCTTAGGAAAAGATGTTGATCAGCCGAGAAACTTAGCTAAATCTGTTACAGTTGAATAATTTGTGAGAATATAATGCAAATAGTCTCTGAAACAATAGAAATAGAAAATAATCACAACCCCTCTGTTGAATATATAGAAGGGGAGTTAACAAAACGCAACATAAAACCTTTAAGGTGGGCTGTTGTGCATGTTAGTGATAAAATGTATACGTTAAGTGTTGCTAAAATAAAGGAATAGGATATGGAAGCTACAATGATAAAACCTGATATTAAAGATATTAATCTTGCTGAGCAAGGTAAAAACAATATTGAATGGGCATTAAAAGATATGCCTGTATTAAGAAAAATTGAAGAAAGATTTATAAAAGAACAGCCGTTTGCAGGATTAAAACTTTCTGCTTGTGTTCACGTTACAAAAGAGACAGCAGCTCTTTGCACTGTTATGAAAGCAGGCGGCGCTGATGCTATTTTAATAGCATCAAACCCTCTATCTACACAGGATGATGTTGCGGCAGCTCTTGTGAAATACTGGAATATTCCGGTGCTTGGATACGCAGGAGAGTCTGTTGAAACCTACAAACAGCACGTAATTGATGCTCTTAACCATAATCCTGATATTATTATTGATGACGGATGTGATTTAGTTGCCACCTTACACGCTCAGAGACCGGAAATGGCATCTCACATTATCGGTTCTACAGAAGAAACAACAACCGGTATTATAAGACTTCAGGCCTTAGAAAAACAAGGCGAATTAAGATTCCCTGCTCTTGGTGTTAATACAAGCTTAACAAAACACCTGTATGATAATAGATATGGTACCGGACAGAGTGCAATGGATGGTATTATGAGGGCTGCTAATATTCTTATTGCAGGAAAAACCGTTGTTATCTCCGGTTACGGCTGGTGCGGTAAAGGTTGTGCTCTTAGAGCAAAAGCTCTCGGCGGAAACGTTATTGTTTGCGAAGTGGATCCGCTTAAGGCTCTTGAAGCTGCTATGGAAGGCTACAGGGTTATGCCGATAGCAGAAGCTGCTAAAATTGGTGACATCTTCTTAACTGTTACAGGAGATAAGCATGTAGTTGACGTTCATCACATTATGACGATGAAAGAAGGTGCATTCTTATGTAATGCAGGACACTTTGACCACGAAGTCAACGTACCTGATCTTAAAGCTCACACTGTTGAGATTAAGAGAATCAGACCGTTCCTTGACGAATATAAACTTACTAACGGTAAATCTGTTTATGTTCTTGCGGAAGGCAGACTTGTTAACCTTGTTGCAGCAGAAGGTCATCCGGCTTCTGTTATGGATATGAGTTTTGCTAATCAGGCACTCGGTATGGAATTCTTAGTTAAAAACAAGGGTAAATTAGAAAACAAACTCTATACTTTACCTGAATCTGTAGACAATGAGATTGCTTCTCTTAAACTTGAATCTATGGAAATTCAGATTGATACACTGACTCCCGAACAAGAAGAATATTTAAATAGTTGGAAGTTATAAAAATAAGGGGCTTTTAAAAAGCCCCTTATTTTTTAATGTTTGTTTCGTTCTTCTTTTATAGATTCTATAATAATATTTCTGGCCTCTTTTGCTTCATCATGTGTAAGCGGAGGAACCCCTTTTAACGGGTAGTTAATTCCAAGGTTTTCGTATTTTGGAACGGCCATATCATGGTATGGAAGTACATCGAGAGCCTTTATATTATGTAATTCTGCTAAGAATTGGCCCAATCTTTTTAAGTATTCTTCCTTAAATGTTATACCAGGAACTACAACATGGCGAATCCAGACAGGTTTATTGATTTCTGAGAGATATCTTGCAAAGTCCAGAATATTTTTGTTTGAGTGTTTTGTAAGTTTTTTGTGTTCTTCATCATCAATATGTTTAATATCCAAGAGCACAAGATCAGTGTATTTTAGGAGCTCATCAACTTTTTCTGTATTTTCTCTATTAAAAAATATACCGGATGTATCAAGAGCGGTATGAATACCTTTTTCATGAAAAGCCTTAAACAATGCGGTTACAAATTCCATTTGTGCCATCGGCTCTCCGCCGGTTACAGTAAGTCCGCCGCCGCAGAATTCTTTTACACCTTCGTATTGTTCCAGAATTTCTTCTACACTCATTTTTTGGTTTTCTTTAAAATCCCAGCTGTCCGGATTATGGCAGTATTGGCATCTTAGCGGACATCCCTGAGTAAATACTACAAATCGTATTCCGGGACCGTCGACTGTGCCGCAGCTTTCGATTGAATGTATATTTCCATATATTTCGGTCATAAGTGTTTACTCCTCTTTTAACTATATTTTACTATAAAAATATATCATTATCTGTGAATGTTTTCGTTATTTGTACTTTTCTTTTTCTTTATTTACGAAGCAAAGAAAACACTACGTGTTTTCTTTGCCCTTTGGGCATCTTAAAGGTTGTGCGAAGCACAACCTCTTGCGCTCGCTATTGTGCCTTACAGGCACACACTCGCAATTCACACCTCACCCCAGCCCTCTCCTCTTAGGAGAGGGAGAACAGGCATTTTTCGGTAGAAAAATGCAGCAATGCGTTAAATAATTTAGAATAGAACAGCGAAGCGGGCTGGAGGTAAAACCTCCAGCCCGCTTCAGTAATTTTTTACCTCTCTAGCAGCCGCAGCCGATAGAAGAGTGGAATGTTCTTGAGATAACATCATCTTGTTGTTCTTTTGTTAACTTAATGAAGTTTACTGCATATCCTGAAACTCTTACTGTTAATTGAGGGTATTTTTCAGGGTGTGCTTGTGCATCAAGTAATGTTTCTCTGTTGAATACGTTAACATTTAAATGGTGTCCGCCTTTTTCAACATAACCATCTAAAAGATTTATTAAGTTTTCTTCTTGTTGAGTAGTCATAATTATCGCCTTTCTATGTTTTATATTCTCTTAAAAGGTGACTAGTGATTTGTGAATAGTGACTAGAATTTTAATTTTTTTCTATTCACTATTCACTATTCACTACTCACTAATTTATTGGCAGGTGCCTTCGCAGCATCCGCAATCGAGATTGATGTCAAGGTCGCCCATGAATACATCATCTTTACCTAATGCGTTAGGGATAATAGAGAATGTATTTGAGATACCATCTTGAGCATCATTGAACGGAAGTTTAGCAACAGAAGCTAATGAAGCTACAGCGCCATGAGTGTCTCTTCCATGCATTGGGTTAGCACCAGGAGCGAGAGGCACACCTTGTTTTCTTCCGTCAGGAGTGTTACCTGTTTTCTTACCGTAAACAACGTTTGATGTAATTGTTAAGATTGACATAGTAGGAATAGAATTTCTGTAAGTGAAGTGTTTTCTAATCATAGCCATGAATTTCTTAACAACATGAACAGCGATTTCGTCAACTCTGTCATCGTTGTTACCGTATTTAGGGAATTCGCCTTCAACTTCATAATCAACTACAATACCGTTTTCATCTCTGATTGTTTTAACTTTTGCGTATTTAATAGCAGAAAGTGAGTCAGCAACAACAGAAAGTCCTGCGATACCTGTTGCGAAGTAACGTTTTACATCTCTGTCATGAAGAGCCATTTGAGATCTTTCATAGCAGTATTTATCGTGCATGTAGTGGATAACATTCAATGTATTTACATACAATCCTGCTAACCATTCCATCATATCTTCAAATCTGTCGATAACTTCTTCGTAGTTTAAGTATTCAGAAGTTACAGGTCTGAATTTAGGGCCGACTTGAGTTTTTAATCTTTCGTCAACACCGCCGTTGATTGCATAAAGCAAGCATTTAGCTAAGTTAGCACGAGCTCCGAAGAACTGCATTTCTTTACCGACAACCATTGAAGATACACAGCAAGCGATTGCATAATCATCACCGTGAGTAACTCTCATCATATCATCGTTTTCGTATTGAATAGATGAAGTTGTGATAGAGATGTGAGCGCAGTACTGTTTGAAGTTGTGCGGTAATCTCTTAGACCACAATACTGTCATGTTAGGTTCAGGAGCAGTACCGAGGTTTTCAAGAGTGTGAAGGTATCTGAAAGAGTTTTTAGTAACCATGTGACGTCCGTCAATACCAACACCGCCGATTGATTCAGTAACCCATGTAGGGTCGCCTGAGAACAATGAATTGTATTCAGGAGTTCTTGCA
>CALUTG010000054.1 GCA_944323615.1 Candidatus Gastranaerophilales bacterium
GCATAAGAGTGGATTTTCCCGAGCCGGAAACCCCTGTGAGAACGACTATTTTACCAAGCGGAATATCGATATCAAGATTTTTTAAGTTGTTCAGTCGGGCATTCCTTACTTGTAAATAGTTGCCGTTTCCTTCGCGTACTTTATCCGGAATCGGAATATTATATTCACCGCTTAAATATTTTCCGGTTATAGATTCTTTTGAGTTAATAATATCTTCTACGCTTCCCTGTGCAATAATTTTTCCCCCGTAAACTCCGGCTTTTGGACCAATATCTACAATGTGGTCAGCGTTTCTGATTGTTTCTTCGTCGTGTTCTACTACGATTAAGGAATTTCCCATATTTCGCAGTTTTAAGAGTGTTTTTATTAACCGGTCGTTATCTCTCTGATGCAGTCCGATAGAAGGTTCATCAAGGACGTAAAGTACTCCTGAAAGTCCGCTGCCTATCTGGGTGGCGAGTCTTATTCTCTGGGCTTCGCCGCCGGAAAGGGTTCCGGCTGTACGGGCAAGGTTTAGATATGATAAGCCTACGTCAATAAGGAACTTTAATCTCGCTCTTATTTCATCAAGGATTTGTTTTCCGATTTGCATCTGAAAATCGGATAGAGTCAAGTATAAATCCGTAATAAATTCATATTCTTTATCAATAGACATTAAGCAGAATTCATGAATATTCTTATTATTAATTCTTACCGCAAGCGGGAACGGTTTAAGTCTTGCTCCGCCGCACTTTGTACATGGTGTCATAATCATGTATTTTTCAATTTCAGCTTTCCAGTACTCGCTGTCTACGTTATAGTGTTTCATTAAAAACGGAACGACACCGATAAATCTCTGCATGGTTGTTCTGTAACGTTTGCTGCCGAATTCTCTTATTCTCATAGGAATTCTTTCATCAGAACCATAAAGAATAATATTTTGATGTTCTTCCGGTAAGTCCTGGAACGGGATTTCAAAATCTATATTGTAAGCAGCTTGTACAGCGCTTAAAACATCATCATAATAGCTTGTTGAAGATTTACTCCAGGGATAAATTGCTCCTTCTTTAATAGATTTTGTTCTATCCGGTATTACCAGATCAGGATCTATCTGGAAATCAAAACCAATACCGCCGCACTTGTCGCAGGCTCCGTATGGAGCGTTGAATGAGAAAATCCTCGGGGTTAATTCTTCAAAACTCAAGTTGCAGTCAGGACATGCGAGTTTTTCACTGTAAACCAGCTCTTCGCCGTCAAGCTTATCTATATTTGCAACACCGTCAGCTTTTTGAAGTGCAATCTGAACACTGTCCGCTATTCTTGAGCGGGCACTTTCTTTTACCACAACACGATCAACCACAACAGAAATATTATGAACCTTGGTTTTGGCAAGAGAAATTTCATCTTCATCCAGATTATAAATTTCACCGTCAACTTTTACACGAACAAACCCCTCCTGTTTAAGTTCCTCAAAAAGTGATTGATATTCACCTTTTTTTCCTTTTACAAGCGGTGCAAGAATTTGTATTTTTGTACCTTCAGGAAGTTTCAGAATACTGTTTACAATTTCATCAATACTCTGCGGTTTAATAGGTTTTCCGCATTTAGGACAGAAAGGTGTGCCTATTCTGGCGTATAAAAGTCTTAAATAATCGTAAATTTCAGTTACTGTTCCGACTGTTGAGCGAGGATTATTGCTGGTTGATTTTTGGTCTATGGAAATGGCCGGCGTCAGTCCGTCTATATAGTCAACATCAGGCTTATCCATTTGTCCCAAAAATTGGCGTGCATAAGTGGAAAGGCTTTCTATATAACGTCTTTGACCTTCCGCAAAAATTGTATCAAATGCAAGTGAACTTTTCCCGGAGCCTGAAACACCCGTAAATACAACAAGTTCATTTTTGGGGATTTCCAGCGATACATCTTTGAGGTTATGTTCCCTCGCTCCCTTTATAATAATTTTGTCTGTCATACAAAAATTATAGCATTAAATATATTGAATAAACAAAATTATTTAATTCTTAGACATTGCAACTAAAAATTTACCGTAGTAAAATTAATTAACCAATCAAAATTTATTTTTTGTAAAGTTGTGTGTATTTAGAAAGGAAGTTTAGAGGTTATGAACATTCAGAAAATTTCTGTTGGGCAAAATACTCAATGCCCGGCTTTTAAGGCAAGTTTTGTTACGTTATCCCAGAAAAATCTTGGTGAAAAAATTGCAACCAATGTTGTAGAAAAATTTAATACAAGAATATTGCCTGAAATCAGAACTACTCAGCTTCAAGAAGCTGATGCTGTTATCAAAAATGCAGGAGCAGGTTCTGTAATCAGCAAAGCTAAAGATTTTCAAGATAAAGTTAATTTCTTTACTTTAGCTGCAGGATCAGGCAGCCGTTTTAGAGAACTGGCTCAAACAGTAGGTGATTTTAATAAAATAAGTCTTCCGTTTAAAGTTGACAAAGATACAGATATTCACATGCTGGATTTTGCTATGGCAATGGGTAAATATTTTATCGGGGAAGAAGGTATTAAAAATATAATTGCATCTAAACCTTCCGGATCCTTTGGTGATATTGTTGCACATTACCTTAATGGGAATCCGATAAAAGATACCATAGTTTGCTGCGGAGATAATGTTTTTGGTGATAAAGCGTCTGAGATGATGGAATTCTTTACTAAGGTGCTTAATAACCCTAAAAAACACGTGGCTCTCGTAGGTGTTGGCAGAACTCCTCAAGAAGTTGCTAACAGATTCGGGGTTCTTGAATGTGAATCAGGAGCTGCAGATAGTGTGCTTAAATTAAAAGGCTTTAGTGAAAAACCGCCTATTGAAGAAGCCGAAAAACTTGCTATTAATGGCGAAAATATTGCAAATACAGGTCTTTTCTATTTGAGTAAAGAAGCAATGACAAATTTAATGGAAGAAATCAAAAACGGTATAAATAATATTAAGAAAAATGATTCTGAGCCGTATGATTTTGCCAATGCAGTAAAATACGTTCACAGTATGCTTCCAAAATGGTTTGGTATAGCTTCTAAAGAAGGCGCTGACGTAAAAGTGGTGAAAAAATGGGAAGATGTCGGCGAACCTCAAGCATTATATAGTTTTGCAAATGAAGTTAAGGATGGAACATTCCTAGCTAATTTCCCAAAAAATCTTGCTGAGAAAATCAAAAATTCATTTGGAGAAAGAGTGCACCTTGATGGTGAAAATCCTCATATTATTTTCTCAGATGCAACAAATGTTACGGCAGATGCTGTAAAAGGTTCAAAACAAATAGATGGAGTACATATTGTAGTCTAGTAAAATTTAATGACGGGGCCGGAATCTTATAAAGATTCCGGTCCCGTTTTTTGTTATAAAATAATTGACCAGATGGTCTAGATGAGAATAAAAATTTAAACCTTTTGATTGATGTTGCCCTTTTAAATATATAATACACTACTAGAGTAGACTTATAGGGTAGGGGGATTGTCCCCTGCAGACAGACTTGGTAGGTAGATAATTAATTACAGAGGAGAGCGGAAGGTGCAGCTTTCGAGCCTGGACATAACTTTACATCGTATTAATATGATTGAAAATCAGTTTCAATCATTAATGTCTTATGGCTCTGTTCCGGATAAAGATTTCCAAAAAATTCTTGATTCTTCTGTTAAAAATACCCAGAAACCGAATTCTGTATCACGTACCGAAATAGATAATTTAATATCAAAATACGCTGACAGAAACGGTTTAGATGAAGATTTTGTGAAAGCGGTTATTAATCAGGAATCGGGATTTAATCCGAATGCTACTTCGAAATGCGGAGCAATGGGTTTAATGCAGCTTATGCCTTCTACTGCACAGGGGCTTGGAGTTACAAATGCTTATGATGCTGAGCAGAATATTGAAGGCGGTACTAAATATCTAAAGGGATTAATGGACCGATTTGGAAATGATAAATCTCTTGCACTTGCGGCATACAATGCTGGACCTAATGCGGTTAAGAAATACGGAGGAATTCCTCCATATGCCGAGACACAGAACTATGTAAAAAATGTGCTGAGCAAATATGACAGCCTGAAAGGAGCGAACTAATGATTGTAAGAGGTATGGAATCTGCAGCAAACGGCATGCTCGCTCTTATGGATATGCATGACACCATTGCAAACAATCTGGCTAACGTTAATACGGTAGGTTTTAAAAAAGGCTCTTTAAGATTTAAAGATGTTATGGAATCCGCTGTTTATTCACAAAAAGGTTCTATTTTAAGAAATGATTCAAGCAGATACTTAGGGGATTTGAGTGTAGGGTCTCAATCTCTTGAATATATTCATGACTTTTCACAAGGAGCTTTGGATAAGACAAATAATCCTTTTGACGTTGCAATTGAAGGTGACGGGTTCTTTAAGATTCAAGATGTTGACGGAAAAATATCTTACACACGAAACGGATCTTTCCTTGTAAATGATCAGCAGTATCTTGTAACAAAACAGGGTGAATATGTTCTTGATGTAAATAACCGCCGCATAAGAATGATTCCTGAAGACTTTGATCCGGAGCTTTTCCGCGACAGAATGGAAACAATTATCGGTGAGAGCGGAAATATTGAAATAAATTCTTATAATCAGAAGATTCCGCTTCAAACAATCGGGATTTTCGATTTTTCAAACAAAGAGGATTTATTTGAAATCGGGGATACCAAGTTTATTCCGATGGATCCCCAGAATAATCCGGAACTTCGTGCTGAAAAGTTTACTGTTCAGCAGGGTATGTTGGAACTTTCTAACTCAAATGTAATCAAGGAGATGATTAATACAATCGCAACCTCCAGAAATTACGAATCTTTAACAAGAGTTGTAAGTACAAACAGCGATATGCTTGCTACAGCGGTAGCTGTAGGGAGAATAGGTTCATAAAACCCGAAGCTTATGCGGACGAATAGAGAACATACAAAAATTTCTAAAACAAAATAAAACCAGACGAGGAGAAAATAAATGTTAAGAGCTTTAACAACAGCAGCAACAGGAATGATAGCACAACAAAACTATCTTGATGTTATCGCAAACAACGTAGCTAACGTAAACACTACAGCATTTAAAAAATCAAGAATAGAATTTCAAGATCTGCTTTCTCAAGCCACAAGAACTCCCGGTGCATTGATGAATCAGGGTACTTATCAGCCTGTAGGTATTGAAATCGGACTTGGTGTTAAAACCGCAGCTACAACAAGAATTTTTACTCAGGGTGTTGCTATTTCTACCGGACGTAACCTTGATATTGAAATTGAAGGCGAAGGCTTCTTGCAGGTTATGAAAGAAGACGGTTCTCTTGCATATACTCGTGACGGCTGTTTGCAGGTTGACTCGCTTGGACAGCTTTGTACAAATGACGGATTATTGATTCAGCCTTCTGTCTCAATTCCTCGTGATGCTACAGAAATTACAATTACTCAGGACGGAAACATTTCCGTTACTCTTCCGGGACAGACACAACAGTCAATAGTCGGTTCTCTTCAATTGGTTAAATTCCAGAACCCGTCTGGTTTGTTATCAATCGGACATAACTTATACAAAGAAACTCAGGCTTCCGGAAACCCTGTTCAAGATACTCCGGGTCAAAACGGTTTGGGTTTAATTCAGCAGGGTATGCTGGAAGGTTCTAATGTTCAGATTGTTGATGAGCTCGTTGGTTTGATTAAGGCTGAACGTGCGTTTGAGTCAAATTCAAAACTGATTAACTCTTCAAGCAACATCTTGCAGCTAACAAATAACATGCAGTAAGGTTAAGGGATAAAATAAGATGAAAAAAGTTTTAACAACAGCATTAATATTATTAACCTCTCTGAGCGTTCAAGCTCAGACGGTTACTTCTGCCGATGTTAAAACTCAAGTTGCACAAATACTTGAAAATTCTTACAAAAAAATGGCACCGAATGCGGAAGTTGAGGTTAAAATCTCTGCTACACCGTTTGCAAGCCTTGTACTTCCTGACGGAAATATTACATACAAAATTGTACAGGGCGGAGATAAAATTATTCCCCGCGATATAAAAAGAGTGGATATTTACGTAAATAACGCTTTTGTGAAGACTCTGAATCTTCCTGCACAAACATCTGTTTACAAAGATGTTCTTGTGGCTTCGGATTTTATTAACAGAGAACAGGCAATTACAAATGAAACAGCTATGGTTAAAAGAATGGATGTTTCTCAGAGAATGGATTATGTTTTGACTGAAAAAATGTTCGCCAAAGATATGAAAGCAAAAAAAGCTTTTCAAAAAGGCGAAGTTATTGATAAAAGATTCGTAAAAATGAAACCGGATGTAGAAAGAAACTCCGGGGTCAGGATTTTCTTTGTTTCAAACGGAGCCGTAATGGTTACTATAGACGGAACCGCTATGGCAGACGGTATGACAGGGGATTATGTTAACGTTGAAAACAAGAATTATAAAAAAGTTTATACCGGAAAAGTAATCGGAGAAAATCAGGTTCTTGTAAATATTTAAGAAGGTGAGTATATGAAAAAAGTTTTAGCTTCAGTTTTAATAATGATGTTGATGATTACGGGATTATTGCCTGCTAAGGCTATTGAAGCCAAAGTCAGAATTATGGATTTAACTCATATTAAAGGTGTGAGAGAAAACCAATTGGTAGGATATGGTATCGTTGTTGGTCTACCCGGTACAGGTGATAATTCCCGTTCAACTCAAATTACTAACAAAATGCTTTTGAGAAACTTAGGTACCGTAATTGAACAAGAAAACTACATCCAAAAAGGTGCCTCTGCTGCCGTAATTGTTACTGCAACAGTGCCTCCGTTTTCTAAAAACGGGGATAAAATTGACTGTACAGTTTCAGCCATAGCTGACGCAAAAAGCTTAGAAGGCGGTGTTCTTGTTCAAACAATCCTTAAAGCTCCAAACGGTGAAGCCGTAGCTGTAGCTCAAGGACCTCTTTCAGTCGGCGGTATCAATAAAATAGCAGGCGGCTCTTCTGCCAGAACTGCAATTACTACTTCCGGCAGAATCCCTGGCGGGGCTATTATTGAACGTGATATTTATACTGAAATCGGAGACGAGGATTCTATAACCCTTTGTCTTGATAAATCCGATTACACTCTTGTATCAAGAATTGCAGAGACAGTTTCAAAAGTTGCACCTGCTCAAGCTATTGACGGGAGCTCCATAAAAGTAAGCGTTCCGCCTAAATTCCTTAACGACAGGGTAACTTTCCTTTCAATAATTGAGAATCTGGAAGTGTCTCCGACATTAGAAAAAGCGAAAGTTGTTGTAAATGAAAGAACCGGCACTGTTGTTATAGGGGCGGATGTTAAACTGCTTCCGGCTGCGGTGGCGCATGGAAATATTACCGTAACAGTTTCTACAACAAATGAAGTTTCTCAGCCAAACCCGTTTGCTAACGGAGCAACAGTCGGGTTTGAAAATTCAGACATTACAATTAATAAAGCTCCGGGCAGTTTGGTCGAAATGCCTGCCAACAGTAACTTAAATGATTTGGTCAGAGCTTTAAATTCAATAGGCGTTGCTCCTGTCGATTTAATTTCTATTTTGCAGGCGCTAAAAAAATCCGGAAGCTTGCAGGCTGATTTGATTGTTATTTAATTAGTGAATTGAAAAATAGAGGAAAATAAAATGGATTTTTCAACACCGACAATAGATTTAATAAAAAACGGATTAGATAATGCCAAAACGGTTAACTCTGATCAGGTTTTGTATAACAGAATTAAAGAGGCCGGAGATTCTAAAGCACAGTTAAAGAAAGCTGCAATAGAATTTGAGTCAATCTTTATAACCAAAATGCTCTCTGAAATGGATAGAACAGTTGATAGAGAAGGCGGTATTTTCGGGGATAAATCACCTTACGAAGATACATTTAAATCAATAGTTTACCAGCAGATGGGGCATGATCTGGCAAGTAATCCGAGAACCACATTCGGGCTTGCGGATCAAATCTACAGACAAATGGAGAAGTATGTTGGTTCGTAAATCATGAGTAGTGACTCGGGAATTGAAAATAAAATATAACGAGATGGAGTAAATCCATAATACATCGGGGAAAAGAGGCTGAGCCCTCACCCTAACCCTCTCCCCAAGGAGAGGGAAAGATAGAAAAGGAAAAAATATGATATCATCAGTAGGAGAAAATAATCAGGTACAGCGGTTTAGTGCGGTTAATGCTTTTAGGACATCGGCCACACAACTTAAAGCTAAGCAGGAAGTTGAAGAGAACATTACGGAAGATAAGTCTGCAAAGGCTGCACCTAAGAACATTCTTGAAAGAATTGATGTAAATGAACTCCGTGAATGTGCTAAATATGTAGGAGAATTCAATATTTCAGATGATGATATAAAATACGGTCTGATGTATGGTAGAAGTGTAATTGCCGAGTATTTGGCATAAATCGGGGCTAAAGAGGTTAAAAATATGAAAAAAGTATTAGTATCAATTGCAATATTAATAATGGCAACACTTTCTGTCAATGCCGAATCACTCTTTACATTGAGTGCAACCCAGCATTATACAGGAACACCGCGGTCACTTTTCGGAGGGGTTCAGGCTCGTCAGGTTGGAGATTTAATCTCTATTATCATGGAAGAAAATATTTCAGTTAATGATAACTTGTCATATTCTTCCGAAAAATCTTCTAATACCGTTGATACTTTTACTTCATTCTTTAACAGATGGTTTGGACTTTCTCTTAAAGATTCTGATGGCTACGGCGGAACAAACGAGGTTTCAAATACTGCTAACGGAGCCCGTTCTATGACCTTTGGAGATAGAATTGCTGTTCAGGTTGTGCAGCAGCTTCCAAATGGGAACCTCTCTGTTCAGGGGAAAAAGACTCTGGTTAACGGAAATGAAAGAATGGACTTTATCGTAACCGGCGTTGTTGACCCTAGATGGCTTAATGAAGACGGTGAGGTTTATTCTTACAATGTTTCTAACTTACAGTTTGCACTCTCCGGAAGAGGCGCAATCTCAAGAAACCAAAACGAAGGTATATTCAACAGATTTGTAAGATATCTGTTCTAATTAAGGTGACAATTGTGATAAAAGAAAAGTTTAAAAGTTTAATAAAAGCTCTGGACAAAGAAATAGAGGCATATGAAAAGTTGAAAGTCTTATTTGAAGAGAAAAAAGAATCTCTTAAAAAGGCAAAAGCGGATGACCTCGGGGTACTGGATAACCAAATCCTTGCGGTTCATAACTCGATAACTAAGCTTAACGAAGTGAGGAAAATGATAGGTGCTGAGCTGATTGATGAAAATGCCTGTATGTCCCAATTTATCAAGCTTGCAGAGGAACAAGCACCGGAATTTGTGGAACCTCTGAAGGAGAGAAAAGTAAAGATTTGTAACAATTTTGATAAATTAGTGTTATTAAATAACCAAAATGTGGAATTATTAAAACATGGCATCATAATTTCTAACAAGATGTTGGAAACAATTATTGATGCGTTCGCTCCTCAAGGATGTAATTATAATGGAGCAGGCAAGACAGACACACATGATATTGACATGTGGACAATCAATGAACAAATTTAACGAGGTACGAAATGGTCAGTTTATTCTCATCATTGAACATCGCATCTAATGCGCTTTCAGTAAATGAATCCGCAATCAGTGTTGTTTCACATAACGTTGCAAACATGAATACTGAAGGTTATTCAAAACAAAAAGTCAATCTTGTTACAAGAAATATTGCAGGAGCAATCGGCAACAATGTAGAAAATCAAATCCGTGCTAACGGCGGCGTTATGATTGCTAATGTTATGCGGTATACTGATGAATATTTAAATAATTATTACAGAGATCAAAATTCTATACTTAAAGGTTATGAACAACAGCTTGGGAATCTTGATGACCTTGCTGAAATTCTTAATGATCTTGAAGGCACAGGTGTTGATGCTGCACTGTCTGATTTTTATGAAGCATTAAACAACCTGAACGAATATCCTGCGAGTTCAACCGCTAGAATCAATTTTATTGAAACAGCAAAAACCCTTACTTCTGTTATGAATTCAAAGAGTATTGAACTTGAACAGCTTACAAGTAATATACTTGGAGACGGTGCAAGCGAAGAAGCACTTCAAAACTCTCAAATTTATGTACAATATGAAGCATTTAATGATAAGCTTGACGAACTTGCAGCAATTAATGAAGCTTTGCAAAAAACACAAACAGGAACCCTGGAAGCTAATAATCTTCTAGATAAAAGAGATTTGATTCTTAATGAAATATCTGAATTTGTTGATATCAGTATCAATGAAAAGTCAAATGGTTCTGTAGATTTATATGTCGGAGGAACACGTCTCGTAAAAGGTGCTACCGTAGTTGGAGAACTTGACATTCAAACAGCTAAATCATATTGCGATGCAAATGGGATAATTTATCCCGATGATTGGGATGGTGAAGCTGCTGTTATAAGTATTATTGACCCTTCTCAAGAAAATAAAGTTGTCATAGCAAATGCTAACGAACTAATACAACAAGGATCCCTCGGGGCTATGATTCACTCAGCAGATCTTTCAGCTGATACAATGAATGCCGGTAAAGTCTTAGACAGCCTTAATACATTAGCACAAGCCATTGCAGACGTATTCAATGATCTAAATACACGAGAAGGAGCTTTTTGTATAAATCCAGATGATACAGGAAAATTAATCGCAACAAATGAGGATAACCTGATATTTGTAGGGGCTGACGGTACCAGAGATGGTATTACCGCAGGCAATATTACAATTAATTCGGATCTTCTTACTGATGATGGCTGCTGGAATATTTCCTGCGCCTATTTTGAAGACCTTGCAAATTTTGATGAAAATGCTGTCGGTAATGCTCAAAACGTTGCCGATATGCTTGGCACCAGAAATCAAAAATTAGATGCACTTAATGGCATGTCTCTGGAAGATTATTATACAGGTCTTGTAGGTAAAGTTGCTTCGGCAGGAAGTAGTCTGCAAACACTTTATGATACACAATCAGATGTTGTAGATTCAATTCAAAATCAAATACTTTCTGTGAGCAGTGTAGATTTAAATGAAGAACTCGTGGATTTGGTTAAATACCAAACGGCTTATTCAGCTGCTGCACAAGTCTTTAATACTTGTAATTCATGTCTTGACACTCTAATGAGTCTGGGAGGTTAATATGGTAAATAGAATCACTTCTTCATCAAGGTATGCTCTCCTAATCGCAGATATGCAGCAAAGTTTATTGAATTACAACAGGTTAACGGCACAACTCTCTTCAGGTTCGAAGCTTCAAAGTATTACTGATGACCCTATTGCCGCAGTGAATGTACTTAATACAAACAGACAACTCGGGCAAATAGATACTTTTACTCAAAATGCAGAAATGGCCGCTTCTGAACTTAGTGCACTGGATGATTTAATGGAGCTTGCAACGGGATATCTTTCAACTGCTTGGGACAAAGCGGTTCAGGCAAATAACCAGACATATGGTAATGATTCTCTTGAAGCACTAAAAGTTGAAATTGACGAAATTATCAAAACAATGGTAGACTTGGCTAATACTGAATACAATGATAATTATATTTTTGGTGGAGCAAATACCAAAACACTTCCTTATACTTTAGACGAGAATGGAAATGTAATTTATAACGGAACTCCACATGATAATCCGGATTATATACGTCAAACAGAAGTAGCAGACGGCGTTTTTGAAGTTATTAACACAACCGGGGATAAAGTTTTTGGCTGGTATGAAAATACTCAGGAACAAACCGTTGATGGAAACAATGTCTTTTTAGACGCAGACGGTAATAGGGTAATAGAAACAATTGACCCTAATACCCAAATCGCAACCTACGCTTATGAAGATGGCAGAACTTACAATGGAGATCCTAATGATCTTACCGCTTCTATGACAGAAAGTTACTCGGGAGTATTTGGAGCATTAAAGGTACTAAGTAATTCTATTCAGATGGTGCTTGACGGAGATACAGAAGAAGGTTATGAACTAATGAACTCTACTCTGGATATGTTTGCAGATTCTCTTGATACTATATCTCAAGAACAAACTCAATTTGGAGGAGTAGCAAATCGACTTGATATGACACTATCTACTCTGGATACCAGCAATACTAATCTCACGTCTTATCTTTCTCAGTTAAATGATATTGATTATCCTGAAGCTATTACACAATGGATGCAAGCTCAGTATGCATATCAGGCAAGTATGCAGGTTGCAGCTTCAACAATGAATTTAAGTTTATTAAACTATATGCAATAACCAAAATAATACTCACTCCTCATGGATGAAGAGTGAGTATTTAATTCAAAAATAGTCTACAATTTTAATATACTTACCATTTTCAAGGACGTCTCCCGTCCTTTTTTCTTATTTTAATCATTTTAAACAAGACAAGTTACACTTAACGGCAATTCCGCATTTTGCTTCTGTGTTTTCAACACATCGCAAAAATGCTCCAGCCTCAGCTCGCTCACGCAACTCGCAAAAG
>CALUTG010000055.1 GCA_944323615.1 Candidatus Gastranaerophilales bacterium
ATGACTCGTGAAATCAAACGTGGCGGTAACGTTTGGATTAAAATATTCCCGGATAAACCGATTACTGCAAAACCGGCTGAAACTCGTATGGGTTCCGGTAAAGGTAACGTTGAATACTGGGTAGCAGTAGTAAAACCAAACAGAATCTTATTTGAACTTGATTACTTTGATAGAGCAGTTGCAGTAAGAGCTCTTGAACTTGCAGCACAGAAGCTCCCTATTAAAGTAAAAGTTGTAGAGAAAGAATCTGTATAATTTTAAAGGATAAATAAAAATGAAGTTAAGTGAAATGCGTGAAAAAACAGTTGATGAGTTAAAGCAGTTTGTACTTGATTCTAAAAAGCAGCTTCTTGATTGCAGAATCAAAAAGACTATGCACAAGTTAGAAAACACTGCTGAAATTTCAAAAACAAAACGCTTAATAGCTCAAGCAAAAACTGTTATAAGTGAAAAGGAAGCAGCTAGCGAAGCTAATGCGTAAGCATTTTTCGCAAGCGGTTTAAGGAGACAAAAATGCCTAAAAAAGAAAAACAAGGTGTAGTAATAAGTGACAAAATGGATAAGACAGTAGTCGTAAAAGTTGCGTCATACAATCCACACCCAAAATATAAGAAAATTATTGAATCAAACAAAAACTACAAAGCTCATGATGAAAAGAATGAATGCGGTATTGGTGATACAGTAAGAATTATTGAATCAAAACCAATTTCAGGAAGCAAAAGATGGGTTGTAGAATCTATCGTAGAAAAAGCTAAGTAGTAAGATCAGTAAAGTTCCTCTGGGTAAGTCATACGCAAGGCTTATGGACGGAGGGCGGGAAAATAGGCAAGGGTAAAGAAAATCCCTTACTAACAAACCCTAAAGAGTATAAGTTGAGGTAAAACCTCAGCAAAGACAAAAGGAATAGAAAAATGATACAACAAGAAACAAGACTAGTAGTAGCAGACAATACAGGTGCTAAAGAATTATTAGTTATTCGCGTAATGGGCAGCTCTAATAAGAAATTCGCTGCTGTAGGTGATGTTGTTGTTGCAACTGTTAAAGATGCAACTCCTAATATGACCGTTAAGAAATCAGAAGTTGTAAAAGCAGTTATCGTTAGAACAAAACACGATATCAAACGTGCTGACGGTTCTGTTATCAGATTTGATGAAAATGCGGCTGTTATTATTAACAAAGACGGCAACCCGCGCGGAACCCGTGTATTCGGACCTGTAGCAAGAGAATTAAGAGACAAAAACTTTATGAAGATCGTTTCTCTTGCACCGGAAGTTATCTAGTTCTTGCCGGGCATAAGCTGCGGTTAGGAATGGATAGTCCTGAACTTGATTCAGGAGCTCTGAAGAAATAGAAAAATCTCAAAAAATATAAATGGAGAAATAAAATGGCAGAAAGTAAAAAAAGCTTGCATGTAAAAACTGGTGACAGAGTAGTTATCACAGCAGGCAAAGATAAAGGAAAACAAGGTAATATCAAAAAAGCAATTCCTTCAGAAGGCAAAGTTGTTGTAGAAGGTGCTAATATGATTACCAAGGCTACCAAAGCAAATCCTGCATACGGAATTCAAGGCGGATTAATCAAGAAGGAAGCTCCTATTGATTCTTCTAATGTAATGATTGTATGCCCGAGCTGCGAAAAGCCTACCAGAATCAAACACTCCGTTGTTGACGGAAAAAAAGTTCGTGTTTGTAAAAAATGTGGTGAACAGTTAGACGTTTAACATAGGCCGGGGTAAAAGGGATGTAGCTGTTACAATCCTCAACCGGTAAGTAAAATTTTGACTTATTTTATTTACCCCCCACACCTGATGTTAATACCGTCTTAGTAAAGAGGAAAGAAAAATGACAAGAACAAAAAGCTTAAAAGCAAAATACAATGAAGAAGTAAAAGCAGCACTTAAGGAAAAATTCGGTTATAAAAATGATCTTATGATTCCGAAACTTCACAAAATCGTTTTAAATATGGGTGTTGGTGAAGCTTCTCACAACTCAAAAATTGCAGATGCTATTCAAGCTCAATTAACTAAGATTGCCGGACAAAAGGCAGTTGTTACAAAAGCTAAAAAATCAATCGCAACATTCAAATTAAGAGAAGGTATGCCGGTTGGTGCTATGGTTACAATCCGCGGCGAAAGAATGTATGATTTTCTTCAAAAGTTAATATGCGTTGTTTTACCTCGTATTCGTGACTTTAGAGGTATTTCAGCTAAAAGTTTTGATGGCAGAGGCAACTATACTTTAGGTTTAAAGGAACAAGCATTGTTCCCTGAAATTACTTATGAAGAAGTTGATTTGGTAAAAGGTATGAACGTATCTATTATCACAACTGCTGAAACTGATGATGAAGCAAGAGAATTGCTCAGATTATTAGGTATGCCTTTCAAAGGAATGGGCGCTCAGAAGTAGTTAATATAGTGTAGATGGACTATCGAGTCCCGATTATGCTAGAATGTAAGTAGAAAATACAAAATGTAATAAAGGAGAAAATCATGGCTAAAAAAGCGATGATAAACAAAGAACAAAAAAGAGAAATGTTAGCAGCTAAGGGTAAATACCCAAAGGTTAGACTTCATAACAGATGCAGCATTTGCGGCAGACCTCACGGTTTCCACAGAGACTTCGGTCTTTGCAGAATCTGCTTAAGAAAGATGGCTCACCAAGGGTTACTTCCTGGCGTTACAAAAGCTTCCTGGTAGGGGGAGGGTAAATGAATGTATAAGGGTAAAAGGTTTAGTTCCTTATCCCTTGTTCCTCTTTCAGCACTACTGTGAACTATATTCCTTATATTATAGGTGTATAGAGGGGCTTATATATAAATCAAGCGGGATGGGCTTGATGTTAACGACAGGCTTTTAACCGCTAAACAAGTAAAAATTAAAAAAGAACCTGATTCTAGTCAGGTTCTTTTTCGTATAGATAAACGGGGCGGCGGCAGATTCCTGCCGCCGCCCCGTTACTTTATTTCAAATTATGTACCGCAGTTACAACCATTTCCGCAGCTTCTTCTGGTTTGATATTAGAAATTTCATTAGTTTCTCTAACTTTAAATTCAACAACCCCTTCGCTTATTCCTTTGCCTACAGTTATTCTGTACGGGAATCCGATTAGGTCTGCATCTTTGAACTTAACCCCCGGACGTTCGTCGCGGTCATCAAGAACGGCTTCAACTCCGTGTTTAATGAGAGTTTTATAAAGATCTTCCGCTACTTTCATTTGCTCTTCATCTTTTGTGCTTACCGGAATAATTATTACGTGGTAAGGAGCAATAGCGAGCGGCCATTTAATACCATGATCGTCGTAGTGAGCTTCTACTGCGGCAGCGGCAGTTCTAGAAATACCGATTCCATAGCAGCCCATAATATATGGTTTTGTTTTGCCGTCAATATCAGTAAATACTGCGTTCATCGGCTTAGAGTATTTTGTTCCAAGCTGGAAGATGTTTCCTACTTCTATTCCTCTTGTTACTTTCAGCGGTTTCCCGCATTTAGGGCAGAGTTCTCCGGCTTCTACGAGTCTTATATCTGTTACGATGTCCGGTAATTGAACTTCGCTGTTCCAGTTATAGCCAACACCGTGTTTATCTTCTTGGTTAATACCGATTACAAAGTTTTTCAGTTCTTTAACTGTGTTATCAGCTATTACAGTAATCGGGTATCCGTTGTATTCTTTTAAACCGTTCGGTCCGATGAAGCCTTTCGCTGCATCGAATCCGTTTACACCCATCATTTCTTCAATTTCGCCCGCTGTCGCAATACGGATATCAATTCCGCCAACTGCATTCATAAGTTTTGTTTCTTCAACCTGTTTGTCCCCTCTTATGAGTGCTAAGACCGGTTTTTTGTCTACAATATAGACAAGAGTTTTTACAATAAGAGTTGCAGGTATTTTTAAGAAATCACACAATTCTTCTATTGAAAGGGTTTCAGGAGTATCTAATATCTTGGCTGTTGACCATTCACCGACGATATTAACTCCGTCTGTGGGCAGGTTAGATACTGCGTGGTTAGAGTTTGCAGAATAGTCGCAGCTATCGCAGTAAAACACATCATTTTCTCCGGCATCAGTATCTGTGATAACCATAAATTCGTGGCTTACACTTCCGCCGATTGCGCCGGAATCTGATTGAACCATTTTTGTATTGAGTCCGCAGCGTTTGAATATTTTAGTATAAGCCTGTGCCATATTCTGATATTCTTTTTCGAGCCCTTCCTGTGTTGTATCAAAGCTGTAGGCATCTTTCATAATAAATTCTCTGCCTCTTAACAGACCAAATCTCGGGCGGACTTCGTCGCGGAATTTTGATTGAATCTGATAAAGGTTTACAGGAAGTTGTTTATAAGATTTCAACCCATCACGAGCAATTGATGTAATAATTTCCTCGTGAGTAGGTCCGAGACACATTTCTCTGTCGTGGCGGTCTTTTAGCCTCATAAGTTCGCGTCCGTAAACTTCCCATCGTCCGGATTCTTCCCAGAGTTCTTTTGGCTGAACAAACGGCATTAGAAGTTCTTGTGCTCCTGCTGCATCCATTTCTTCTCGTACAATATTTTCAATCTTCTTTAAAACTCTCCACATAAGGGGTAAGTAGTTATAAACACCCGAGGTGAGTTTTCTTATATAACCTGCTCTTACAAGCATTTTATGAGATATAACTTCCGCATCTGACGGAAATTCTCTTAAAGTCTGAACAAATAATTTTGACATTTTCATAGTTTCATATCCTCTTTTCTTACATAATTTTACCATAAACTTGTCCGTGGTGTACTTTTTGTGTAAGCTTTAGGTATGTTTTTTAACGGAACTGATAAAAGATATAATCAATACAGTGAATTTTTAAAGAATAAATTCGGAGCGAAGGTTTATAAAATAACTCTTGATGCTGGCTTTTCCTGCCCGAACAGAGACGGAACAATTTCGAGCTGCGGGTGTATATTTTGTGATGACGGCGGAAGTTTTTCTCAGGCGCACTCTAACCTTTTATCAATAGAAGATCAGGTAAAGGTGGGCGCTGAAACTCTTGCAAAAAGGTTCAAGGCTAAGAAATTTATGTCATATTTCCAGGCTTTTTCAAATACGTACAAACCTGTAGATGAACTTGAAAAAATATACAGAGCCTCTCTGAATCATCCGGATGTAGTTGGCATTTCTATCGGAACTCGTCCTGATTGTGTTGATGATGATAAACTGCGGCTAATCTCTTCATTTACCCCCGATTATTATACCTGGATTGAGTACGGGCTTCAGTCTGTGCATGATAAAACTCTTAAAAAGATTAACCGCGGTCACGATTATAAATGTTTTTTAGAAGCTTATGAAAAGACAAAAGAGTATGGTATTAACATTTGTCTGCATGTGATTTTGAATCTCTTTGAAACTTATGATGAGATGATGGAAACAGCAAAAACTATAGCAAAGCTGGAACCGGACGGGGTAAAAATTCATATGCTTGTAGCATTGGAGGGAACAAAAGTTACAGAAATGTACAGAAATGATGAGCTGGATTTTATGACAGAGGACGAGTACGTTTCAACTGTCTGTGACTTTTTAGAATATTTACCCCTGAAGACTACAATTCACCGTCTTGCGGGAAACGGGTTGAGAACAGAGCTTGTTGCACCAAGATGGATAGGGAAAAAACTGGATACGTTAAATCGGATAGACAGAGAATTTATCCGCCGGAATAGTTTTCAAGGTAAAAACTTCCCAAATTCAAGGATTTAGATTATAATTAACCTATGGACAAAAAGGTTATTTCTACGAACAGAAAAGCTTTTCATGATTATTTAATTTTTGATAAGTACATTGCAGGGATAGTGTTGACCGGAACGGAGATAAAATCAATCCGTAAAGGTATGATTAACCTGAAAGACAGCTTTGCAAAGATTGAAGATAATGAAGTTTTCTTATATAACATGCATATTTCACCTTATGAACAGGGAAACAGGTTCAACCATAAACCTGACAGGGTGAGAAAGCTTTTACTGCAAAAAAAAGAAATAATGAAAATTCTTGCAAAGATTAAGAAAGAAGGTTACACAATAGTACCTTTGGAATTGTTTTTAACCCATGGTTTTGCTAAAATAGAACTGGGGTTAGCAAAAGGTAAAAAGATTTACGATAAAAGAGAAACAATTGCCAAAAAGACTCAGGAAAGAGATATTGCAAGGCAAGTAAAAAGGTGAGGTAGGCGGATGTATAACAGAGATTCAATTTTAAAAAGTTTAAACGCAGAAAATTATTATATTGACAGACATTCGCTGGATTTGTTCCTTGAAGACTGGAAGATAGAGTCTATTTATGAAGACGAAGACGGTCTTGAGTTTTACGATGATTTATCACTTGAAAAGATTAAAAAGGGTATTTCTCTAAAGGCTCAAGGGTATAGCGATGAGCAGATTATAGCTAAGCTTCAAAGAATGGAAGCAAAGGTTGAAAGAACGGAAGAACCAGTCCAGCCAATTTTAGTAAAAGATTACCTTGAAGGGGTAAATCCTGAATCTGAACCAACTGAAAATGCTGCATCTCAGGATGAAGAACATATTGTTACGGATTTAACTCCGCAAGCTCAGCCGAATAAAAGCTTTACTCTTGATGTTTCAAGTCAGACTCTTCAAATGCTTGCAGAAGCTGTTGCTAAGAAAATCAGCGATGATATCAAAAATTCCGATATGGCTAATAAGTTAATTGAGGCCGGCGGGTACAAAAGAGATAATGAGATTCTTGCCCAGCAGGTTAAAGAGCTTTTAGAACACAATAAAGAGTTATCCCATCGCATAGAACAGCTTGAGTCCACCTCTTCAAAGAGTTTTTGGAAACGTATTTGGGGAAGGGGTAAATAGAGGGTAAATAGGGAGTTAATTTTAGCTTGCCTGTCTTTGGGGTTCGGTGTGCTTAATTACAGAGAGTTTATAAAGAAGTTAGATTCCGGGCTAAGTTTGTATTTTGATGAGCAAAAGAGTTTTATTTGCTGTAAAAAATATTGTTCTTCCTGCTGTGAAAAAGGTGACTACCCTCTTTCAAACTACGAGCTTGATTTTTTAACGGAAGGGTATTCAGCTCTCGATAATCTGACTAAAATTCAAGTTCAAGAGAATTTTAAGAAAATGGAAAAAGGAGGACAGTGTCCTTTTTTGATTAATAAAGTCTGTTGTGTATATGAATACAGACCGATTATATGCAGGGTTCACGGACTTGCTTATATTTGCTCCAACGGAATTGCAAAAGTTCCGTATTGTGCTAACGAAGGGAAAAATTACTCAAATGAGTATAAATCCGGAGTATTAAACTGTGAACCGGTGAAAGAGAATCTTGATACGGCAGCTTTGCTTAAAGATTTTCCTGATGTGGTAATAAAAAATCTTTATGATTGGATCAATATATAAAAATTGGTAAATATAGAAAAATAACTTGTTATCCTGAACTTGTTTCAGGATCTTATCAACTTGAAAAGATGCTTGTTTTTCCCCAGATTCCGGCTCGGGGGAGATTTTCTCCCTCTCCTTACATTTACCCCTTTACCCCCTTTACCCCTCGCGGGTAATGGTTTGTTCTCTGTCAGGGCCGACTGAAACAATTCCTATAGGAGCTCCTATTAAATCTTCAACCTTGGAGATAAATTTCTTTGTGTTTTCCGGCAGGTCTTCATATTTTCTTATGTCGCTCAGGGATGTTTTCCAGCCAGGCATGGTTTCGTATACCGGCTCCAGATATTTGTGAATAAATACATCTGTAGGATAGGTTGTATAAACCTTATCATTTCTGCAATCTTTGTATGCAACGCAAATTTTTATTTCATCAAAAGTATCAAAAACATCAATTTTAGTAAGCGCAACTTTTGTAATCCCGCCTACAAGCACGGCATACTTCATAATAACTGAATCAAACCAGCCGCATCTTCTCGGCCGTCCTGTTGTAACTCCGTATTCGTGCCCTATTTCCTGAATTTTTTTACCTGTGTCATCGGTTAATTCCGTAACGAACGGACCTTCTCCGACTCTGGTTACATAAGCTTTTGAAACACCTACCACTTCGTGTATCATACAAGGACCGTATCCGCTTCCTGTTGCAGCCCCTCCGCCTATAGGGTTAGAGCTAGTTACAAAAGGGTAGGTTCCGTAATCTATATCAAGCATTACACCTTGTGCGCCTTCAAAAAGAATGGTTTTGTCGCTGTATCTTCTTAACATATCCTGCCATTCAAAACAGACATAAGGTTTGAAAAGCTCTGCATATTTTTCACATAAAGATATTATGCAATCTTTGGTGTAAGGTTCAATTCCGTATGCTTTTTCAAGAGTTTTGTTTTTCAGTGGAAGAATCATGTCTAATTTTTCATTGAGAGCCTCAAATGAATACAAATCCTGAATTTTTAGTACAGTTCGAGCTGCTTTATCAGAATATGTCGGACCGATGCCTCTCTTTGTGGTACCGATTTTTCCCTTGCCTGCATTGTTTTCGCTCCATCCGTCCATTTCAATATGATAAGGAAGGGTAATTGAAGCAAGCGGAGAAATTTTAAGTCCTTTTAGATTAACTCCCTGCCCTTTTAATACAGTAATCTCTTTTTCAAAGGATTCGGGATGAATTACTGTTCCGGCTCCGATAAAGCAAATTTTACCCTCATATAGTATACCGGAAGGTATCAAGTGAAATTTATAAGTTTCTCCATGGGTAACGACCGTATGTCCTGCATTGCAGCCGCCTTGATAACGGATAATTAAATCAGACTGTTCAGCCAGTAAATCCGTAATCTTTGCCTTCCCTTCGTCTCCCCACTGTGCGCCTATAACAACTGTATTTTTCATCTTTTTCTCCAATTCCCGAAATAAAAAGCCGGATACAATCCGGCTTTTTATAATTACTAACCGTTAGTTTGGTTTTGTTTTGCGGCCTTTTGCTTTGCCTGTACATCCAGCATTGAATTATGTGCCATCATATATACCGAACATATTTTATAATTCTTTAGATACCAGGCGCAGTTTTCTTGCATACATACGATTTCTACCTGAGATCCAACACTCATAAGAGGGCATAAAGGTATTGTTTTTTCTTGTGGTGCCATTATTTATCTCCTATATTCTATCAGCCATTTTAAATAAATTACAATTTTCATCTCGTTTTTGTTCCTGATCTTTATATATCTTTGTTCTGTTTATAACTTCATCAAAGTCAATAAGATGAGCGTTAAAATCAGGTCCGTCAACGCAGGCAAATTTTGTTTCTCCGCCAACTGTTACCCTGCAGGCTCCGCACATTCCTGTGCCATCAACCATAATAGGGTTCATGCTGGCTTCCGTATAAATTCCTTTATCACGTGTCATTTCTGCAACCGCTCTCATCATTGGCATAGGGCCTACAGCAATTGCATAATCTACTTTTTCAGTGTTTATAATTCTTTCTAAAACTCCTGTAACAAACCCTTTTTCTCCGAGAGTTCCGTCATCGGTTGTTATGAATAATTCGGTACAGGCATCTTTCATCTTATCTGCCCAGAATATAAGTTCTTTTGTACGGGCACCCATAACCATATAAACCTTATTCCCTGCTTCTTTAAAAGCTTTTGCAATTAAATAGCATGGAGCAGCTCCATATCCGCCGGCAAGACAAACAACAGTTCCGTACTTTTCAATGTGTGTAGGCTGACCGAGCGGTCCTACTATATCAATCAGTTCATCTCCTTCATTGAGTTCTGCAAGTTTTTTTGTGGAGTAACCGACTGCCATAAATACAATAGTGAGAGCTCCTGTTTCTTTGTTAATATCTGCTATTGTAAGAGGAACTCTTTCCCCGTTTTCTTCTGCTCTGAAGATTATAAATTGTCCAGCTTTGGCATTTCTGACAACATAAGGAGCCTCAATAACCATTTCGTATTGATTTGGACAAAGTTCTTTTTTTGATAATATTTTATAGCCCATTAGCAAAAGCCCTCATTTGTAATTAATATCATACCATAATATTTTAAAAATACATACAATAAATTAATTTCTATTAAGGCTTTATGAATAAACTTCTATAAAATACTCTATAGAGCGATTGTGCTTAAGTTCTGCACTTTTTGGGAAAAAACATCCCGGGATTTCGCTTCGTTCTCTGTGAGATCTTACACATTCGCAGCATATTCCCCGTTTTTGGCATGTCGTAGCAGAACATATACATTCTTGCAAGTTTTCTTCTCTTTTACATTCCATAACTATTCCTTCCGCAGTTTAATCTATATCCTTATTACGCACTTCTATTTACCCCTCCCTTATTTACCCCCCCCCGGGGCAAATTCACATCCGCAGTACTTCTGTCTGTAGATGTTCAACTCTTTTGATATATTATTAGTCTTTAAAAACCCGTCTTTTTTCTTAAAATCCAGGGGTAAATATTTCAGGGGTAAATATTGGGGTAAATTCTCCGCCGTCTTTAATTCAAGGTTTTTCCCGATTTCGGATATCATTTGAAAATTCTTGTGCGGGCTTATTACAAGAGAGGTTGTAATTAAGCTTATCCCAAGTTCTACAGCCTTTTGGAACGCTTTTTTAAGCCGCAGCTCAATACACTTTACACAGCGTTTCCCTCTTTCAGGTTCGTTTTCAAGCCCTTTTACATAGTCTAAAAACTCTTGATGGTTATACGGTTCTGTGATAAGTTCTACCTCAAAGTGGTCACAGACAGTTTTTTGTGCGCTCAAACGCCGTTCGAATTCTTCTTCTGTATCAAGATTAGGATTGCAAAAATATACAACAGGAGAATATCCCGCTTCCTTTAAAAAAGAAATGGGATATCCCGAACAAATTCCGCAGCATGCGTGTAAAAGTATTCTGTTATCTTGTTTTTGCTCCATGCTCAATTAATATTTCCTTCAGCTCATAATAAGGTTTTACACCGACAATTTTATCTCCGTTTATGTACATTGTAGGAGTAGCATCAATTTCAAGCTTAGAACCATTTTTGATTTCATTATCAAGCTCTTCTGATATTTCTTTTGATTCAAAATCTTGTATAAATTTGTTTTTATCAAACCCAAGCTGGTCTGCAAGTTTTATCATTTCGTCCATTTTTTTAGGCTGATTTTCATATAACAGAGAACTCATTTCCCAATAATTCCCTTGTTTTGCGGCAGCAAGCGCACCTTTTGACATAAAGCATGCATTAGGATGCATATTTACTCCGATATAAGGATTACATTCCCGGTCAAACGGATAATTATGATGAATAATTTTTAAATTTGAAAAATCTTTAGCGGCCTGATGAAGCATTATATTGTGGATATAACATAAAGGGCAAACATAGTCAGAATAGAGTTCTATTACAACAGTTCCGTTTTCTGCACCAAGCGTATTTCCCTTAACTCTGTATGGATTATATTTGATTTTCCTATACTTCATAATAGCCTTGCTTTTCTTAACATGCGGTACGAAGTTCAGGGTAATTCCGCTATAAGCAAGGAATGAAACTGAAGCTATAAGAAGCACGAGAAAAGTTTTAAAATATTTTCTTGCCCCGTCTATAAAGTCAAAAAATGTAGTTTTAAAATCTGCAACAATATTCTTGAACATCCCTCCTGCTGCTGTTAAAGCTATAGCAAGGTCTATAAAGTAAGTTATAAAACAAAGTATGCAGAGTTTATTAATTTTGAATAAACTTATACTGGCGAGAATCATGGAACATATAAACGCAATTGTACCCAGAAAGGTTATATACGCTCTCGGTTCTTTAAAAACTTCCAAAAATTTGAGAAATTTAATATTTTTTAGTTTATCAACCACACTGAGGAATAAAACCAGAATATAGAAGAATATTCCCCAGTAAGCAAGCGGGATACCTAAAAACTGGGAAGTCGTTGTTCTGGCTGCGCCGTCGCAGTCGATAAAATCATTAATGGAACAGAAACTGGAAAGCGCATATTTATCATAGTTTGCAGAATAATATATAAATGCAAGTTCTATTGATAAGGCCAATCCTATAAATGCCAGAATTAGTATTGCTATCTTTTTCTTATCTGTTTTCATTAACCCAACTCCCTTATTTTGTCCGGTCTATACACCAATTCTAATATATAACAATATTTTTTCAATATTATAAATACCAACCCGTTCTAGTTCTTAAGTTTTAACCTGAAATGTCAATAAAAAAATTTTGTTAAGATTTGTTAACAAAATCATACGTTCTCATGATTTTATTTAAAACATATACTGCTAATATATACCTATACTCCTTAAAAAACGACGATACACATATCCCTAATCAACAGCTATG
>CALUTG010000056.1 GCA_944323615.1 Candidatus Gastranaerophilales bacterium
GGATATATTGATGGAGTAAGGTATTATAATTACACAAACATGGATGACTATTTAATTTACGAAAATAAAAAGGCATCAGAGCATAAATTGTCTTTAAAAGAGAAACTGGAAGAAGAAATTTTTCTGGGATTCAGAAAAGAAGAGGGGATAAATGTATCCAAAATAAAAACAAAATACAATTTTGATTTTGAAAAAACATTTGCTCCTGTTTTAAATAAATACAAAGATTTTATAATAAAAACTCCTCTCGGATATAAATTAAATCTTCAAGGAGTTTTATTGAGTAATAATATTTTATCCGAATTCTTAATGTAAGAATCTGAACCAAATATAAACAGAACTCATCGCAAGTGCGATTAAAGTGGTCAGTACACCGTATTTGAGGTAGTACATAAACTTAATCGGATGCCCATCTCTTGCAGATGTTTCAGAAACAATAACATTTGCAGCAGCACCGATAATAGTCATATTACCACCAAGGCATGCACCCAATGACAAACACCACCAGAGAGGATGAGTATATTCAGGACCCATTAATTTTTGGATTTCAACAAGCATAGGCGCCATTGTAGCGGTATAAGGAATGTTATCAATAACGCCGGATAAAATACCCGATGCCCAGAGGATAATCATTGATGTAGCTTCCTGAGAACCGTTAGTAACATTCAATAACCATTCTGACATAAGTTTGATACCGCCTGCGTAATCCAAACCGCCGATAATAATGAATAAACCAATGAAGAAGAAGATGGTATTCCATTCAACTTCTGCAAGAATTTTTGTAGGTTTTTCAAATAATAACAGGAATGCTGCACCTGCCATAGCAGTAACACTTGTTTGAATATGAGTTACGTCATGGAGTACAAATCCGATAATAACAAGTACTAAAACAATTGCAGATCTAATCATTAACCATTTATCCGTAATTGTATGAGAATTATCAATTTCAGCAACCTTTGCCATTTTTTCAGCAGTTGAAACAAGCTGCTTTCTGAAAATAAATGTAAGGAGTGCTACGTTGACAATTAATATTGCAGCAACAATTCCGGTTAACTCTTTTAAGAATGCCATAAAAGATAAACCAGCAGCTGAACCGATAATAATGTTAGGAGGATCACCTATTAATGTGGCTGTACCGCCGGTATTTGATGCAATAATTTCTGCAATCAAAAACGGAACAGGATTAATATCCAATTCTTTTGCAATTACAAAAGTTACAGGCATAATCAAAATAACTGTAGTAACGTTATCCAAAAATGCTGAAACAACAGCTGTAAATATGGCTAAAGAAAACATAATGAGTTTAGGTTTACCCTTTGTCATCTTTAACATTTCATTTGCCATCCAGTTAAACATACCGCTTTTGGTAGCAATACTTACAATAATCATCATTGAAACAAGTAAGAAAATTACATTAAAATCAATGAAGTTAATGAAATACCCAGGATTTAGGGCACCATTTGCCATTTGTTCCTGCCCGAGCAGACCTAAAAATAAAGTTACAACCGCGCCTAAAAGAGCAATTGTAACTTTAGGAATTTTTTCCGTAGCTATAAATACATAAGCTACAATGAGAATAGCTGCCGATACAGCAATAGCATTTGACTGTACCAGACTCATAAAACTTTCCATTGTTTCTCCTTCCATTAATATTGAAATAAAATTTGTTTATAAGTTAATATTATTACAAAAAAAATAAAAATGGCATGCTGATAGTTTTTTTTTGCAATTAATATTGCCCACAGAAGGATATTTGTGATAAAATTTATACTATACACTTTGGAGTGGATAGTTGATTAGTCTGTCAGATTTATATAAAAAATTAATAATTTTTATCTTGGCATTATTAGTTTTTACGATGCCTTCTATTGCTTTTGCAAAAGATGATATGACAGATAAAGAAATTATGGAAGAAGCGGAATCTGCTGAAGTTCATGACTTTGAAACCAACACTGCTTATATTAATGATATTGAAATTCTAGGGGCAAATATTATTAAACCTGAATATATCATTTCAAAAATGTCTCTCCAAAAAGGGGATTTGTATGACAAAGATGCCATGCAGCAAGATTTAAAAACTATCTACAGACTGGGTTTCTTTACTGAAAGAATGAAGGCCATTCCTGTTAAAAATTCCAATGGAACAATATCCTTAAAAATTATTGTAGAAGAAAATATTCCTATAACAGACTTTACTATTGAAGGCAATACTGTAGTTTCCTCAGAAGAAATTATGCAGTATCTTCTGCCGCTCAAAGGCAAACCTCAAAATATATCTGCTATCAATTCTGCGATGGAAAAAATTAATGAATGCTACTACTCCAAAGGTTACATTCTTTCGAAAATCGACTCCATATATGACGACCCGGACGGTACAATCAACTTAAACATCATGGAAGGTAAAATCAATAAGATTATTATTACCGGAAATGAAAAAACTAAAGAATACGTAATTGAACGTAATATTATGACAGAACCGGGGTCTGTTTATAATGAAAATCTTGTGAAACAGGATCTAGTAAGACTATATTCCACTCAAGCTTTTAAAGATGTAAACCGGACTATTGAAGTTTCGCAGGATGATCCTAATATGTTTGATGTTACTATTGATCTTAAGGAACAAAGAACGGCAGCAGTTTCTGTCGGCGGCGGTCTTGATTCCGCAACAGGTGCTTTCGGATCTCTCGGTATTTCAGACAACAACTTCCGCGGAATGAATCAGAGAGTTTCTTTAACAGGTTTAGTCGGTTCAGGTATTTTGATGAGTGATTCATCAATTAAAAATCATATGAACTATCAGGCAGAATTAAGCTTTTTTGAACCGCACTTTTTGAACGCAGATAATTCGTTGATGAGTAAAATTTATTTTAGAGATTTAGGAAGTTACCAAATTCCGCTCGCAATTGAAAGAAGAATTGGTATAGAAAGCACCATTGCGCACAGACTCAAATTCAATCCAAGAATGTCTACAACATTTACTGGCGGAGTTGAATATATTCACCTTTCAGAAGGAGATAGAAACTCGATTGAAAGATTGTACCAGAATCATGGGCTTGATTTTGCAGAGAGAGAAAAACAGCTTGAAGGCGGTCTGTTCTTAAGAATGGCACCGGGCTTTGCATATGATTCCAGAGACTCGGTAACCAATCCGCGGCATGGTGCATTGGCATCAGTCCGGTTTGAAGAAGCATTCGGGCTTGACGGATTCGGAAAAACAAACGGACGCTTAATTGGTATGGCTAAAAAATTCATACCGATTGCAAAGAAATCTTCTTTAACCTTTACAGCCAGGGGCGGTGTAAAGGTACACGGAGACGATATGCCTGAAATTATGGCCTTCAGGCTCGGCGGTCCATATACGATAAGAGGTTACAAGGTTAACGGTGTAGGTACCGGTACTTCATTTATCATGGGGTCAGCAGAACTTGCAACACCTATTCCTTTTGTAGACAGACTTAAAATTAATTTCTTGCAGAATCTGAGAATGACATTCTGGGTTGATGCAGGTCGTGTATTTGACCCTACAATATCAAGTGTTTTATATGACAGACCTATTCAGGCAATTACAGCCGGTGTCGGTTTGAAGATAAATATTCCGGGAGTAGGACCGCTTTCTGTTGATTACGGTTTCCCGCTTACAAATCCTGGACCAAACGGTTCACCTAACGGTTACTTTACATTTGGTGTTGGCGACATGATGTACTAAAATAGAAATATAGGAGGTTTATTATGAAAAAAATGAAAATTGGTCTGGCATTACTTGCACTTATTGCAATGACTGGCATTGCAAATGCTGGAGGCATCGGTTATATTGATTATGTGAAAGTAATTGATAATTTTGATTACGCACAAAAAGCAACAAAAGAGGTTGATGCAAAAGGTCTTGAAATGCAGCAGTTTCTTGTCGATAAGGAAAAAGAATACAAGGCTCTGGACACACCTTTAAAGAAAAAGTCTTTTGAAGAAAAAGTTTCTCAGGAATTTAAAGCAAAAGAATCTGCTTACATCGCTTTAAAGACAAAAAGAGAACAAGAAGTTTACACAAAAATCAAAGATGCAGCTAAGGCTGTTATGGTGGAACAAAAACTTGATGCAATTATGGATGTAAGAGGAGTTTTTGTAGGCGGTCTTGATATTACAGATCAGGTAATCACAAAACTGAAAGGTACTAAGTAGTTATGAGAATTGTTGACCTTATCGATAAAAAAAAGCGAGGATTGGCTCACACTAAAGACGAAATTGATTTTATTATTGAATCAATGATGAGCGGAACTGCTCCTGATTACCAAATTTCAGCATGGCTGATGGCTGTATATTTTAAAGGTCTGACCGAAGAAGAGACGGCATATCTGACGGAAGCAATGGTTGAATCAGGTGAAGTTATTGATTTCGGAGCATTGGCTGATTCTATTGTAGATAAACATTCTACTGGAGGCGTCGGCGATAAGGTCACAATTACTCTTATTCCGCTGCTTGCTGCAGCAGGGGTACCTGTTGCAAAACTTTCCGGAAAAGGGCTGGGGCATACAGGCGGCACAATTGATAAACTTGAGTCCATTCCAAATTTTAATACAAAACTTACAATCAAAGAATTGATAGACCAAGTAAAAAGAATTAATGTAGCAATAGCCTCTCAAACACAAAACCTGACACCGGCAGACGGGAAACTATATGCACTCAGAGATGTTACTGCTACAGTGGATAGCATGCCTTTAATTGCATCTTCTGTTGTTTCTAAAAAAGCAGCTTCCGGAGCGAATAATATTATTCTTGATGTAAAATACGGCTCCGGTGCTTTTATGAAAACTCCAGAGGATGCTGTTGCTCTTTCAAGATTAATGGTTAACATCGGGAAAATTCTTAAGAAAAATATTACAGCAGTCATTACATCAATGGAAGAACCTCTAGGAAGAGCCATAGGAAACTCTCTGGAAATTATTGAATCCATAGAATTTCTTAAAGGACATATAGAAGAAGGTGATGTAGCTGATTTAACATACTCCTTTGCCGCAATAGCCCTTATGAAAGTAGGTATGTTTGAAACAAAATCTGAGGCAAAAGAATTTTTAAAAGAACTTGTTCATTCAGGCAAAGCATTGGAAAAGTTCAAAGAATTAATAGATGCTCAAGGCGGCAATTCAGGAGTAATAGATAATTATGACTTATTTGCGCTGCCAGAATATAAGGTAGAGTGTGAATCAAAAAAAAGCGGCTATGTACAAAGTATAGATGCTTACAAAATAGCTTATGCTTGCAAAATTCTGGGAGCAGGAAGAGATAAGAAAACCGATCCTATAGACTACAGTGTAGGAATATATTTAAATAAAAAAAGCGGAGAAGCTGTTGAAAAAGGCGAAACTCTTTACACAATATATTCTAATGATCCTGAAAAAACAAAAATTGCCCAAAAATATTGTGATGAAGCGTTTTCAGTAAGTTATGAAAAAGTTTCCCACGCAAACTTAATTTACAAAATCGTTAAACCAAAAGAGGATGAAGATGTTTAATAAAAAAATGCAATACGTTATAAAATCAGTCCCAACAGATGATAAACAAGCTCTGGAAA
Organism: Candidatus Gastranaerophilales bacterium; assembly: GCA_944323615.1. Lineage (GTDB taxonomy): Bacteria > Cyanobacteriota > Vampirovibrionia > Gastranaerophilales > Gastranaerophilaceae > CAG-196. Next base: position 5,567 of record CALUTG010000056.1, read on the forward strand.
ATCTTCTGAATGAGATGTCCGAACAGGGATGGGATTTATATACAATGCATGAAATCGAGACAGATTCGTCTTTTGATTTTAATTGTATTTTCATGAGAGAAAAACAGGAAGAGCAAGGAACTGATTTAGATGAGATTGTTAATGTGACAAGCTTTAAATACAGAATGGAAAAAATGCTTGCGACACCTACAAATCCTTATGATTTGTGTAAAGAAATTCAGCTGAAAATTTCAAATCAAAAAGACAGAATTAAGAGAATCAAATCCCAGCTGGAGAGTGATAATTTATCAGGCGAAGATAAAAAACGATTAAACAATCAAATGTCAGATGAATTAAAACAGCTTGACTCTTTAAAGCAGGCATTAGTTAGTGAAATTTCTCCTGAGACAATGTATGCCGGAATTAAAGAAGAAAAATTTGTAGTAAATTTATCTGAAGAAATCCTTGAAGTTATTTCTATGGAATATTCTGATAACCTCCTTGCTGAAACTGTTAAAGTTAGACAGGAGCTGACAGACGAGCTTGGATATGTAATCCCGCATATTCATTTTCATAACAGCGACGATTTAAATCAAAATGAATTCAATATAAAAATTCATGATATTGAAGTTTTTCGCTCTGTTGTATTTCCGGGGTATGTTGCATACTTCAAAGACGAACTGAAAGGTTATAAAGCCCAAGAAGATGATTATATTCTAACCGATGATATAACCGGAAAAAAACTTATCTGGATAAAAGAAGATAAAGTTAAGGATTTCTGGGTTCACGGTATAAGCGCTGTTGAATATATAGGAAGAGCGGTAAAATATATTGCAGTAAGAGAAGTTTCCGATATTATGGACTACAACGATATCAATAAGTATGTCGAAATTGTTCTGGAGAAAAATTCCTTCCTTGTGGATAATATTATTCCTGATTTTATAACAGCATCTGATTTAAAATATCTTTTAACCTGCCTTATCAGGGAAAAAGTTTCTGTTAAAAATATTGTATATCTTTTTGAAAAGATTAATGACTATGCCAATGAACCTACAAAAGAGGATTTGTTAGACAAGGTAAGACTTGCTTTTTCTAAACAGATAATAAAGGATTTGGCTATAGATGGTGAACTAAAAATCATTGAGCTTACAGATGAAACTCTTGAAAAAGTTTCCGGATTCTTTACGGAAGAAGAAGATGAATCCATTATCAGAATAGATGCTAAAGATGTTCAAGAAATTGCTGATAAAATAAATAAGTTAGCTAAATCGAAAAAGCTGGACAATCCAATTCTCTCTGTACCTATGGATTTAAGGCACATGATGTTTGTTATACTGACAGAATTTGTACCAAACATAACAGTACTTGCCTCTGAAGAATTGGTTTGTGATTACAATATCAAGTTTATCGGTAAAATATAATATTAATCAATATACTGACTATAGGTCATTGACTTTGGGTCAGTGATGTGCTAATATATATTTGTCAATAAATAGGAGTAACTATGAATAAACGACAAATATCAGCACAAAACACAAAAAGAAAACTTGTATCAACCGCACTTGAGCTTTTAAAAGAAAAAGGGTTTGATGCAGTCAATGTTGAAGATATCACTAAAAAAGCAGGGGTTGCAAAGGGTACTTTTTACACATATTTTAAGCGCAAAGAGGATATAGTTTTAGATATCAGCCGTGTTCCGTTTAGCGAAATAGCAGAAGAATTAGAGAAGATGCACGGCTTAGATATTATTGAAAAACTTACTCATTATTTTCACCGTTTTATGGAATGTGTAGAATACGGCGGGATTCATATTTGCCGTCAGTGGACAAGAGATGTTTTAGATCCGAATTCTGTTCCTGAAAATAAAGACGGGAAGAAGTGGGCTTATGATTATAATATGCTTAAGAAAATTTTAGAGTTGGCGATTCAAAACGGGGAGTTAGCAAAAGAGACTCCTGTTGAGCTTATGACTCATATTATAATAAGCGAGCTATACGGAATGATGACTTGCTGGTGTATGTCAGACGGCGAGTTTGAACCGCTTGAATGGACTGAAAAATTCTGTAAGGTACAGCTAAAAGCTATTTTTGAGCCGTATTTAATAAAATAAGGAGGTAATCTATGAAATACAGAAAATTACGCGATATTGAGGTTTCTGCTGTAGGTATGGGATGCATGGGTTTTTCTCATGGTTACGGAGCTCTTCCTACAGAAGAAGAGTCAATAAAGCTAATGAGAAAAGCTTATGATTTAGGCTGCACTCTTTTTGATACTGCAGAAGCTTACGGTCCTTATGTCAATGAAGAATTGGTCGGCAAAGCTGTTAAACCTTTTAGAGATAAAATTATTCTTACAACAAAATTTGTTCCGGTATTCCAGCCCGGTCAGGAGATTCCGGAAGGTAAATTGAGTAAAAAAGGTGTGACAAATGCTTTAAATGATTCACTCAAGAGATTGCAAACAGATTATATTGATATCTATTATGAACACAGGGTCCCTTTGGATTCCAATGTGGAAGAAGTTGCAGGATGGATGGGCGAATTTATAAAAGAAGGTAAAATATGCGCTTGGGGCCAGTCTCAATCTACGGAAGAGCAAATAAGAAAGGCTCATGCTGTAACTCCGCTTACAGCAATACAAAGCGAATATTCAATGATGGAGAGGATGTTTGAAAAAGATGTAATTCCGGCATGCCAGGAATTGAATATAGGTTTTGTGGCTTTTTCTCCTATGGCGAGCGGTTTTTTGAGCGGTAAGTATAATAAGGATGTTCAATATAAAGGAGACGATGTAAGAAGAGTTATTACAAGATTTAATCCTAAAAATGTTGAAAAAAACCAGCCTCTTTTGGATTTATTACATGCGGTTGCGGATAAAAAGGGTATTACTCCGGCTCAATTATCCTTGGCATGGATGCTTCATAAGTATCCTCATGTTGTGCCTATTCCGGGTATGAGAAAAGATGAAAGAGTTATTGAAAATCTTGGCGCAGCAGATATTATCTTAACAGATGAAGAATTTAATAACATAGAAACAGAACTAAATAAGATAACAATCTACGGCAACAGAACGGATGAAGATATTCACAAACTCGGTTCAGTAAAAGCGTGTGATTTTAATTAAAAATTCTCTATTATTTCTAATTCTTACCAATCACACTGATAGAATATTTTTTCAGATCTAGTACAATTATTCTGTGGTTAAGTAAATCAGGTATATATAGGTGTCGGCCTTTAACTGCAATATTTGCAGGACCGATACCTGATTCCTGAAATATTATTTCTTCTTTTCTTGTCTTTGTATCAATAGCTATTACAGCTTGTCGCGACCAGTCAGAGACATAAAGAGTTCTCCCTGATATTGCCAGACCATCATATATCCCCGGTGTTGTGCTGAATTTTTCTACAGATGGATTGACTTTGTCCTGTATAACATAGATAACATTGTCTTCTTTGATATTGGAATAATCTTTAGGAATGGAGGCTATATAAACGGTCTTACCCTTGATTACAATGCCGTTTGGAGATGGAATATCAATCCATTTTTCAGGCTTTAATTCTTTTTCTTTGAGGTTGATTTTATAAACCCTGTCTGTATTTGTAACTGTTACGTATAATTCATCCTTAGAAATATCCATTGCATTTATAACAGTATCCTCTTTCGGAAATGCTATTTTCTGAGGTGTTTGTTTTAGATTCCTGAGGTTATAAATCCATATTTTATCTCTGTCGCATACATATAAGTTTCTTTTGTAAATGACCGTCGCTGTAGGTTTTTTCAAATTCCCATCGGCAGGGATAAAGTTCTTTAGACGATTATTTTTATAAAAAAGGATAAATCCTTTATTTATTTTTTCTTCGCCTCTAAGAGTATCTGTGCCATAATTAGAAATTAAAAGACCTCCTCTATAGGGCGTAACGCTTTCGCTGAAGCGTATCTCCGGTGCCGCAAGCGCCAAACACTGAACCAAAATAAGCAGAGATAACACTAAAAATCTCTTCATATATCCTCCTGCTATTATTTTAACATTATTATTTACGAAGGACAAAAGTGTTACAATTATTGAAGCCCGGATATAATATTGACAAATTTATACAACTGTCTTAGAATACCGTATAACGAAAGGGATTTAATTAATGTTTAATAACACTATGATGATGCAAATGATGATGTACGACCTTATGAAAGGCGGTTATCGTTATGCAGATCGAATGTGTTAATAAAATTTTAAGATAAGCTAACGAATTCAAGCCGCCTTAACAGGCGGCTTTTTTAATGTCTAATTATAAAAGAAGGAAAGAATATGAAAATAAATATAAGTACAGTAAAAAAACAAGATCTAACTAATACGGACAAGAATACAAAAAAAAGTTCAAATTGTGATTTTCACGGAAGCCTTGGCAGCAAGGGGGTACAATTTCTTGATACGTTTGTGAAATCACAGGAGAACCTTTCTTCAACAAGATTTATACAGGATACTGCCACAAATTGGCTCCCAAAATCTGTATTGTCACGCAGTAAAGCTGACTTTTGGGAATTTACAATGCTGGAATTTTTAGAGTCCGGATTATTTTATTATGCTGCACCATTTTTTGGAGAACATTTATACAGAAAAGGACTGTTTAAAGCAATACAGCCGGAAAAGTATAAAGATACCATTTCCAATAATATTTGCAAAAGTGTGAAAGAAATCAAAGCTTCAAATCTGGATAATGCAGTAAAAAACAGACTTATTACAACCAAAGCCGGTATGCTGACAGCCTGTCTTGCAATCCCAACCTTAGAATACGTGCTGAGTTTTGCTAAAAATTTGTTTACTCTAAAAGTTTTTAAAGTAAGCGACTTCAATAATATTGCAAATTTAAACAAAGAAAAAAAAGAAGACAAAGAGCAGCAGCAAAAAGTAGAAAATAATGCAAAAAAAGAGTTAAAAAAAGCCGGTGTGATTTCATTAGCCGGAATCGCTGCCGGGGCAGCTCTTGCTGCCGGCGGGCATAAAAATAAAGCTGCCATTAAATTGTCGGAAATCATGCTGGAACCCGGTAAACATTTATCAAAATTATTACAAAAAAATGGAAAAGAATGTTCTAAGCTGGAAAAATTCTTAAATGATTACCTAAAGCTGGACTTTGAAAATTCTAACGGAAAACTTGCGCTCAGCAAAGGACAGCTTGCTGTAATCTGTACAACAGGGCTATTTGGATATTCAAATGCCGCAAAAGATAGAGGCAAACTTGATTTCTATGAAGTATGGACTCGGGTACCGCTTGTAGTCTTGTATACAATTTTTGGTTCTGCAGTTTTTGATGAAGGGTTCAAAAAAATTCTTGCTAAAAAAGGTAAATTCCCTGAACTTATGAAAAAAGGTTCTGACGGGCAAATATATATACCAAACAGAAGTGAAATATCAGATATTGCAAAGGAATGCGCTCTAAAAAATAATTCATCTGTAAATAAAGAATATGCAAAACTAATCAAACAAAAGGCTGTAATTACAGGGGTTCCGTATGCATTCAGTATTGTTGTAATGGGATTTGTTTTAAGTGCAATTACAAGACTTTGGACTAAATACAGATATAACCACCAGAGTGAAAAGCAATAAAAAATTCCCCGAAGTCCGTTTTAGAACCTCGGGGAATTTTCAATTATTCTTAGCAGCAGCCTGCAGGGATTTTACCTGATTCGACTACAGCTTGAGCAGCCGCAAGTTTTGCCTGCGGAATTCTGAACGGTGAGCATGAAACATAGTCAAGACCGATTCTGTAAGAGAATTTAACAGAATCAGGATCCCCGCCGTGTTCACCGCAAACACCGCCGATAAGTTTCGGATTAACAGCTTTACCTTTTTCCATAGCCATTTCCATTAACTTACCAACACCTTTTGTATCAAGTGTTTCAAACGGGTTAGCAGG
>CALUTG010000057.1 GCA_944323615.1 Candidatus Gastranaerophilales bacterium
GTCTTTTAAAGAGAAACAGGGGTTAAATTTTATTCTTTTATCCGATAGTGAACATCTACTGGCGGAAGAGTTTGAAGTATGGAAAGAAAAATCTATGTACGGAAGGAAGTACATGGGGATTGAGCGTTCTACTTTTGTAATAGATAAAGACGGCAAGATTGAAAAAGAGTGGCGAAAAGTTAAAGTCAAAGGGCATGTTGACGAAGTTATTGAATATTTAACAAAATAATATTATGGTATGTAACAAAAAAGACGATTTTTAAGTTTTATGTTATTATATTTACGGAGGGCATCAAGACAGCCGAAACATAAAAGACTTAGGAGACAGGTCGTCAAATGGGATTTAGAAACCTTTTCAGCACTGAAACTGTAAATGCGGGACGTCAGCCGGCAGTTGATTTATGCAAAACTGTCAGCATAATCTTAATGATACTTTGTCATGTCTTTTATGCCGTCAAATACACAAACACCCCATCTCTTAGTGCGACTTATATTGCCCATAATCTGGTAAGACTTTTGGGCGCACAGTTTTTTATGTTCAGCATGGGGTTGGGACTTGCCTATACAAGAAGCGATTCTCCCAAATGCTGTTTTAAACGCGGAGTAATTTTGCTTTTAACAGGATATCTGCTTAATTTTTTAAGAGAAATTCTGCCTTGGATGATTTTTGGGAATTATCCTATGTTTAGCAGTATTATGTCCAATGATAAATTTTTAATGCTCTTAAGCGGCGATATTTTACAATTTGCGGGACTGGCATTCTTATTCTTCGGATTTGTAAAATACTTTAAGTTTTCATATTTAACAATTTTTTTAATAACTATAGTTTTGACAGCAATAGGAGCATTCTGTTCTAATGAGATATCCGTAAAATTATCAACTGATAATTTTTATTTCTCATTTATAGGCTTGTTTATTCCGATAAAGAATTTCACCGCAAGCAGTTACGTATGTTTTTCATTCTGCAACTGGATAATTTATCCTGTTACGGGCTGGATATTCGGTAAGGTTTTAAAACACTGCACGGATCCGGATAAATTTTACTGGTATTTGCTGTTAATTTCCGTACCTTTGTTATTACTGGCATGGTCGGCATTTGATGCTGCGGGTAAAAATATGTGGATGATACTTATGAATCCGCTGACTTATCACCAGCAAAATCCGGTAATTTTAGCTGTATATATGAATATAATAGCGGTTGCGATAAGTTTGGCTCATATATTTTCCAATTATTTTGTCAAATTCAAGTTTTGGGGAGTTATAAAACATCTGAGCACAGAGCTTCCTACGCTATATATCGTTTCCTGGGTAGTGATAGGATGGATTGGAGCTTTGTTAAAAATGAACCATACATTTATAACAAAAGATATGGATAACATATTCTGGTTATTTGTAGTGGTGCTTGTTATATCTGAAATTTATATCGGATTCAAGAATTTGCTAAAAAAACGCAGGGATTCTTAACAAAGATATCAAATTATTAATATTTATGATATACTTATTAAGCGGGACAGCTCAAGGGGGAAAAGGTGACTAAATGTCACGTTTTCCGAGAGGTAGCTAAGGCGGGAGCCTTACGCGCTGCGCAACTGCCCTACTTTTTGAAAACTGAATATAACCTTGGGGCGTTAGCGCAGTTGACTCTGCCGAGGAAAAGGTGACTAAATGTCACATTTTCCGAGAGGTAGCTAAGGCGGGAGCCTTACGCGCTGCACAACTGCCTCACTTTTTGAAAACTGAATATATTTTGGGGCGTTAGCGCAGTTGGTAGCGCACGACACTGGCAGTGTCGGGGTCAGGGGTTCGAATCCCCTACGCTCCAGTTACTTTTTCTTTACTAAAAAGAAAAAGTAACCAAAAAGAAAAGAAAAAATGGCTTGTAGTAAGAACTACAAGTTTGTTTATTGTAATAGCAGGGATGAGAACCCCCAATAAGGCAAAGCCTTATTTATAGGGTTTGAGCGCGAGGGAGCGGAGGCTGGAGTTATTTTGCGTTGTGTTGAAAACTCAAAAGCAAAATACGAAATTGTCGTTCATCGCGACCGAGCAAGACAATCCCCTACGCTCCAGTTACTTTTTCTTGGCAAGAGTGGCAGCAAAGTTCTTTTTAAATTGTGTTATTTGATCCGGATTGCAGAATCTTGCTAAAATTTTTCCGTCATTTGCTATTGCATATCTTTCTGTATTAAAATCCAAAGACTTTGGCTCAACAAAGACATAATTTATACCGTTCTTGCTTGGAGGAGATATCCAGACCTTTTTTCCTGTTTCAGAATCAGTCAAAATTTTACATTTATTTGTTAATGTTGTTATTTTGTATTCTTTAAATTCAAGCTTTAGTGTCTTAAGTATTTTTTCTATATTTTCGTCATCAGCAGATTTAATCCTGCTTGCCTTTGTATTAATATTCACAGCTTTTTTTAATTGGGTCGTAGTTGTTATAGGGTTCTGTTTAATTCTGCGTATTAATTTTGATAATTCTTCTGGCTTTTCAGTATCCATGCCGGATTTTGTTGAAATCTCAGGATAGTATTCAAATTTAAGTTTATTATTTTGTATAAATTTCATCACCTTATAATCAGCAGAGTCTCTTACTAAATAAAAAACATCTCCGGGATTTTCAAAATCATTAAATATTTGTCTTCTGTTTTTTATTAGTTCCGGCAAAGTTTCTTTGAGGTTAACTGGCATATTACGAAACCGGAACCCTCCTTCAAAGTTTGTTTGATTAATGGAATTAATTTGCATTATTACCTCCGCTTAATCCAGTATAAAACTCCTGATAAAAAAAATTGCGCAAGGTTGTTATCTGATATTTAAAAACTTGTGAACCTGAGGAATTAATCTTACATTTTTATATTGAGATAAGAACAAGTTTAAAGTCTGTTCCATAAAGTCTTTATCTATAACAGAAGTTGTCCCATTCATTTTTGGCTGTAGTATGAGTTCTATATCATATTTACGCCCCAGCCGGCATGCGGAGTTAATTTCTTCTTCCGTTATATTTGAATCAAATACAATTTTAGCAAAAACATTTTTCCCCTTAGAATTTTCAAAGAATTTATCGTGTTTTTCTAATAATCCTTTTACCCCGGTGCAGCTTGGAAGTTTAATATCCGCGGCAATAAAGTCGATATAATTAATAATTTCTTTTAAGTTACTGCTTAGAGTAGCGTTCGTTTCCAAATAAACCGGCAGTTTTATAAGCGGTAATAGTTCTTTTAAGAATTCTATATTTAAGAGAGGTTCTCCGCCTGTTAAGGATACTGAGTGGCAGTCATTATTTAAATTAATTATTTCAGCTAACTCTTTTGCTGAATATTCTTTTGCATCATCTGAATCAAACTCTGTATCGCAGTATTTACAGCTCAAATTACAGCCGCAAAAACGTACAAATACTTGTTTGTATCCTATATAAGGACCTTCTCCCTGTATTGAAGTGAAAATTTCTTTAACCTTAGTTTTCATAAAGATTGTCTCTGATATTTACCGTAGATAACTCTGCAAGCTTTTTATAAAGTTCTATTTCTTCATTGGAAAGCTCTTGAGGAATCTTAATTTCTACAGTAACAATCATATCACCAACTTTATTATTTTGTACAATTCCACATCCTGCAAGACGGATTTTTTGTCCGTTTTGAGTGTTAGGTGTAATTTTTACAGAAACATTGCCCTTAATTGTACTGACTTTTATATTCGCACCTAATACGGCTTCGTATGGGGTAATGGGTATTGTTTTAAGTATATTTAAACCCTCTGTCTTGTAAGTTTTGGGTTCCTGAATATGAACGGTTATGTATAGATCTCCGTTTCCACCGCCGTTCACTCCTATTCCGCCTTCACCTGCAAGTCTGATTTTTGACTTGTCTTTAATCCCAGCGGGTATTTTTACGGTGAATTTTTTGTAATTTGTAAATTCACCTTTTCCATGGCAATCTTTGCATATACTGCCGTTGATAAACTTACGGCCGCCGCACTTAGGACAAATTTGTGTCTGCAGCATATTGACGGTTTTAGTTGTGCCGGAAACTGCTTCAAAAACGGATAACTCAATATCGGAATAAATATTTTCGCCCCTTTTAGGTAAAGGAGCTTCATTCTGTTTTTTCCAGTTAAAAGAGTTAAATGAAAAGCCTTTTTTAGAGTCCTGTTTTTTAAATTCAGTCTTTTTAAATTGGTTTTCACCGGATGTGGCATAAGAATAAAATCTTCTGGCTCTGTCATACTCTTCTTTTTTAATTTTGTTAGACAAAATTTCATAGGCTTCGTTTATTTCTTTAAATTTTAATACGGCTTCAGCAGAATTGCCTGCAACATCCGGATGCCATTTTCTTGCCAGTTTCCTGTAAGCATTTTTTATGGCATCTTGTGATTCAAACTCCGTTATACCAAGAATTTTATAGTAATCTTTAGTCATACTAAAGGTTTAACGATAGGAATAAAAAAGTCAACACCCATATTGGAATATTGCGGATAATTGACTTTCATTAATCTAAAGTGGTATTATTGTGGGCATGATAAAAAGATTGTTGTTTATATTAATTTTATTTTGTATTTCTCTTCCGGTTTTTGCAGGTGCATTTGAGGATGCTATTAAAACAAATAATAATGTACTTTTATATCTTTATACACCTGAATGTAAGTATTGTAATGAATTTAACCCGATATACCAAAAATTGGTTAAAAATTATGGAAAAGAATTTTATTTTGTTAAGATTAATGCTGCTACACCATATGGAGCAGGTTTGATGAAAAAATTTCGCTCCAGATATGTTCCTTTTGTTGTAGTAGCTGATACGAAAAATAATTCGTATATTAATATCAGTGCGAATTGTCTTTTAGATTACGTATGTTCCGAAAAAACACTAAAACAAATTATAGATTAGCGGAGGTAAAAGTATGAAAGGGATTATACTTGCAGGAGGAGCTGGTACTCGTTTATATCCGGCATCACAACCTATATCAAAAATTTTGCTTCCTATTTATGATAAGCCTATGATTTATTATCCGCTTTCTACTTTAATGCTTGCCGGAATTAGGGATATTTTGATTATTACAAACGAACTTGATTATGATAATTTTATTAAATTACTTGGAGACGGTTCTCAATTTGGTATAAATCTAAAATATAAAATCCAATATGTTCAAAGAGGTATTGCAGATGCATTTCTAATAGCAGAAGATTTTATAAATGGTGATGATTCAGCTTTAATTTTAGGCGATAATATATTTCACGGTCACGGATTTTCTACCCTTATGAAAGATGCGATCAGAAGAAATAACGGCGCAACTGTATTCGGGTATACGGTTAAAGATCCTGAAAGATTTGGTGTTGTAGAATTTGATTCAAACAAAAAAGCTGTTTCTCTTGAAGAAAAACCTGAACATCCTAAATCAAATTATGCGGTTACAGGGCTTTATTTCTACGATAATAAAGCGTGTGAACTGGCAAAGACCCTGAGACCTTCCCAAAGAGGGGAATTAGAAATAACAGATCTGAACAGGCTTTATCTTGAAAGAGGGGAGTTGAACGTGGAAATTCTCGGCAGAGGATTTGCTTGGCTTGATACCGGAACCCATGATTCTATGCTGCAAGCAAGCGTATTTGTTCAAACTATGGAATTAAATAAGGGGGTAAAGATCGCATGCCTGGAAGAGATTGCATATAATCAGGGATTTATTTCCAGAGATGATTTATTACGGAAAATTGAAAAATTCGGTATGAATAATGAATATTACAATTATGTACGTAATATAGTTAATCAGCCTAAACAGGATTTAGTAGGAGTGTAGTTTTGTAACCTCATCTATATGTAGGCACCCATCCTAACCTTCCCTCATTAGGGAAGGAACTGAGCACCCTTAGCTTACTCCCGTGCCCGAAGCAGGTTCTTCTTCTTTCTTCTTGTCGGATTCTTCTGTTGCGCCTGCTAAACCAAACCCTGTTGCTGCCGGAGCTGCAGTTTCTTCTTCACCGGTGGTTGTTTCTCCTCCGGGAAGTTCTGTATTTTCAGGAGGAGCGATTTCATCCGGAATTTCCAGTTCAAGATCTTCAACCCCTGTCATCCAGTTGTCGTAGTTATCCACTTCGGTGTCGTACATATCACTGGTTGATGCATTTAAATCCTGAGTAGCTTCTCTTGCTTTAATTTCAGCACCGACTTCCCCTGCCCAATTGAACTGTTCAGTTGCTCCAGCGCTGGACATACCAAAACCAGCTGCAGCCATCGCTACAAAAGCCCAAGCCCAAGCTGTAGCTCCGAATGCCCAACTTCCGGATAGGGCAAATGCTCCTGCTTTATATCCATTTATGAGGGCTGATCCCGCATTCAGGGTTTGTGCAGCCCCTTCAACATAACACATTGTCTGTGTTGTTTTATCAAAGCTGGCTGCGTAATCTGTGACCCCTTGAATTTCAGCTACAGTTTCGGCAGCGTAGTCGTAACCTTCCTGATAAGTACCCATATCATCATATATTGTAGTTACGGTATCACCAGCATCTTCTTGTATTACGGTAATATTCTCACCTTTTTCTGTTAGAAGTCCGCCCAGCTCTTTATACAATGCCTTTTCATCCTCAGTAAGAGCTTCTCCTGATTCGGCTTTTTCTTTCAGTGCATTAAAAGAAGCCATATACAAATCGTATTCGGTTTTTTGTTCTTCAATTTGGTCGTTAGCCTCTTCATTGTATTCTGCTGCTTCATCCGAAAGGGACATCAGTTCTTCACCCATGGCAGCCATTTCTTCCTGAGCAGACATTGTGGCTGCTTGAGATTCAGCCATTGTATCCTGAAGAACATCACATGCTTCTTTTTCAGTTTTATTTGGCTTTTTTGCCATATATAAAGTCCCTTGTAAAAGATTAAGAGGAGCTCCAATTATCCAGCTAGCATTTGAACCTTTAGCAATAGTTTTGCCAGCAGACTCTGCAGCTTTTCCTGTTAAACTTCCGCCTGCTTTTATTGCAGCTTTACTAACTGCTTTTGTGCCTACATCTATACCAGTATTTATAAAAGGTAATACTGCGCCAGTTGCCCCCACAACAGCATCACCTACTCCTCTTGCAATAGTTCCTCCTGTTTTGCCATCGTATCCTGTAGCATCTTTGCCTGTATTTTTACCGTTTTGATAAGCCCGATCAAAATCATCATCTGGAATTTCGTAAGCATTTTCATCATTGAGAGCATTGGCTTGCCAGTTAGCTATTTCGCTCTTCCAGGTCTGTTTAATTTCACCCATGGATTTTGAGTCAATACCCATTGTATTGTTGCCGTAGTAAAAATTTTCCCAGCATTTGTATGCATAGCTTTGTGAATTCAGTGCCCTTGATAAATCAAAACTTTCGATTGCCATAATCCCTCCGAATATTTAAATTTGTTTTGTTATATATATCGGCATTTCTGGTACAAAACTTTAATATTTAGAAAAAATTGTTACAAAAATTAATATAATTTATCTTGTTACTAAATAAAAAAAAAGATTTATGTGCTGTAAGCATATAAATTTCTCCATAAAGAAAAAACCGCAATCATTGCGGCATTAACTCTCGTTAGATAAAGGAGTGGAGGAGAAAATAAAGAAAAGAGATTATATTATATATATTCCACATTATGCAATTTTTATAACACTTTTATATAAAATTTTTACAAATCTTTACAATTAAAGCCTCAAATCCTTGTATAATAATAATTTTGTTTGTTATATAATTTATTAGCCTGAGGTAAACGGCGGTAGTAGTCGAGAGGGGTTAAAATGAGTGTTCTAACAGATAAAATAAAAATAGCTGTCTGCGGTTCAAACGGAAAAATGGGACAAGAGGTTATAAAGGCTGTTAAAGCTGCTGATGATATGGAGCTTGCGGCTGAAATTGATATCGCAGATGGACAGTTCTCATCTATAAAAGAGGCAAAAGAATCTGTAAAAATTGATGTTCTTATTGATTTTACCCAGCCTGCATCAATTTATGAAAATGCATTATTTTGCCTTAATAATGGTATAAATATCGTTATAGGAACAACCGGTTTAAAAGATGAGCAGATAAAAGAATTAGAAACCCTTTCAAAGGCAAATCACCTTGGCTGTTTAATTGCACCTAATTTTTCTACAGGTGCGGTTTTAATGATGATGTTTGCAAAAACGGCATCAAAATATTTTAAGAATGCTGAGATTATAGAACTTCATCACAACCAGAAAAAAGATGCACCCTCAGGTACTGCTGTTAAAACGGCTTTAATGATGTCAGAAGAAAACCCTGATTTTACATCCGGAAACTGTCCGGAAAAGGAGACTATTGAAGGTGCAAGAGGTGCAAACGCTTATAATAACATTCATATACATTCTGTCAGACTTCCGGGGTATATTGCATCACAAGAAGTGCTTTTCGGCTCTTCAGGACAAATTCTTACTATCAGGCACGATTCTATGAACAGAGAGTGCTACATGCCGGGGGTTATGATGGCGGTAAGGTATGTTAGTGAGAACAAAACCTTTGTTTACGGTTTGGAAAAAATTATGGATTAAGGAGAGTTAAATGTCAAAACCTAATATCGCGGTACTTGGGGCAACAGGAGTAGTAGGAAGGGAAATTCTTCAAATAGCTGAAGAACTCAATGTAGAATACAATTCAATTAAATTTTTATCAAGTGCAAGAAGTGCCGGATCAAAAATAACTTTCAGAGGGAAAGAATATATTGTAGAGGAGGCTAAGCCTGAATCTTTTGAAGGCGTAAACATTGTTATGGCTTCCGCCGGCGGTTCTACGAGTAAAAAATTTGCACCTGAAATCGTTAAAAGAGGCGGCGTTTTAATTGATAACTCTTCCGCTTTTAGGATGGATAAAGACGTTCCTCTTGTTATTGTAGGTGTAAATGATGAGGATTTGAGGCTTCATAAAGGTATTATTGCAAATCCTAATTGCTCAACTTCGCAGCTGATGCTTGTTCTTGAACCTTTAAAGAAGTTTGGAATAAAAAGACTGATTGTATCTACTTATCAATCCGTATCCGGTGCAGGGCTTGCAGCTATGAATGAGTTGCGGGACGATACGGCAGCAAGACTTAAGGGTGAAAAATTTGAGAATGTATGTTTTAAAAAACCGATCTCTTTCAATGTTATTCCTCAGATTGATGTATTCTGTGAAAACGGTTATACAAAAGAAGAGATGAAAGTTGTTAATGAAACCAGAAAGATTCTTCATTTGAGCGAAGACGTGCTTATTTCTTGTACAGCAGTCAGGGTTCCAGTATTCAGAGGTCACTCCGAAGCTGTAGACATAGAATTTGAACAAGAAGTTATACCGGATGAGGTAAGAGAAATCTTATCAAATTCTTACGGGGTAAAAGTTATAGATAATCCGGATAATTATGAGTATCCGACAACTAGGGATGCTGATGGTGTAGATCCTGTTTTTGCAGGAAGAATTAGAAAAAATCTTGCTTTTAATAACGGAATTTCACTCTGGTGTGTTGCAGATAATTTACGTATCGGAGCGGCTTTGAATACTGTCAGAATCTGTAAAAAGGTTACTGAAATGGGGTTATTTTAGATGGGTAAGCTAGTAAGTCAGTTTGAAATAATTGATATAGTCAATAAAGGGCATAAGGAAGGTAAGACTTTTGTTGTTACAAACGGCTGCTTTGACATTTTGCATGTCGGGCATGTAAGGTATTTAAAAATGACAAAGAGTTTTGCCGATTACCTAATAGTATTACTAAATTCAGACAGCTCTGTTAAAGCAATTAAAGGGGACTCAAGACCGATAAATAATGAGCTTGATCGCGCGGAAATATTAAGTTCTTTGAGCTGTGTTGATTATGTGGTATTATTTGATGAGAGTTCCCCGGCAAATCTTTTGGAGAGGATTAAACCGGATGTTTATACAAAAGGAGCTGATTATACCTTAGAAACGCTTCCGGAGAGAGAAGTTGTTTTAAGAAATAATATTAAAGTAGAGTTTATAGACTTTGTTCAGGGTAAATCTACAACAAATATTATTAATAAGATTAATTCTAATTGATTTAGTGAATATAAGGAGTGTATTATGAAGACATTTACATTGGAACAGATTGCACAGATTACCGGAGGTATGCTTACTAAGGCTAAAGATGTTGCTATTACAAGAATTGCTCCGCCGGCTTTAGCAGATGAAAACACTTTAGCGCTTGCTCTTGGCGAAGATGAAATCTCAAATCTTGCTAATACAAAGGCTAAAGCAGCTCTTGTACCATTAGGTGTAAATATTGACGGATTTACAACTATTGAAGTTGAAAGACCTCGTCTTGCCATGATGAAACTTATTAGTATGTTCTATGAAGCTCCTCATGTAAATTCAGGAGTGCATCCTTCTGCAATAGTTCATCCATCCGCAAAATTAGGTGAGAATGTTTCAATTGGTCCAAATGTTGTTATTGGTGAAAATGTACAGATAGGTGATAATACAAAAATTCTGGCTAATTCTTATATCGGAAGCGGCGCTGTTATTGGTAAAAATTGTTTCTTCCATCCGGGGGTAAATATAGGGGACAGGGTTAAGGTTGGCAATGAAGTAATCCTTCATCACGGGGTATCTTTAGGTGCTGACGGATTTAGCTTTGTAACAGAAAATCCTAACAATATTGAACAAGCTCGCAAAGACGGTGAGATTAGAGAAAACGATGTAGAACAGGTTATATTCAAGATACCTTCAATAGGTTCAGTTGAAATAGGTAACAACGTTGAGATTGGTGCTAATACTGCAATAGACAGAGGAACTATCGAAAATACTGTTGTAGGAGATAATACTAAAATTGATGACCTTGTTATGATAGGTCATAACTGCCGTATTGGTAAAGGCTGTATGATAGTTTCTCAAGTCGGCATTGCAGGCAGCTGTGTAATCGGTGACAGAGTAGTAATCGCAGGTCAGGCAGGTTTGGCTGATCATATTAAAATCGGTGACGATACAATTATTGCCGCTCAGGCGGGTGTAACAAAGAGCTTCCCTGCAAAATCAATTGTTGTAGGTGCTCCTGCGGTTCCGAGAAAAGAATTTATTAGGCAGCTCAAGATTATGAAAGATGCAGGCGATTTAATTGCTAAAT
>CALUTG010000058.1 GCA_944323615.1 Candidatus Gastranaerophilales bacterium
GGAAGATAGCACGTTGCCAGCATCTAAATTAGAAAAGACCATAGATTTAAATCGGATGATTAATCTATGGTCTTTTTATTTAGATGTATCTCTAAAGATTTTTCTCAGGCATTGCCTGACCTACAGGCTGACCTTCCAACAGAAAAATTTTGCGGTAGTGATTTCAATAATAAAGGGAAATGAGACTATAATTTCCCTTTTGTGCTTTTTAGCTAAAGGTTGCAGTTGCCGTATTCACAAGTTTCTTTTTTTCGGGCTACATCGCATTGATGCATTGTTAAAGCTGTAATAACAGCACTCACACCGACAATTGAGTAGATAATTCGTGATAGAAGTGTCATGTCACCAAAGACTGCTGCTACAAGGTCAAATCCGAACAGCCCTATCATACCCCAGTTAAGGGCACCAATAATAACCAAGGCATAGGCAACATATTTCAGGATATTCATTTTTACCTCCTTTTCTTGTTCCTTTTTTATTATTACCTGACTTTCTGTAAATAAATTGGAGAAAAGGAGTAGTTATTTTTTCTGATTTTTGACACTAAAAAGCCCGATATTATCGGGCTTCAAGTTTATAATAATTTTTCAATGCTTGCAGTTAGCTCTTCTGTATATTTGGCCAAGGCTTCGGCTGATATTTCTACCGTATCTTGTATAATATCGCCTGCAATATAACCTGTCTGCTGAGCTGTGCTCAATAATTGCACAGCATACTGTGCCTGCACTTCCGGGGTTAGGGCGCTTCCGTACCCTACTGAACTTAAATCCATAATGTATCCTCTTTAATAAATCATTTACTTTATTATTATAACTTATTTTATCTATTATAGCAATATAAAATATATATATTGTTACATACAATGCCCCATTTTATGTAAAATGGGGCATTTGGTTTACTCCTCACACTTGGAGTGAATTTTATATTTTCTTTAGTTTAATAATACTTGTACTTTTCTTTTTCTTTATTTACAAAGCAAAGAAAAAGAAAACACGAACTGTTTCCAATGTCCTTCGGACATTATAAGTGTTGTGCTTCACACAATCTCTTACGCTCGCTACACACTCGCAACTAACACCTCACCCTACCCCTCTCCTCTTAGGAGAGGGAATTCTAGGCATTTTTCGCTAGAAAAATGCAGCAGCAGGTGTTTTTTCTTTCTTATCCAACATTCTTTCTTTTTTCATCCTCAAAAAAGAAAGAATGTTGGTGCAGGGTACGGGGCGGCATTAGCCCCGATAAATTATCCACCATTTTATGTAAAATGGGGCATTAAGTTTACTTAATTTTAAATGTTATGTTTGCAACGGCTGTAACCTTTTTATCAATGGTAGTCGCATCATTTATGCCCATATCAGAGACATCTGTTGAGTTTACAGGTGTAATCTGGTATACTCCCATTCTTACAGATTGAATTTTACCAACGCTGTTATGAGTAGCTTTGAGCATGGATGCAGCTCTTGCTTTCGCATCAATAGAAGCTTTTTCCAATAAAGATACTTTTAATTCAGGCAGTTTGGAATAGTGATATGATACAGCGAACACATTTACGTCGATTCCTTGGTTAATTAAGCCTGTGATATCATTTGATATAGTTTTAATTAATTCAACATTGTCAGAGCTTATCATAAATGGCTGGGAAAGGTTGTAGGCTTCTGCTGTGTCAGTGTATGCGCCGGTTTTAGGATCTCTTTTATAGCTGTAGTAGCCATTAATAGTTTTTCTTTCTATATCAGTAATATTTTTGTCTTGTAAATATTTTTCTACAGTTTTAATTTGGGATTGAATAGCAGTATATGCTTCTTGTTTTGTCGGGCGTTTTACCGTAATGTTGAAGCTCAAAGTTCCAGAGTCTGATTTAACGATTTCATAAGCAGAACCGGTTACAGAAATTGAATTCCCTGAAAATGTTACTGATAGCATTTTAACGCATACTAATACAGTAAGAACTGCAAGTATACCTACTGTTAAAACCTGCATTTTTTCAATTCTTTCTATCATAATAAACTCCTTTTCATCTAAATTTTATATTTTATCTAGCTTTATCATCCGATAAAAACAGTCTTAAACATTTCCGGTAGAGCTGTTTCTGTCATCTTCCAGTTGTTTAAGTTGTTTAGCATCAACCTTTTCATCTGTTGTGTAGTTTGTGATTCTTGAAATTTCAATATCGACATTAACGTCTGCGTCAACCATTTCAATCTCTGTTTTGTCAAATTCTTTAATCTTGCCGTCTTCAAATTTTACTGCAACCGAATTGTTAAGGAATTGAATAAAGCATACTTTACCTAACCCTGCCGGAGTCATAACTGTTGAACCTACAGGAGGCATTCCTTTTGCAGCTTCAATATAGTTAGAGTGTTCATAGGTTAGGCAGCATAATAGCCTGCCGCATGTACCGGAAATTTTAGATGGTGCAATAGGCATCCCCTGATCTTTAGCCAGCTTTACGTTAATAGACTCAAATTTTCTCAGGTAGGATGAGCAGCAGAAAGGTTTACCGCAGATGCCGGTTCCGTCCATTATGGAAGACTCATCTCTGACACCTATATGTCTTAAATCTATACGCATTCTTTTAAAGACCTGTGTTAAGTCTTTTAAGAGTTCTCTAAAGTCGACTCGTTCCGGTGCTGTATAGTAAAAAGAGATTTTTTTTCTGTCAAAAGTCAAACGGCATTGTACGAGATTCATGTTAAGATTATGTTTTTTTACAAGTTCTTTGCATTTGAAGAAAGAAGTTACTTCTTCTTTTTTTATCTCTTCATAAATCATCATATCTTCTTGAGTCATAATTCTTATGAACTCAAACGGTTCCGGAGTTTTTTCAGATTCTTCAAATCTTTTAGCAACTTCAGAATTTACAAGAAAAGCTTTAAGAACCTCTTCACCCTTTTCGGTTCGTACAAGAACAAGTTTGCCGTCTATATTCGGAGCAGATTCTCCGTCAGCTCCTTTTAAAGGAACGAAAGTATTTTTTAGATAATGAACCGCGTATTTAATCATAACTTTCTTCCTTCTTAAGTTTTCTGTTCATTAATTTTGAAAGGACTTCTTGTGGTGTAATATCTGTGTATACAGCTTCATAGATAGCATTTGAGACAGGAACTTCCACTCCTAATTTTTGAGCAAGGTCACATACCGCTTTAGATGTTTTAACCCCTTCTGCAACTGAGCCAAGCTCATTTAAAATATCATTTATTTTTTTCCCTTTTCCTAACATTGAGCCGACTGTATAATTTCTTGACATAGGGCTTGAGCAGGTTGCAATAAGGTCTCCCATGCCGGAGAGTCCGTAAAGTGTTGACGGATTTGCTCCAAGCTTTACTGAGAGTCTTACAATTTCTGCCATACCGCGGGTTAACAGGCTGCCCATGCAGTTATCACCGAGTTCCATTGTGTGCGCAAAACCGGAGGCAATTGCTATAACATTTTTAAGGCTTCCACCGAGTTCAACTCCGATTACGTCATTATTTGTGTATAACCTAAATCTGTTTGGTACATTGCAGGCTTTTTGTACAAATTCAGCTGTTTCCATGTCTTCACAGGCAACTGATGCAGCGGTAGGTTTTCCTTGAAGAACCTCTTTAGCCAAAGTAGGTCCTGAGAGGATAACAACTTTTTGTTCAGGAAGGACATCTTTGATGACTTCGGACATTCTCATAAGAGTATTTAATTCTAACCCTTTTGACGCATTAACAAGCGGGGTTTTGGGGTTGATTCCCGCAATTTTTAACTGTTCGCATACCGGACGGACTCCGCTTGTTGCAACAACTGATAATATAATATCCGCTCCGTTGATAGCTTTTTTTAAGTCGGAGGTGATTTCCACCTTTTTATCCAACTGTACTTCAAGCGGTTTGGAACAATGTTTGTTAACCACTAAATCTTCATTTAAGTCGGATTCTCTTCCCCAGACAACTATCTCTTCAAAATTATTATTTAAAAGCCAGGCAAGTGTTAAACCCCAGCATCCCGGACCTAATACAGTCAGTTTCATAAAATCAACTCCTTATGTATGCTTTTAATTATACTATAATTTAATATTCCGAGTATGTAAATATTTGTAAATTCCACTTTTGTTTTGAGTAAATATTTAAAAGAATTATTACTTTATATTTATATGCGAGGATTCCTATGTCATATCAATTTTTTGACTTAACACGTAAAAATATAACAAATATTGATCTTGAGAATTGTACCATAACAGGCAACAGTTCTCAGTATGTTATAAAAGACGGCGAAATTACCAAGTATTCCATAATTGACGGCAAGGTTGATAAATCCAGTGCCGAACCGGTCTCATCAGTAGAACTTACAAATTATCAGATGACTTTTATAAATTTTTTAAAAAAGCAGGACAATAAATCGGAAGTTTTAAATAAAAGAGATTTAAAAACATTGTCTCCTGAGGTCATTGAGGAGGAAATGAACAAACTTTATCAGGAAAAAAATGTTTATGAAGTTGCATCTGCTGAACATTCAAAACGCAAGGCAGGAATTTCGATAACAGATACTTTTGATAATTCCAAAAACATTTCAATTGAGTTTGAACGAATAGGGTTTTTTAAGAGAATAGGAAATTTCTTCAAAAATGTTTTTAGCGGCAAAAATAATGAAAAGAGTAATCAGCCTCAGACAGAAAAGGAAATTTTATTAGAAGATGTGTTTCCAAATAATGTAACAGTATATCCGGAAGAAGTTTATACTGCCAAAGGGGGGGAAAAGCCATATAAATTAGCAAATAAGCTGGGTGTCTCATTTTACAGGTTGAAGGAGGAGAATCCTGATGTAAATTTAGATTGGGTTTTGGAAAAAGGTCAGTCTTTTGTTATTCCGCAGAAAGTTGTCGTAACATCAGGTTCAGTGCGTAATCTTGCTGATATAGCAAAAGTTACAGGAGTAAGTGAAAATTATATTAAAGATATTTTATTTGGTATTGAAGGCAGAGAGTCAGAGCCGGACTTAAGACCGTATTATGATGGTTACCCTACGGAAATAAGCCCTAAAGGTACTTTGACAATAGGTTTTGGACATACAGGAAGGGTTCGTGGAATAGAAATGAATTCTCAAAACATGCACAAAATTAAAATAACCAGAGAAGAAGCTTATGAAATTCTGGCTCAAGATATTATAAATGCTAAACTCGATGCTATAGCCTATTTTGGAAATGATTTTATTAACGCTCCGGAGTCTGTTCAAAATGCAATTATTGATATTGTCTTTAATAAAGGAATTTCAACTGGTTTTGAAAAAGAAGGCTCTTTGACTAACAATCTCAAGCATAATTTAGCAGAAGGGGATTATGTTTCTGCAGCTGTTAATACATGTTATTTGACTAATAATAAAGGCTTGAAGAAAAGAAATGTTTATAGATTTATTTCATCTCTTCAAGACTTGACAACTTCTGAACGAAAAGAAGCAATGGGCAAGTACGAAACTTACTACCAAAATGTTCTTGGTCTTTTTACCGGAAATAAAAGCGAATATGCTATGCTGGAGCAGGCATGGCAAAATGCTTATGACGACGGCAAGTGCCACAGCTTTTTTTCTTAAACATTAATTCTGGCAAGAGCTCTTCTTAAAACTCCGCAGTTTCTTCTTAAGAGTTCTTTTGCATCGTCTTTTGAGAGTTTGCATTGAATCATAATAATTGCGGTTTTTACTGACCAGTCGCACTCAAGCAATGTCTTTAATGCATCAGTGTGACTTACGTTTGCTATTTCTGAAACTATCCTTATTGCTCTGTCTTTAAGTTTTTCATTTGTAGGCAGAAGGTCTATCATAAAGTTTTCGTAAGTTTTGCCTATTTTAATCATAGCCCCTGTTGTAAGCATATTAAGCACCATTTTTTGTGCGGTTCCGGCTTTCATTCTGCTGGAGCCTGCTATAACTTCCGGTCCTACTTCTACACAAATGCCAAGACCTACTTCTTCCAATATGGCAGCTTTATGATTGCAGGTAAGTGCAATGGTTTTGCAGCCTATCTTTTCAGCTTCGGATAATACGCCAAGCAGATATTTAGGATTCCCGCTTGCAGAAATTGCAACACATACATCATCTTTTGTAAGAACTTTAGCATCTTCAACCCCAAGGTTAAAATTGTCTTCTGCTCCTTCAATAGAGTGTCTTAATGCGGCATCTCCGCCTGAGATAATTCCGACTACCATATCCGGTTCAACCCCGAAAGTAGGCGGACACTCGGAAGCATCCAGTACTCCCAGTCTTCCGGAAGTACCTGCGCCGAAATAATACAATTTACCTCCCACAAGGAATTGTTTTGCAATAATATCTATCGCACGGGCGATATTAGTACTTTCATCTTCAACCGCGCGGGCTACAATCTGATCTTCTTCATTGATTTTTCTTACAATATCAATTGTGGATAGCAAATCAATGTTTTTAGTATTTTCGTTCCTGTACTCTGTAATAATATCGCTCATGCACACACTCCTTCTGACCGATTGCAGCCGTTACTGAATAATAAACACTAATTATATTTTGCTGACTAAACTTGCCATTTCAATAGCTGATTTAGCAGCATCAGACCCTTTGTTTCCTGATTTTGTTCCGGCTCTTTCAATTGCCTGCTCAATACTATCGGTTGTAAGAACTCCGAATATTACAGGAACACCTGTATCAAGTGCGACAGATGCAACACCTTTTGAAACTTCTGCGCAAACATAATCATAATGAGATGTTGAACCTTTTATTACTGCACCTAGTGCTATAACTGCATTATATTTACCAGTTTGAGCACATTTTTTTGAAACAAGCGGTATCTCAAATGCTCCGGGACACCATACGACATCAATATTTTCTTCTGATACGCCATGTCTTTTTAATTCATCAAGAGCACCTGAAAGAAGCTTTGCTGATATAAATTCATTGAATCTTGATACTACTATACAAAATTTTTCATTTGTGACAGTTAATAAACCTTCAATAATTCTCATATTTTCCCCTTAGCCTATGTGATGTGTAAAATCATTATACACTATTTTTCTAAAATCGTATATAAGGTTAAGCTATATTTATAAACTTGTAACATAAATTCTGTACATGGTAGAATTAAACCTATGCAGAAAGGCCAAATTTTTAAGATACATTCTGATTTTTATTATGTAAACTCGGAGGGTAAATCTTACGAATGCAAACTTCGTGAGATTTTAAAAAAGCAGAAACAAAAGGTTTATGTCGGAGATTTTGTCGAATTTAAAAATGGTGCTATAGAAAAAATTCTCCCCCGTTATAACCATATTCCGAGACCGTCTGCGGCTAACATCGATCAGGTTATAATAATTTCTGCGGTTAAAGAGCCTGATTTAAGCTTTTTACAACTCAATCGCTACATTGCTTTTGCAAAATACCACAGCCTTGAAACAGTTTTGTGTTTTAATAAAAATGATTTGTCAAATGACGATTCCACTATTGAAAAAGTTTTTTCAATTTACGAACCGTTAGGTTTTGATATTTTATTTACATCAGCTCTTGAAGGTGACGGGGTGGAAGAATTCAGAGAAATTTTAAAGGGAAAAACTTCTGTTTTGTGCGGTGCGTCAGGGGTCGGGAAATCCAGCCTTATTAATGCAGTCTGCCCGGAGGGGGTAAATTTAATGACAAAAGAGGTTAGTAAGAAAACCCAAAGGGGTACTCACACAACAAGACACTGTGAGATTATAAATATTGATAAAGACTCAAGAATAGTTGATACTCCGGGATTCAGCAACCTTAAATTCGATTTTCTGCTTCCCGGTGAAGTAGATGCTTTGTTTGATGAAATCTATAAATATAAAGGATTATGTAAATTTCCGGACTGTCTGCATATTTCCGAAACCGGATGTGAGGTTAAGGAACATCTTGACAGTATAGATGAGACAAGGTATGAAAGCTATAAAGAGTTTGTTAAAGAAGCTAAAGAATACAAAGAGAAAGTTAAATATCAGGGAGTTAAAACCGAAACTTCTCTTAAAAAGATAAATGACAGAACTGCGGCAAAAATAAGTTCAAGAAAAAGGCAAAAATCAAGAAATACCGTAAATCAAAGTGTTTATAAGGATATAGAAGATGAAAGAATTAATTAAGCTTGTTGATGAGTATTTGGATAAATATCTTCCGGTTAGTTATCCGGAAGACATATTTAAGGCAATGAAATATACTCTTTCTTTGCCGGGCAAAAGACTTAGGCCCGTAATGTGTCTTGAAACAGCGAGAATGCTCGGCGGGGATATGATGAAAGCAATGCCTGCAGCCTGCGCAATTGAGATGCTTCATGTTCAAAGCTTAATTCATGATGATCTTCCGTGTATGGATAATGATGATTTCAGGCGGGGAAAACCTTCAAATCATAAAGTCTTCGGCGAAGCGAATGCCGTTCTTGCAGGAGACGCCCTTTTAACTTTTGCACCTCAGACAATTATTGAAAAATCGGAAGGGCTTTCTCCGGAACAGCTTGTAAGAATTCTTTATGAGTATACAAAATTTGCCGGAGCTTATGGACTTATTGCCGGTCAGGTAGTTGATATAGAATCAGAGGACGGTAAATACGTTAAGTCCCCTGAGGAAACTCTGAATTTTATACATTTGAATAAAACAGCTGTTCTTTTCAGGCTTGCCGTAAGGTGCGGAGCCATTATAGCAAATGCTTCGGAAGAGGTTATTGAAGAAATGGATAATTTTGCGAAAAAATTCGGGCTCGCATTCCAGATTTATGACGATATAATGGATGAAATTTCTACCTTTGAAGAGCTGGGTAAAACTGTAGGCAAAGATAAAAACAGCGGAAAACTCACCTATGTTTCGTTGTACGGTCTTGAAAACGCTAAACAGAAGTTTAATTCCATGATTAAAGATTGTTGTGATATAATTGACAAGTACGATTCGAAAGTTATTAATGAGATTTTAAATAAGTTAAGAGACAGATTGTCGGGAGTTTAGATGGATTTTAGTCAAATTTATAATACAGGTTATGAGGTAATTTTTGTAGCTTTTTCCGGTATAGTGGTTGCACAAATTATTAAATTTTTCTTCCATTTGATAGTACGCAGACAAGTAGATTTAAGACTTTTTACAACAACAGGGGGAATGCCAAGTTCTCATGCTGCGGGAGTAATGGGTTTGTCTACTGCTGTAGGATTGATTAAAGGATTTGATTCTATAGTATTTGCAATAGCTTTAGGATATGCATTTATTGTAATGTATGATGCTGCAGGTGTAAGACGTGCTGCAGGAAAACAAGCAGCCTGCTTAAACAGAATTATTATGGATATTTATAAACAAGACCTCCAGGAAGCGGGAGGAAAATTAAAAGAATTATTAGGGCATACACCTTTGCAAGTATTTGTAGGAGCTTTGTTTGGAATAATTTACGCTTTTTACATTCACCTTTGCCTAGCGGCAATGACCTCTTAACTTAAGGAATCTTTACAAATAACTTGCATTTTAGCGGTGTTTAAGTTAAACTTTTTTTGTCAGAAAAGTAACCCACAATTGAATATACTGTAAATGCCTGTTTTGGGGCGTTTTTAGTGTTTGGTTATTCAATTGTCTAAATAAAAAGTAATGTACTCAATGTTAGAAAACAGGAAAGGTATAACATGTCAGAAGAAAAATTAGAGACACAAGTCGAAGAAACTGTTGAAGCTGTTGCAGAAGAAAATACTGAAGCTGCAGTTGAAGAATCAACAGAAGCTGTAGAAGAAGTTGTTACAGAACTTCCTGCAAAAAAACAACGTTCAAGAAAGAAAAAAGTAGAAACTCAAGAAGTAAAACCTGAATCAGAATGGAAAGAACAGGTTGTTCAAATCCGCCGTGTAACAAAGGTTGTAAAGGGCGGTAAGAAATTAAGCTTCAGAGCTATTGTTATCGTAGGGAACCAAAAAGGACAAGTTGGTGTAGGCTGTGCTAAAGCTTCAGAAGTTATTATTGCTATTCAAAAAGCTATAGCTGACGGCAGAAAGAACTTAATTACAGTTCCTATCTTTAAGACAACTATTCCGCACCCTATTACAGGCCGTTCAGGTGCAGGTGCGGTTATGTTAAGACCGGCTTCTCAAGGTACAGGTATTATTGCAGGCGGTGCCGTTCGTTCAGTTCTTGAACTTGCCGGTATTGAAAATATTCTTTCAAAATCTTTAGGTTCAAAATCTCCGCTTAACGCTGCTAACGCAACATTAGAAGCTCTTAAAGCTTTGAAGCCGTTCAGCGAAGTTGCTAAAAAACGCGGTTTAACAATGGCCGAATTATTAAACTAATAGGCTATTCAAGTTATAGTTTAAAGATGAAATAATAAGGATAAAATAAAATGGCTAAGACAAAACAAATAAAAATAAAACTTGTAAAAAGTTTAATCGGATGCTCTGAATCTCAACGTAAAGTTGCACAGGCTCTCGGATTAAAAAAACTCAACCAGGTTGTTGAACACTATGACAGCCCTACTATTATGGGTATGGCAAAAAAGATTTCACATCTTGTTGAAGTAGTTGAGTAGACAAATAAACAATTACGTAATAGTCGACTCACGAGTCACGTATGAACAAAAATAGTAGAGGTATTAAAAAAATGACAAATATAAAATTAGAAGATTTGAGACCTGCAGAAGGCTCAACTAAAAAAACAGTAAGAGTAGGCCGCGGACGCTCTTCAGGATGCGGTAAAACTTCAAGCCGCGGACATAACGGTGAAGGACAACGCTCAGGCAGAGCTTCTAAAAGAGGTTTTGAAGGCGGTCAAATGCCTGCTTACAGAAGATTACCTAAATTAAAAGGTTTCCAGGTGATCAATGCAAGAAATTATGCGGAAATCAATGTTGGCAGACTTGATGCTTTAAACCTTAAAGAAGTTTCTTTGGCTGCATTAAAAGAAATCAGAAAAGCTCATCCTTCTTGCGATGGTTTGAGAATTCTTGGTAACGGCGAAATCAAAAATGCTATTACTGTTAAAGCTGATTATGTAACACCATCAGCAAAAGAAAAAATTGAAGCAGCAGGCGGAAAGGTTGAATTAGTATAATG
>CALUTG010000059.1 GCA_944323615.1 Candidatus Gastranaerophilales bacterium
GATGCAGGGTCTATTGATTCCATGGTTAAGGTCGTGGCACTCAATGCGTCCAGATATTCTTGATATACCTGGTCGGACTGCGTTGACAATTGTACCTTCGCATTCTGAATCGCCTGCGATTGGTACTCTACATCATGTATCCTTGCTGTTATTGCCAGCAAGCGTGCTTGTGATGCCGCCATTCCCATTGCTTTTTAATCGTCCTTTTGTTTGTCCCTTAACCTTATTTACGGCATTTTTCTCCTCAAACTTTAATAATTTTATCTAAATCGTTACATTTCGTTACAAACTTTTATCCATGAGGACTAAGAAAAAATATAACTAATATGGTATTCTTGTTTTATGAAAAAAATTTGGGGTAAATATTGGGGTAAATATTGGGGTAAATATTGGAGTAAATTAGGGAGCGCCTTCCTTATTATTTTAATCATAGCTTTATGTCTTAAAGCGTGTATCAGGGCTGACATTCCGGAAGATTACACTCGGAAGCTTCCTGACAGTTCTATTGATAATATTGTTTACCCTGAAAAGAATAAGAATATTACGATTAACGGTATTGATTTTTTGCAGACTCAGGCGCCTGCAGGGAAATTTGGAGGAGAATTAGTAATCTCTACAATTGGAGAAGGACCAAAGACTTTCAACCCTTGTAACACGAAAGATGCAACTTCTTCTTCTATGGCCGGCATGCTCTATGACGGACTTTTGACAACAGAACCGAGGACAGGGGAAGTCATTCCTTTGCTTGCTAAGGATTTTGAAGTTAACGGGAATGATTACATTGTACACTTAAGGCATGGAATCGTCTGGACAGACGGGAAGCCGATAACTGCTGATGATGTGATGTACACTTACGAAGAAGTCGTATTTAAAGGGCTGGGAAATCCTTCCTCCATGGAAAATATGAAAGTCGAAGGGAAACTTCCTGAGATAAAAAAAATTGATGATTATACTGTTAAATTTACGACAGCTAAACCTTTTGCACCATTTTTAAGACAGCTTTCGTATCCGATTGTACCAAAACACTACTTTAAACCGTATTCAGATAAAGGAGAGTCTGAATTTAATGCCTTTTTAAACCCGAATACTCCGCCTGAAGAAATCGTATCTAACGGAGCGTTTAAACTTAAAGAATATGTTGCAGCCCAGAGAGTAGTATTTGTAAGGAATCCTAACTACTATAAAATTAATACAAAAAATGAAAGGCTTCCGTATCTTGATAAAGTTGTATATATGATAGTTGGAGATACAAATAACGAAATACTCAAATTTGAGGCAGGCGAACTTGATTTACTCTCAATCAGAGGTGAAAACGTTGCCAGATATAAGCTTAAAGAACCGGAATCCGATTACAAGATATACAATCTGGGGCCTGACACCGGAACCTTATTTTTAATAATAAACCTTAATAACCGCAAAAATAATGAAGGAAAATGGAATGTTGATCCCCAAAAGCAGAAATGGTTTGGGAACAGAGATTTTCGCGCCGCTATAGACTGGGCTGTAGATAGAAAAAACATGGTGCAGAATATTGCTCAAGGCGTTGCAAAGCCATTGTTTACGGCAGAAAGTTTAAATTCTATCTACTTGAATAAATACATAAAGGGACATCCAAAAGATAAATCCGTTGCAGAGAAAAGCCTTGAAAAAGCAGGATTTTATAACAAGAACGGAATTTTGTATGACTCTGACGGAAACAGGGTAGAGTTTGACCTGTATACTAATGCGGGTGTGTTAGAAAGAGAAGCACTCGGGGTTATGATAAAGCAAGACTTAGAAGATTTAGGGATGAAAGTAAACTTTAAACCAATAGAATTCAATACTCTGGTAAACAAACTCTCAAACACAAACGACTGGGATATGGCAATAATGGGACTTACGGGTTCTCCGCTTGAGCCTCATGACGGGAAAAATGTATGGAAATCAAACGGACCTTTACATATTTTTAACCAGCGTCCGCAAAATTATACAGTTGACGATAGATTGGAGTGGGAAAAAGAGTTAGATGAAATCTTTGAACAAGGAGCTTTAAAATTGACTTTTGAGGAAAGAAAGCCGATTTATGACAGGTATCAGACAATTATTTATAATCAAAAGCCAATAATTTATTTATATTCACCAATCAGAATCGCAGCTATAAGAAAGAAATTTAAGAACATTTTTCCTACACCATTAAGCGGACTGGTGTATAATTTGGATGAAATATATATTGATAAAGGGGAGATTAAGTAATGGAGTTTGTAAGATACATATCAAAGCGCATACTTCAAACTATTCCTCTTTTGATAATAGTTTCGTTAATAAGCTTTTTTATAATAAGGTTATCTCCTGTAGATCCTCTGGCGGAATTAAGGCTTAATCCTTCAATTTCACAGGAAACTTTAGATAAGGAAATAAAAAGACTCAATCTGGATAAACCTATCTATATTCAATATTTTTCCTGGGCAAAATCGTTTGTTAAGGGAGATTTGGGATATACATCGGCAGGAGAAAAGGTTTCAGTCAAGCTCAAAGAAAGAATCCCGAATACTCTTTTGCTGACTTTTGTTGTTATATTTATGACCTGGTCGGTGGGGGTTCCGCTCGGAATACTATCTGCTATCAAAAAAGAAAGCTCATTTGACAGAATGCTTACAATACTTGCGAGTATAGGAATGGCAATTCCTTCATTCTTCTTTGCAATCCTTATGCTGATATTTGCGGTAAAAACGGGATGGTTTCCGGTTGGAGGGTTAACCAGCTATAATTTTAACGATTTAAGTTTATCAGGGAAAATTCTGGATATTGCAAAACACTTGTGCTTGCCTGCCCTGGTATTATTTACGATATCGCTTTCCGGACTCCAAAGACAGATGAGAGCAAATATGCTGGAGGTTCTCGACAGCGATTATGTGAAATTTGCAAGAGCAAAAGGGTTAAGTGAAGGGAAGGTTATTTTTAAACATGCGCTGAGAAATGCTGTAAACCCAATGATTACACTGCTTGGTTTTGAGTTTGCAGGATTGCTGAGCGGAGCGGCGCTTACAGAATACGTATTCCAGTATCCGGGCTTGGGAAGATTAATACTTGAAGCGGTTATGAAATCAGATATTAACCTGGTTATGGCTTCATTAATGATGGGAACAATAATGCTTATTCTGGGGAATCTTATAGCAGATATACTTTTAATGCTTACGGATCCCAGATTACGCAGAGGGGGGCAGTAATGGAACTAATCAAAAAAATATTTAAAGATCCGTTTGCAAAAACCGCCTTTCTAGTACTCTGCATTTTGTACCTGATAATATTATTTGCGGATTTTATCGCACCGTATTCTAATTATTATGCAAACAGAGAAATGGCTTATGCTCCGCCTTCAAAAGTATACACAATTGACGAGAATGGAAAATTCTCCCGCCCTTATACATATAATTACATAAGAAAATTTGAACCTGCGCTTATGCAGACAGTTTTTGAAGAAGACAGAAGTCAGAAATACTATATTAAACCGTTTGCAAGAGGGGAAAAGTATAAATTTTTAGGACTTATTCCGACTGACAGGCACCTATTTGGAGTAGGGGTAAATGATGGAGCTGATAAAGGGGGAGAAATACATCTTCTCGGAACGGATATAAACGGCAGGGATGTATTTTCAAGATTACTTTTTGGCGGAAGAATCTCTATGACAGTAGGATTTTTGTCGCTTTTAATAGTTTTCCCGATAGGCCTTTTATACGGCGGGGTTTCGGGATACTTTGGAGGAATTATTGATAACCTTATGATGAGGTTTGCAGAAGCTACAATGGCAATTCCGAGCTTTTATCTGTTAATCATACTGGCGGCAATTCTTCCTTCCGGCATGACAAGCGTGCAGAGGTTCAGCCTTATTATTGTAATACTGGCACTTATAGGCTGGGCAGGATTTGCCAGAGTTGTCAGAGGCATGGTTCTATCCATCAAAAAAGAAGACTTTGTTCTGGCAGAAAAAACGCTTGGAGCTTCTAATTTACGAATAATTCTAAAACATATACTGCCGCAAACAACAAGCTACGTAATTATAGCAATGACACTTTCCGTGCCTTCGTATATTTTGGCGGAATCCGGGCTAAGCTTTTTGGGACTAGGAATTCAGCAGCCGGATGCGAGCTGGGGTAATATGCTCAAAGAAGCGCAAGAGTTTACAAATATTCTATACAGGCCATGGCTTTTAACCCCGGGGGTATTAATTTTCCTGGCAGTACTTTCTTTTAACCTGCTCGGGGATTTTATCAGGGACTATCTTGACCCGAAAGGTCGAACAAGGGTGTAATTATCATTCCTTCCCTTGATTTGGGGAGGTTGGAATGGGGAGCAAACTTTGGATATAGTAAAATACTGAAAGATGAAAAACAAACTAAACGCCAGATATTTAAGAAATAATATGACTCCGCAAGAACGTAAATTATGGCAAATTTTACGAAAAAGAAATTTATATAATTACAAATTCCGCAGGCAATATCCTATAGGTAATTATATTGTGGATTTTATATGTCATGAAAAAAATCTAATAATAGAAGTTGACGGCGGTCAACATAATACTATCTCCGAGAAATACTATGATATGGAACGAACAAAATATCTGGAATCTAAAGGTTTTAAAGTCCTTCGTTTCTGGAATAACGATATTGATAATAATATTGAAGGTATCTATCAAGTAATAAGCCGATTTCTTAATAATTAACAATTA
This sequence comes from Candidatus Gastranaerophilales bacterium, assembly GCA_944323615.1. Taxonomy (GTDB): domain Bacteria; phylum Cyanobacteriota; class Vampirovibrionia; order Gastranaerophilales; family Gastranaerophilaceae; genus CAG-196. Next base: position 4,706 of record CALUTG010000059.1, read on the forward strand.
CTCCCCACCCTTACCCTCCCCGAGTTGGGGAGGGTATATAGCTCCTTCCCCTGATTGTGGAAGGTTGGGATGGGGACGACATTAGCCCCGACATTAAATTAACATTGATAGATTCCGGATCAAGCCCGGAATGACGAAGACTTTACCAAATAACAAAACAACGGGGGCGGAAGCTAAAGCTTCCGCCCCCGAATCTGGTAGTTTTATTTATTATTACTATCCTAATAAATCACCCAGGTCACCGACTATACCTTCATGATTTTGACCGCAGTTACAATCACAAGTAATTTTACCTGTAACATCTACAATAACTTTGTGATCCTTTATTGCCGCTAATATTTCATCCAACTTAGCTAGCAGCTCATCTTTGTTTGTATTGTTGTTAATGTTACCAAGGATATTAAGTATTGTATCAAGTTTCTCTAATAACTCGGTATCATCATAACCTTCGCCGCCAAGACCTTCAAGTTTATCAATAATTTGTTTGAAGTATTCATTATTTTGATCAAACTTATCGCCGAGAAGGTTCTTAATTTCATCAGTTGCTGCTTTAATAGTCATATTGATAACATCCAATTTGCCGTTAATATCAGTCAAGATATCGCCATTTTCTGCAGTTTGTTTAAGAAGTGCTGCAAGCATTTCTTCAATCTTAGATAAGTCAACATTGCCGCCGGAACCGACTGATAAGTTGTTAATAGCTTCCAGAATTGCCTTCAGAGCATCATTATCAGCCACAGCATGATTGTTAATCTGCTCAAGAACCTTTTGAGTTAAGTTTTTAATATCATCGCTGATTTCACCATTCTTATTAACAGCATCAAGGATATTCTTCAGGTAATCCTTCATGACACCTTCAAGTCCGTCTATTTTATTAAGGATAGCTTCATAGAACTGTGCATTTTCTGTTCTGCCGGCATTTACACTCTCAACAAGTGATTCAAGAAGTGCATATGTCTTTTCATCCATCTCTTGTCCGCTGGTAATAGAATTTTGTAACAATTCAAACAACTTATTAAATGTTGCTGCAAAGTCACCGAATGTATCGCCTGCACTGCCAAGCATATTAACAAGCTGTTCAAGCAGCTGATTATTCTTAGCAGATAATTCAACTCCTGAATTAATTACAGAATATATCTGTTTCAGCATGTCGGTCATTTCTTCATTACCGTTAGTAATAACATTTAATATTTCATCAAATTTTGCTTCGCTGTTACTCATAACCTTCAAAATTTGTGCAAGCGTTAACCCCTGTTCTTTTAACCTATCTAAAATTTGCTGGGTATTTTGATTATCATTTTCTTTTAAGTCATTGAAATAATCTTCCAACATAGTAAGCAGTTCTTGCAGTCTTTCATCGTTCTTTTGATTAATTGCATCAATAGCATCTTTAATTGTTTGCGTTAATTCTTCAATATCAATTGAGATTGTTATATTATTATTAGTTTCGTTATGAATAACATTAACATCAGGCTCCGTATCAATAGTACAGCTCGTTGCACCTCCTAATAAGACACCTAGAGCAGCACCTGCTTTAGCTCCACCAATAACCCCGGGCACAACAGCTACACCACCGCCAAGGAGAGCTACTACGCCACCAACAATAGCCCCTACAACAGTAGTAACACCTACTACTGCTGCGCCTATTCCTAACTTCTGAAACCAAGATTTTTTCTTCGGAGTTTCCGGAAGAGGTTCTTCAGTTTTTTTACCGCCTTTAAATTCTACCTGTTCTCCCACATCAGGCAATTTACCCCCGAGAGCCTCTAGTAAAGCCTTAGACTCCATCGGTGTCAAACCAGATATTTCTGATTGAGTTACAACTCCATCCTTCAGAATATTGTTGAGTTTCATCTGCGATTCAGGAGGAAGTCCTTCAAAATTGATTCCCATAACTGTAATACTCCTTTCTTTATTACATAGTTATCTAATAAACCTACTTTGGTATGGTTAACGGCATTTTTTTCAAAAACTTTAACAGATTTGAAATAATCGTTACAAAAATTAACGATTAGGGAAGCAAATCCGTATATAGATTAAAAAAATGTACATTTTGGGACAGATCCTGAATCAAGTTCAGGATGACAAGATTATTTACCTATTCACTACTCACTATTCACTATTCACGAGTTACCAACACCTCACCCCATCCCTGTCTTGAATTATTCGGGGTGTCGGAAAGTTCTCAGCTTCCCGACACCTTACGGGTTCCGCTTCGCTCCACCCTACCGAAAATTCGCTCTCCTGTAAGGAGAGGGGGCAATAAAACCACGCATCACGATTCACTGCTCACAATTCACAAACTCCAATTCACAACATTATTACAAAATATTAACTCCCATCTTAACAAGAATACTCTAAAAGATTGATTGAAAAATCTATATAAAAGTTATATCCTATTTGAAGAGGTCTTTAGTGAACAAACAACAGATAAAAAAACGAATAGCTATGACGGAACTCAAGCTTAAACAGCTATCACAACATAGTTCCACATCTGAGATTTGCGAAGATTTATACAATTCGCTTATTTTAGAAAAAGCCGTTTTAAAAAAACAGCTTGAAAACCTTGAAAAGAATAAGGTTGTAGAAAAATTCAAAAAGCTCATTCCCCGCAGAGAAAAACTTATTTGCGATTATTTTAATTAAAATTTTGGGAGTTTTTATTTATTTATGATATAATTTTATTACGAGGGGGATTTAATGCTCGTAATAGACTATGATACTAAAAAATCTATAAGAGAAGCGTTTGGAAAAGAGCTTGTTGAGCTGGGTAAAAAGTACCCTCAAATGGTTGTTTTAGATTCAGACGTTTCATGCTCAACCCAAACTGCAATGTTCGGAAAAGCTTATCCCGAAAGATTCTTTGACATGGGAATCGCAGAACAGGATATGATAACAACGGCAGCAGGACTTGCCTTAACAGGTAAAATCCCTTTTGCAGCTACTTTTGCAGTATTTGCAACGGGAAGAACATACGATCAGATTAGAATGTCCGTCTGCTATCAAAAAGCTAATGTTAAAATTATAGGAACCCACGGCGGGATTACTGTCGGTGAAGACGGTGCTACACACCAGGCTCTGGAAGATATTTCGCTGATGAGAGGTCTTCCTAACATGACGGTAATAGTTCCGGCTGATTGCAACGAATGCGCTCAAGCGTTGGATTTTGCCGCTGAACACAAAGGGCCTGTTTATATCAGAATCGCAAGAAACAGCCTTCCGGATATTTATCCTGCAGATTACAAATTTAATCCTCATAAGGCACATGTATTAAAAAGAGGTTCTGACATAACCTTAATTTCTAACGGAGATGTTTTAGCTGAAACTGTTAAAGCAGCGCAGATTCTTACCGAAAGCGGTGTAAATCCTGAAATAATTGCTTTACCGGTTGTAAAACCTCTGGATAAAGAAACTATTATTGAAAGTGCTAAGAAAACCGGATTTGTTGTCACTGTTGAAAATCATTCAATCTACGGCGGAATAGGCTCTGCCGTATGTGAATGTTTGAGTGAAGCTCATCCTACAAGAGTACTGAGAATAGGAACACAAGACACTTTTGGGCAGAGCGGAACACCAAAAGAACTTTTAAATTTCTACGGTCTGGATGCTGAAAGTATTGTAAAAAGGATAATAGAGTTAAGAAAATGATACAATTAAGATCTGTTACAAAAAAATACAAAAATAACTACGCACTAAAAAACATTAATCTTGACATTCTATCGGGAGAGTTTGTTTTTGTTACCGGAGCATCAGGAGCAGGAAAGTCTACCTTGATGAAGCTTCTTTATAAAGAAGAAACTCCGACTACGGGCACAGTCTTAATAGGCGGAATTAATATTGCAAATCTGCCGTCGGATAAAGTTCCTAACCTTAGAAGGTGTATGGGGATTGTATTTCAGGATTACAAGCTTTTGCAAAACCAAACCGTATATGATAACATCGCATACGTGATAAGAACTTTAGGAATTAGTTCTTCCGAAATCAGAACCCGTGTTACCGGAGCTTTAAAAGTTGTAGGACTTTTAGATAAGGCAAAGGCAAAACCGTCCGAACTTTCCGGCGGAGAACAGCAGAGAGTAAGTATTGCAAGAGCGCTTGTAAACGGTCCGCCTTTATTGATTGCGGATGAACCTACCGGAAACCTTGACCCGAAAAACTCACTTGAGATTATGCAGATTCTGGAGCAAATTAATCAAAGAGGAATTACGGTTATTGTTTCAACCCACGACTACACGCTGGTTGACAGGTTTAGAAAAAGAGTTCTAACTCTTGAACACGGTGAAATTATAAGAGATATTCAGGCAGGTACTTATGGACAATAGCAGACAGCAGCTAAAAAAACAGGTAAAAAAGCACATTCCGAAAGATTGGTTGTGCGAGCTTCGTATTGCCTACAGAATTTTAATGGAAGCTGTCAATGATATTAAACGCACAGGGATTATTAACCTCGTTATTATCACAACTATGGCTGCAATTTTAACCCTGTTTGGAGTGTTATTCAGGTTTACGCTGTCTCTATCTACTTTTGCAAACGAATTAGGTAATGTGCTTGAAATTTCCGTTTACCTTAAGTCAAATGCATCATCTTCAATCGTAAAAGACAGAATTAAAGAAATTAAGCATGTGCAATCAGTCCGGTTGATTCCGAAAGAAGAATCCTGGAGCGGGCTGAAAAAAGAACTCGGGCTTCAGGATATTGAAAATCCGCTGCCGGATACTTTGAGGGTAAAAGTTGACAAACCGGAAAATATAACAGAGGTGTTTAACCAGATAAAACCTATGTCAGGAGTTGAAGATATGGGTTATGCAAAAGAACTTGCAAAGAAAATACAGTTCCTGACTCATATCGTTAACACAACTATGTTCTTTGTTATAATTATTTCGGCAGCTTTAACCATAACAATTATTAATAATACTATTCAGCTTGTAATTCAATCCAGAAAAGATGAAATTGAAATTATGAGGCTTATGGGTGTAAGCAACTGGTATATTAAAACACCGCTTGTTATGCAGGGAGCTTTCTATGGATTTGTATCCTCCATTATTGCGGTACTCCCGCTTAACTGGGTGCAAAGTCTGCTTTTAAATGTGCATAAATTTTTCCTTATACCATCTCCTGCTTATGCGCAGAATATTGTTATAATATCATTATTATTGATAGGTACAGCCTTCGGAGCCAGCGGAAGCTTCTTATCAATAAAGAAACACTTACAAGTATAAAAACATATGTTATAATAGTAATGTAAAAGGTAACTACGATATGGATAAAACTATTGAACTGGTAAATTCTGTAAAAGATATACAAGCAATGCCGAGTGTTATAGTTAAGGTGCTTAACCTTATGAAAAAGCCGACGGTAAGTATGAAAGAATTAGGGGATATGGTTATGTACGACCAATCTCTTACAATCAAAATCCTTGCACTGGTTAATTCTGCATATTACGGTTTTTCACAGCAAATCAGCTCTATCAATATAGCACTCTCATTATTGGGCATGGTTAAAGTTAAAAATATTATTGTTGCAGTTGCCATGAAACCTATGATGTCAAACCAGGGTGACAAAGAGTTATGGAAACACTCAATAAGGGTTGCTGCAGGCTGCGAATATTTAGCAAACCTAACCAAAATTATGGATTCGGATGAAGCATTTATTGCAGGATTTATCCACGATGT
>CALUTG010000060.1 GCA_944323615.1 Candidatus Gastranaerophilales bacterium
CACAATTGCCACTATAAGCAGTACTATCATCATTTCCATTAATGAAAATCCAGATTTTTTCATTTTTCCTCTCTTTCGTGCAACATAATTACTATTGTGTTGCAGGGGTGGGGTAAATGTGTTAGAAATAACACTTTCAGCTTATGGTGAGGCGGAGGGTGTATTTATCACGAAACGATAGCGGGAGGCGAAGCCGGGAGCGTGTTTGAGGGATAAATATACCCGACCTGCCGAACAAAATTTATAAAACTGTACAAACAAATGATTGTATGATATTATAGGCAAAGAACAACACAATAGTAATTATGTTGCACGATTTTGTTTTAGTTCTTTGTAGACAAGAAAAAACCTGATTCTTTGGAACCAGGCGCTAAGATAAGTAAGTTTGGGGAATTAAATAGTTAAGTAAGTTAAGTAAGATTGGATTTGTAAAATTTGTTTGGGGTAATTAGGTTTATTTACACGTTTATTTGCCCCTTTACCCCTTGGCTCTCGAAATAAACGTAACTCTTGATTTTAAATCCATAGCAAAGAGCTTCATTTCATCCATTAATACATAGGATTTATCTTCTGCCGGATTTTCTTCTATATAAAACTCTTTAGAGATTCGGGTTGCCATCGCGTTAATATCATAACTTTGCAGTAATGCCATCTTATGCCTCTCTCAATATTGTTTCGTCTTACATATATATAAAGTATATAAAATTTTCCAAATTTCATAAAGGAGAATCTTTGTTACATTTCTTCACAAAAACATATAGTTAATATAATCTCATAAAATTAGAAGCCCCATTAATACAAGGGTTTAAGGGTGTATTTGTAAACTTTTGTAAATATTACCCTAAATTTATTAAAGTTTTTAGAAAAAATGCCGATATACATTATATATCATATATGAGGTGTGTCATGTCTAATTTCACAGTCAATGGAGTATATTCTTATACAAGCGCGAATATCTACTCTTACCTCGGCAGAATTCCTTCAAGTTCGCTGAAGTTAGAGAGAGCGTTTGATGAGTTTAATATTACTCCTAAAGGTAAAGTTGATGATCTGAAAAAATTAGAGAAGGCAATGTATGCGGAGTATTCTGAGCAGGTTCAGGAGCAGATTGACAACCAGAACAATGATAAGGTCATTCCATGGGCCGGCCTTATGGCTCAGATAGGAGTTCGTGCTACCGGCGATTATGAAAAGGATTATGCCGCATTCAACAATGCAATTGATCTTCTTAGCCAGAGTGCAATTGACGGGCAGGCTATGACGTATTTTGCGGGATTGAAGAGCGAAGCATCCAAAGTGTTTAGACAAAATTCCGGTGAACAACCGCAGACAATTACATTCCAACAGTATCAGGCTCAGTTCTTGAGCTGATAGTGTATCACATTTTATGAAACTTCTCTTGTGCTATAATTAGTAGAGGAGAAGTTTTTTTATGAGAATACTTGTTACAGGCGCTTCAAGAGGAATTGGAAAAACTGTTTGTGAGAATATAGACGGTGAAATTTATGCTTCTTCCAGAAACGAGACTTTGCTAGCTTGTTATAAAAATTACTGCACGGCAGATTTATCAAAAACAGAAGATTTGGAAAAATTGGGGCGGTATATAGAAGAGCACAGTATAGACGTTTTGATAAATAATGCAGGCGAATATATTTATTCTCCTGTAGAAAATCTTTCATTCAATGATATTCAAAGGTTGATAAAGATTAATCTTGAGGCTCCTTTGTATTTGATTTCAAAGGCTGTTCCGTATATGAAAAAAAACGGATTTGGTAGAATTATCAATATCGGTTCAATAAGCGGCGTGATGGGTGAAGCAGGAGCCAGTATTTATTCCGCTTCCAAATCGGGCTTAATAGGTATGACTAAATCGCTGGCACTTGAACTTGCAGAATACGGCATCACTGTTAACACTATTAATCCCGGCTGGGTTGATACGGAGTTGGGGAATTTGTCTGTTGAAGAAGAAGGTTTTACCAAAGAAGAGGTAATAAGCTGTATTCCTCAAAAAAGGTTTGTTTCACCGGAAGAAATTGCCGGCATGATTAAGTATTTGATATCGAAAGAAGCAAAAGGGGTTACCGGGCAGTCTATAAACCTTTGTGCAGGGCTCAGTGTAGGTTATTGAGGAAATAAAAATGACAAATTATACGAAAGCTGAATTATTAAATTTATATAATATGAATTTAGATGATTTATTAAACGAATCCAAAAAGTATTTGAAAGATGAAGTTGAATTTTGTTCAATCATAAGTGCCAGAACCGGGAAGTGTTCCCAGAACTGCAAATATTGTGCCCAAAGTTCGCATTATAATACTGATATTGAAACAAATCCGCTTTTGGATGTGGAAACGGTTGTCCATGCCGCAAAGGACAGTGTTAAAAACGGAGCAGACAGGGTTGCAATTGTAACATCCGGCAAAACTCCGGATGAGAGCGATTTTGATACTATGCTTGATATGATAAAGGCGCTTAATAATGCAGGAATAAAAAGCTGTGCAAGTATTGGTATTTTAAATGAAGAACAGGCAAAAAAGCTGTCGGAAGCCGGGCTTGTAAGATTCCATCATAATATAAATACATGTAAGTCTTACCATCCTGAAATTTGTACCACGCACACCTATGAAGACAGAATTAATACGGTTAAACTGGTTAAAAAATATGGCATGGAGCTTTGCTGCGGAGTAATTATAGGAATGGGCGAATCTGTTGAACAGAGGATAGAAATGGCTCTTGAGTTAAGCGAAATTAATCCCGACAGCATTCCCGTTAATATTTTAACCCCGATTAAGAATACTCCGTTTGAAAGTTATTGGGATAAAATTGATGAAGAAAATGTTTTAAGAACTCTTGCCGTATTTAAGATAGCATGTCCGAATGCATCAATAAGAATTGCCGGAGGTAAAAAGGCGAGACTTTCAGAAGATACTATTGAACAAGCATTTAAATATTGTGCTGATTCCACTATTGTAGGGAACTATCTTACAACTACAGGGTTTACTCCGGATGAAGATGCTAAATTAATAGAAAAAATAGGAAGACGACTGGTTAAAGCATAGATGTCTAAAAAAATATCATTAGTGAAATTATTTCTAATTTTTGTTAAGATTGGGGCTATTCTTTTGGGTGGCGGCTATGTGATTCTTCCTATTATGATGAATGAATTTTCAGATAAAAGAGCCTTGGTTTCGCATGATGATGTGATTGATTATTTTGCGCTTTCTCAGTCCTTGCCGGGAATCATTGCAGCAAATATGTCTATGTTTATTGGGTATAAACTTCACGGTAAATGGGGTGCTGTCATTGCAATGGCGGGAGTAACTTTTATCCCGTTCTGGTGCATAGTTCTTTTGGCTTCTGTTATCGGGTCTTTAACTGAAAACAGCTATGTTCAGGGTGCTCTCTGGGGAGTTGGAGTTTCTGTCATTGCTCTTATTATGCTTACTGTGAGAGAAATGTGGCAGAAGTCAAAAAGGGGAATCTTTTTCTATTCAATTTTTATTTTGACATTAGCAACTCTGCTTATATTTAAACTTTCTCCTATACAGACTATTTTGCTGTTTTCTGTGTTGGGAGTCGGATATAAAAGAATCAGGGAGGGCAGGAAAATATGATATTTGTCCACCTGTTTATAGAATTTTTTAAAATAGGATTGTTCTCATTTGGGGGCGGATACGCAACAATACCATTTTTATACCATATATCCCAGGTTTACAACTGGTATTCTCTGGATGAACTCACCCAGATGGTGGCAGTTGCCTCAATAACTCCCGGACCTGTCGGGATAAATGTTGCGACTTATGCGGGGCTCAAAAGTGCGGGGATATTAGGTTCTGCTCTTGCTACAGTTTCTGAGATGCTGCCATCATTGTTTCTGGTAATTATTGTTTCCAAACTCCTTAGAAAATTCAGTGATAATTTTTATGTCAAATCTTTGATAGAAACATTAAAACCAATTAGCTGCGCACTTTTAACTTCTGTAGCTATAGGGCTTTTTACACCTGAAATTAAAGATTTAAAAGCTATGATTCTTTTGGGATTTTTACTTTTAATAAGTTGGAAATCAAAACGCGACCCGCTGTTTTATATTTTGTTTGCGGCGCTTGTCGGTGTTGTGCTAGTGTTCTTTAAAATAGTTTAAATGTTATTATAGCTGAGCAAGTTCAAATGGGGCATCCAGAGAATCTATTTTTATATCCACTTTATCCGGAAAAACTTGTTTCATCTGATTTACAAGATCGTTGGTTGAATTTACCCAGAACATAGAGGATGTCATAATTTTTGTACTGTATCCGTCAATGGGCGGAAGTTTAATCATAACAGGATCATCTCCGTGGTGTTTTGCAAGAATATTTTTTATCCCGCAAAGCTCTTCGTATTTGATTTCTTTAAGCAGATTTAATGTTACTATGTTTGCGTTATCAACGGACTTAACATTTTCTACCACAATACTCAGCTGATCTTCTCCTCTGTGCTGCAGTCGGCCTGTTATTACAACTTTGTTTTCCTGCTGCAAGATATCAGCATATTCAAGCAGTTTTTTATGGAAACATACAGCATCGACCTTCCCTGATAAATCTTCAACAGTAACAAATCTCAAAAACTTAGACGGATCTTTCTTTGTCGGAATTTGTCTCGTTGCTGTAATAAGTCCGCATATAGTTACCATATCGTCTTCTTTAACTTCATTTAGCTCGCTTATTCTGTGCGTAATCAAGAATTGAAGCTTGTCTCTTATAGAAAACAGCGGATGAGATGTTACGTAGAATCCTAAAAACTCTTTTTCAAACTGCTGGAGTTCTTTATCAGTATATTCTTCATCGCTTCCGAGAAGCTGGTATTGAACACCTGTAAAATCGTCGCTGTTTTCTACTGTTGAAAACAGACTGACCTGCCCCATTGCTCTGTCTTTTGCTTCTTTAGACGTAACATCAAGAATGTGTTCAATATTTTCAAATAATTGTTTGCGGCTCTTTTCAATATTTGCAAAAGCTCCTGCCTTGATTAAACCTTCAAGAGATTTTTTGTTAACAAATTTTGAATCAAGGCGTTTACAGAAATCGAAAATATTTTTAAACTCTCCATTTTCGTTTCTTTCCTTAATAATAGCTTCACAGACAGGTTCTCCAACTTGCTTAATTGCAGCTAGTCCGAATCTTATATTTTCGCCGTCAGGAGTGTATTCCAAGTAAGACTTGTTAATATCAGGAGGCAGTACTTTTATACCGTATCTGTGAGCTTCTTCAATATAAAGCTGGGTTTGATCTTTGTTATCCGAAACACTTGATAGAAGTGCAGAAAGGTATTCTACAGGATAATGACATTTTAAGTAGGCTGTCTGATACGCAACAAAAGCGTATGCTGCTGAGTGAGACCTGTTAAAGCAGTATGAGGCGAATTTCTCAATCTGTTCAAACAGGGTTGTTGCATCAGCCTCTTTCATTCCGTGGTGGGTAGATGCAAGCTCAATAAACTTAGCCTTTTGCTTCTGCATCTCTTCAATTTTCTTTTTACCCATCATACGGCGGACGATGTCGGCTTGCCCGAGAGAATAGTCTGCAAGGGTTTGGAACACCTGCATAATCTGTTCTTGATAAACAATAGTTCCGTAAGTGTCTTTTAAGATTGGTTCCAACAATGGGTGAGGGTAGCTGATTTCTTTTACCCCGTGTTTTCTGTCTACAAACTCGTCCACCATGCCTGAACCCAAAGGCCCCGGTCTGAATAGTGCCACAAGTGCGCCCAAGTCTTCAAATACGTCTGGTTTTAACCTTTTTACAAGGTTAATCATACCCTGAGATTCAAGCTGAAATACTCCGACAGTTTCACCTCTGACAAGCATTTTGTAGGTCTCAGGGTCGTCAAGCGGAATATTGTTGATATCGATATCAACCCCTTCATACTGCTTAACCATATCAACGGTTTTGTAAATCATTGTCAGGTTTCTTAACCCCAGAAAGTCCATTTTAAGAAGGGATAAAACCTCCGTAACCTCATGAGGCGGATATCCAGTTTGGACAATGCCATCCTTTGACGGTTGAACCGGAATAATTGTATCTAATGGTGCGTGAGAAATGATAACTCCTGCCGCGTGTGTACCTGTTCCGCATTTTAGACCTTCTATAGCACAGGACATATCAATAAGTTTCCTGTAGCTTACGGTTTCGCCTGTTTCAGGAATAGGAATCTGGTAATCCTCATCATAAAGTTTTCTCAATTCAGAACCTTCTACTTGAAGAGCATCTTTTATCCATTTAGCTTTCGGGTTGGTTGCTGCCGCAAGCTCTATAGCAGGTTCTATCAATCCTGTAAGTCTGTTAGATTCTGCAAACGGAACTTTCAAAATTCTTGCTATGCCTTTAAATGCAGCTTTTGGCGCATAAGTTGAGAATGTAATAATCTGACAGACTTTATCTTCGCCGTATTTTTCTGTTACGTAATCGATTACCTGACGGCGTTTTTCAATACAGAAGTCTATATCAATATCCGGCATGGTATATCGTTCTTCGTTTAAGAATCTTTCAAACAACAGGTGGTGTTTAATCGGGTCAAGGTCTGTTATTTCAAGCGCGTAAGCAACAACACTGCCGGCAGCGGAACCTCTTCCAGGTCCGACTGGAATATCGTGGGTTTTTGCATAATGTATAAAATCCCAGGTGATAAGAAAATATGCAGCAAAGCCCATTTTGTTAATTGTGCGGAGTTCGTAATCTACGCGATCTTTGAGATCCGGAGTAATTTCGCCGTATCTTTTTTTAAGCCCTTCATAAACAATATGTTCAAGATAAGTTTCGTTTGTATAGCCTTCCGGAACTTCGTAATTAGGAAGCGGTGCATTCCCGAGCTCAATTTCTACATGGCATTTATCAGCAGCTTCTTGGGTATTTTTAACACATTCATTAAACGTTTCATCATCCATCCAGGAGAAAGCTTTTCGCATTTCCTCCTGTGATTTAACGTAAAACTCGTTGTTCGGAAAATGAAACCTGTTAGGATCGGATTTATCAGCGTTCGTTTGCAGGCAAAGAAGGCTGTCCTGGGCATCTGCATCTTCTTTTCTCAAATAATGAGAATCGTTTGTAATGACCATTTTTATGCCAAGTTCTTTTGCAATCTTTATTAATTCCGGATTTGTTCTTTTTTGTTCTTCAAGTCCGTGATCCTGTAGCTCAATATAATAATCATCGCCAAAGAGTTCCTGATATTTTTTAGCGGTTTCTATTGCTTTATCTTTTTCGCCTTTTTGCAGGTGCTGCAAAATCTCTCCGCCAAGGCAGGCTGAGGTACAAATTAGTCCTTCGTGGTACTGCTTGAGAAGTTCAAAGTTTATTCTGGGCTTGTAATAGAAACCTTCACACCATGCTGTAGAAACAAGTTTAATGAGATGTTTGTATCCGGTCTCATTTTTTGCAATCAAAATAAGGTGGTATAAAGGATTGTGTAAGTTATCTTTCTGATGGATATCTCCGTCATGGACATAAAATTCACATCCGATAAGCGGGTTAATTCCTGCATCTTTTGCCTTTTCGTAAAACTCAATAGCAGAATACATTACACCATGGTCAGTTATTGCAATGGCACTCAGCCCGTTATCTTTAGCGTAATTAACGAGATCTGAAACTCTAATCATACCATCCAGTAATGAATACTCTGTGTGAATGTGAAGCGGAATTAAATTTGCCATACCAATAATTTAGCACAGAAGTGTATTAAGGTTTGTAAATATTAAGATTTTAAAATATTGTTCAAAACAAAATCCATAGCACCTTGCTGCTCTGCAAATACTTTTGTCCCATTTTCAATCGTCTTTTGGAAAAAATCTTTATCTGAAAGGAATTTGTCTGCTGCAGCAAAGAATTTTCCCTGATTTTTCACAATAAAACCGGCTTCTGCCTTTTCAATAATTCCGTATATATCCCTGAAATTATGAATAGAAGGTCCTGATATTACGGGCTTTTCAAATACAAGTGCCTCAAGGGGGTTATGTCCGCCCGTATTATTAAAGCTTCCTCCGATAAAAGCAAAATCGCAGAAATAATACATTTTCCCTAGTTCTCCAAGTGTATCAAGTATGAGAATGTCAACTCCTTCCATGCTGCTGCGGTTATTGGAGCGGAAATCAAATCTGAAACCTGTTTCCTCAACCAGTTTTGTAACCTCTTCTTTTCTCGTAAGATGTCTCGGTGCAAGTATTAATCTTAGATCCGGATGTTTTACTTTAAGTTGTTTAAAGGTTTTTAGGACGATTTCATCCTCTCCGTGATGCGTTGAACCGGCCAGCATAATTCTTGCACCGTCTTTGTTGAATTCAAAATTTACTTCCGGTTTTGTAATATCAAATTTGAGGTTGTTCATCCGTTGTGTTGTTTCAGGATTTGCCCCGAGGTAGAGGAATTTTTTGTTATCATCATCGCTCTGGGTGTAGATTCCTGTGTATAATTTTAGAAATGGTTTAAAGAAAAATTTGAAAAGTTTATATGTTTTGAAGCTCTTGTCAGAAATTCTTCCATTAATTACAAAAAGTTTAATATTCCTTCTTTTTGTTTCAATAGCAAAATTTGGCCAAATTTCAGTTTCTGCAATCATTACTACATCAGGATTAATCTTGTCAAGAAAAGTTCTTACAATGCTCGGAAGGTCAAGAGGAAAATATGTAACTAAATCTGCTGTTTCATCAAGCTTTTTGTGTGCGATATCCTGTCCTGTATGAGTTCCGGTAGTTACAACTATTTTTGAATCGGGGAATTTTTCCCGTGTTTTTTTTACCAATCTTTCCAGCGCGGTTATTTCACCTACAGAAACACCATGAAACATTATTACAAAATCTTCCTTAGCAAAACCCGCTTCATCAAAAATTGACTTCTTCTTTAATACGGCATCTTTCGGGTATCCTGTGTTTTTTAGTACTATCAGGACGACTGGTTCAATAATTTTAAAAATAGCTTCACATAAAAATTGAAACATTACATATCCTCATCAACAAGTGCATATCTTCTTCCATTTTTAATTATATCAAAATTAATATCTTTTATTTCGTTCATTTTTTTGTATGGAATGATAACCATATTTTTATCTTTATCCAGTGCTTTTTCAAGTTCAGACGGTTTCATGTGCTTTTTGTAGAGAACAGGCTGTCCGCTGTAAAAAATCAGTGAATATTTTTGTGCAAATCCGTAAGTTGTGAGTGTAATATTATGTTTTTTTGCATATTCTGCAAATTTTAGAAGATCATTTTGTCCAAAGGCATAATCAATCTCAAAGAATTTTTCTGTTGCATAAGCCGAGAAAGCAAGGATTAAAAGCACGTATGAGGCAAATACAGCCTTGTAAAGTTTCTTTTTGACAAATAGAATGGATGCCAGCCCAAAGGCAAAAGAAGATAATATGCAAAAAGTCTTTACTGTAGAAATATCAAGATATAGCTGCTTTGGCAGGTATAGAGGTGTAAGTATTGAAGCTATAGTTGCAAATAAAAATACTCCGCCTACAATATAGACAGTTATATTAATGATTTTTTCATTAGAAATCTTTTTGATGTAATTATACCAGGCATAAGCTCCAATACATGCTAGAGATCCATATATAGGCAGAATGTAGGTTATGAGTTTTGTCTTTGAAGATGTAAAGAATAGCAGAGTAAATACTGAGATAATTACATTATAAAAAATAAATCTTTGTTCTGTACTCAAATTCTTTATATTAAATTTCCATTTTTTTTCTTTGATAACATTAATTAAATCTTTTATCCATATACTGAAGCATGAAACACTCCAAGGGAAGAATCCCCAGAGAAGAGTTAAAAAATAGAAGTAAAACGGCTGAGTTCTGCCGATTCCGCCACCGCCCAAAAATCTTTCCAAATGGTGTTTTATAATGTATTCGTCCCAAAAGAGCGGATTATGAAGTTTAAACATTATTAAATGCCAAGGTAAAGTTACAAGTAAAAACAATCCCATGCCGACCAGAAAATACTGAGGTTTAAAAATCTCTTTGAGCTTTCCTGAT
>CALUTG010000061.1 GCA_944323615.1 Candidatus Gastranaerophilales bacterium
TTATCCCCGTTTATGTAAAATGTGTCGTTTCCGCTGGAGCCTGAGATGTTGGCGTTATCTGTGTTGATGTTGTAGATGTTGTCTCCGCCTGTGTCGGATACGTTTGCAACAGCATTGAGATTATACGTGTCATTACCGGCTCCGCCGTTGCATCTGTATGAACTTGAGGAGTTATTAATCGTAATAACATCATCACCATCACCTCCATAGATCTGGGTGCCAGCATTTATTATAATAGTATCGTTCCCATCACCGCCATACACAGTCAGGTCACCCGAACCTGTTGTTGTAATAGTATCATTTCCGCCCTGACCGTGAGAGTATCCGGCATAACTTCCGTTTAGAATGGTATCATCCAGATTTCCTCCGTAAAAAATAACACCCTGCCCCCCAATAGCTACATTATGAGCCGCATCAGACTGTCCTTCTATTCTTAATCCTTCTCCTCCAAATGAAACCAGCCCGCTCACTGAATTATAAGAATATAAAACAGAGCTTTCACGTGAATTATTATTAGTAAGTTTATATTCAATCCCGTTTATCTGAATTGTTCTTACTTCATTTGCAGCAAGTATAATAGAAGATGCATTATCAATTGCTGAGCCAAAACCTGTTACCAGAGTATTTTCACCAACAGTTGAATTAAATATATTATTGCCGGAGCCTGCCCTGATAGAAGAATTTTCAATTGTCATATTAGCATTGAGGGTATTATTTCCCTCCCCTAAATCAATATGTGAACTGATCCGGCCGCTGACGTAAGTCAAATTGACCGTATCGTCCCCGTCTCCCGAATAGACTATATTAAATCTACCTGAAAGTGTGATATTATCATTTCCGCTGCCGGTAATTATAGTAGTGTAAGAATTTGAAGTAACCGTGTTATCTCCATTTCCCAGATATATCCGGCTCAGAGAGCTTGTTGTAACAACAGTATCCCCCATATCCCCGCCATAGAAATATTGGGAAGATGAACACAGTCTGACATTATGTTTAACATTTTTATCCCCTCTAATAGTAATATTTGCGCCGATAAAAGTTATTTGACCGGAATCATTTAATGTACACAATAATGCCATCTCATTTGAATTTCTGTTAGTAATGGTGTAAACATTACCGTTAACAGTTATATCTTTTGTTTCTCCGGATGCAAATGTGTAGGAATAGCTGTTTGCACCGGGAACATTTGCCTTAATTGTATTTGTACCGTTATCAACTATTGAATTAGTTCCGCTTCCTCCGTCTATACGATTGTCGCTGCCGGAAATATTGAAAAAGTCCTCACCATCCTCCCCATACGCATTATTGTTGTTGGATTTTATATTAAAAATATCATCTCCTGCTCCTCCGTAGATTTCAAACGTTGTGCCGTTGGCATTGAATGTATCATTACCGTCACCTCCATACATGTATCCCCCGTATATATTTGAGGTCAGTGTATCATTGCCGTCTTCTCCGTATAGATAAGCTTTTCCATTAGAAACTATAGTATCATCTCCTGCTCCGCCATAAATATAGTTAGTGATATAAGCATCTGACGGAATTAAAATGTTGTCATCAAGGTCACCGCCGTATATTTGGTTACTAGAACCTTCAATAATCAGATTATGCGCAACATCATTTTGTGCTCTGATGGTAAAACTTGATCCGTAGAAAGTAACTTCGCCGGTTTTTGTGTCCTTGGAATAAGATAATGTTTGTGCAGTAGCTAATCTGTTTGTTACCACATATTCAACACCGTCAATCGTTATGGTCTTTGTCTGATAATCCCCCGCGAACTCTTCCGAACCTGTTATATCTCCAGCCCTTGAAAAAGAAGTATCGGAAGAAGGAGTCTGTATTGAAACAGATTCTTCTTCCGGTACATTTAAATCCGATACGGAACTTTGATAGGTAAATGTTTTTGGTGTATCGTTAATTGCCGTACCGGTAAAATTGTTGCTCAAGCGCTGTCCGTTAACAAGAACAGCGGCACTTGCAAGTCTTGTTACAGGATTGGACGCTGACTCTTCCGGATCGTTATATAAAAGCGTCATCCCGTTATATTTGGTGTTATTTCGTATTTGTTCAATCTGGGCTATGATTTCATCGGCCTCAGCCTGCAGGGCTTCTCTTGATTTTTCTCCATATGTGCCTGTTGAAGCCTGAACAGAAAGGTCCCGCAGTCTTTCTAAGAGACTTAATATATTTTCAAGCCCTCCTTCTGCTGTTTGCAGGAGTGAAATCCCTTCAGACGTATTTTGTTGTACCTGATAAAGAGAGCTTATTTGTGTTGAAAACCTTTGTACAATGGAGTATCCTGCAGCATTATCCTTAGCGTGATTAAGTTTATAACCGGTAGTCATTCGGTCAATAGTATTGTTAAGCCCTTCGGTTGCCTGATTCAGGGTTCTTTGTAAAATCAAATCTGCTATATTAGAGGTAAGTGAAATCATACAACACCACCCCTTTTAACTATTGTACAATCGGACTTCAATCCAAAAACGCAGCCTTCGGACATACTCTTTGAAACAAAAGAGCAGGCAAAATAAGCTACTATAGTTATTTTTACAGTCCATTGTAAATACATAGCTACTCTTAATTAATCAACTATCCGATACACCAATGTTATATACTAATTATAGCATATTTATTATATACTCTCAAGTCTTAAGGTTTTTGTAAAGTTATATTAAGGGTAGAATTTGTAACTTAGGGATTAAGCATTTATTTCTACAAAACCATGGCAAGTATCATCAAGATCATTGCGCCTATTTCCATTGCAGTTGACATTCGCTGGCTGAACTGCATTGAATCATACCTGTGAGATGATTTTTTAGCCTTATTAACACTGTTTAATCGCTTTATACGGCTCTGGGTATCTTCATTAGAAAATTCTGTACCAAACATATCGTATTCAAGCTGTGCCAACTCGTCATTCAACTCATTAGGACTGTATTTAGGCGGCATCGTATCACCGTAATTTGCATACGGCCTTGTATAACTTTCCTGACCGTAAGGCATAGTTGTGTACCTATTATATCTGCTTCTTTCAAGAGCGCTTAAATCAGCCGATGAAAGAGCATTATCATCATAGTTAAATCTGTTATTTTCTCTGGCAAGAGTTTGAGGCATAACCTCCGCTTTAATTCGGTCCATTCTGGTAGCATAATCGTCAACATCATAGATTTTACCAAAGAGTTTTCGTTCAATCGTAACAATACGGGTATGGAAATCCCTGTTCTTATAAGTTTTATTAAACAGTTTCTGCTCAATTTCATCCACTATCGGATAATTGACAGTACTGTCAGCCTGTGCAAGGCTTTCTTCTTCCTCTCTAAACGTATCTTCAACGGGTTTAATTTCCAATCCTATTTGGTCTGCAAAAATATCTGCAGAGAGTTTTTCCAGACGTCGATTCAGATTACCGTTAGAGGTCTCTCCGTAAATAGTTTTTTCAAGTCTTGCAATTCTGTTTTGGTCGCTGTCATTTGTATAATCAAACCCGAAAAGATTGTTTTCAATCTTACTTATTGTTGCAATCTGAGTCTTATTCATTGCGCAAGCTGCAAGCGGGTAAAATGAAAACAAATATGTAATTATGGCAAAATATGTAAATAGTTTTTTCATAGCAGTACTACCTTGTGATACCACTATAAAGTGTTTCCCAAAGCAGCACTATTAAACGGTTATGTTAAAAATTTTCGGGCATAAATCATTAAAAATGCCTACCCTAAATATTCATTGAAGAATATTTAATCAAACTTTTTTACTAGTTTCCTTGTTTAGATATAAAGCTTTGCAAAATCTAAGTCGCTTTTTGTAGTAATTTTGATATTTGTATAGCTTCCTATAACAATGTAAACAGGAATATCAAGGTATTCCAGCATAGAAGCATCATCCGTAAAATGCTTGTGCTGGAGTTTTTCGTGTGCATTTTTGATTAAATCCGTCTTAAAAGCCTGCGGTGTCTGCGTGTTATAAAGTTTACTTCTGTCAATCGTCTTAATTATCTTTCCTGTCTCATCCACTTCCTTTATTGTATCAGTGGTCTTTGTCATAACTGATACAGCCTTGCTGTGAATAACAGCATCCATAACTTGGGATATCACACCCGGTTTAATCAGAGGTCTTGCCCCGTCATGAATGATTACATAGTCATTTGTCACAAATTTTAGCGCATTATAAACGGATTTTTGCCTTGAATCGCCGCCCTGTACAACTTTGATACGGGATTCCGCACCGAAAAGAGTATTTAATTCGCCTGAGATAGCCTGATTCGCCGGAATTATTATTTCGTTTATTTCATCAAACCCGAGAAAACTTGACAAAGTATGCTCTATCACCGTTTTATCATCGAGTTTTTCAAGTAACTTGTTTTTCCCGCCATATCTTGAGGAAGTTCCCCCTGCTGTTATAATTAATGAAAAATTTGTCATAAATCCTCTCCAAAGTGATTATAAGCCTTTATTTCATTGTAATCGGAGTAATTAATGCCGTCTGCAGAAAATTTAATATTTTCCTTTTTCGGAATTACCGCTCCGATTTTTGTATATTTTTTTATATTTTTCAAAAATTCTTCCGGAACAGCTGCTACCAAACCATAATCCTCTGCTCCAAACAGAATTTGTTCTTTTTCTGTAACATCTTTTCTATGCGGAATTTTATCATAATCAACCTCAATTGTAACTCCGCTTGATTCCGCAATTTTATATAAAGCGTCAGCTAAGCCGTCTGAGGTGTCCATCATCGCATATTCTGCTTTAATTTGAGTAGAAATATCCTTTGAAAAATCAATGTCAAGTCGGGGCTCTAAATGGGCCCTGATTAAATCCGCTCTATCAGTACCTTCCATTAAGGATTTTAACCCCGCGGCACTCGAACCGGCTTCTCCACTTAATATTACTGCATAGCCTGGCTTTGCACTGCTTCTGGAAGAAATTTTTCTCCCGTTTACTGAACCTATCGCAGTTATAGAAATAAATATTTTATCTCCGCCGGTAATATCCCCGCCTGCGAGTTTAGCCCCATAAGAGCCTGCCTCAATACCTTTATAGAATTCTTTTATAAACTCTTCACTAATCTCTGCAGGAAGCGAAAGCCCAACCGTTATATATTCAGGTTTTCCGCCGGAGGCTAAAATGTCACTAATATTAACAGCTGCAGCTTTATATCCTATCTGATAAGGAGTTGTCCATTCCCTCTTAAAATGGACATCTTCAACAAAGTTATCTTGAGTTACAACAATACCTAAATCTTCTAAATAAGCACAATCATCGCCTATTAAGTTCGCGCTGGTCTGATTTTTTATTATGTTTATGAAATCCAGTTCTTTCATTTATCTATACTATGAGGGCGGCGGGCTTGAGCCCGCCGCCCCTTAAATTAATTTTCTACTCTTTTTAATGTCGGAAATGCTATTACATCTCTAATTGTAGGCGAATTAGTTAATAACATAACAAGCCTGTCGATTCCCATTCCCATACCGCCTGTCGGTGCTAAGCCGTATTCGAGAGCGTTAATATAATCTTCATCAATAGGCATAGCTTCTTCGTCACCGTTAGCCTTTGCCAGAGCCTGAGCTTCGAATCTATGGCGTTGATCAATCGGATCTGTAAGTTCAGAGAAAGCATTAGCGATTTCCCATCCGTTAACTCTTGTTTCAAAACGCTCTGTCAGTCTGTCATTATCTCTGTGAACTTTAGCAAGCGGAGAAATTTCTCTCGGGTAGTCAATAATATGTATAGGCTGTATTAATGTAGGCTCAACTTTCGCTTCAAAAACAGCTTCTACAATCTGTCCCCAGTTCATTTCTTCATCTACTTCTATATGCATAGCTTTAGCTCTTTCGTAAGCTTCTTTTGCTGTAAAGAATTCACCAAAATCAACGCCTGTATATTCTTTTATTGCGCCAAGCATTGTCTTTCTATCCCAAGGCGGAGTTAGGTCAATTTCGTTTTCGCCGTATTTAATTTTTGTAGTTCCGAGAACCTCTTGAGCAACATAAGCCACAAGATTTTCTGTAAGAACCATCATTTCATTATAATCAACATAAGATTGATAAAGTTCAATCATTGTAAACTCAGGGTTATGACGGGTATCAATACCTTCATTTCTGAAACATCTTGAAAGTTCAAATATTTTTTCGCTCAAACCGCCAACCATAAGTCTTTTTAAGTGCAACTCAGGAGCGATTCTAAGAGTTAAATCCATATTGAGAGCATTATGATGCGTAATAAACGGTCTTGCGTTAGCTCCTGATGCCTGAGTATGAAGCATTGGAGTTTCAACTTCCAAGAATCCTTGATTTGTCAAATATTCTCTTACTTTTTGGATTATAAGGCTTCTTTTTCTAAATGTGTCTCTAGTTTTTTCATTTACAATCAAATCCACATATCTTTGACGATACTTGGTTTCTGTATCAGACATTGTGTGATAAGACTTTAACTGTTCAAGTTTTTCTTCGCTTATTTGTTTATTAGGAAGCGGAAGAAGTGATTTTGAAAGGACCTTAAAATTAACTGCCTTGATAGAAAGCTCCCCTCTCGGAGTTCTTCTTATAGTACCGGTAAACCCTAAAATATCACCGATATCTACAAGTTTAAGAGTTTTAACTAGTTCAGGATCCATATTTTCTTTGTGAGAAAATATCTGGATTTTTCCGGAAGCATCCATTAAGTCAATAAACATACCGCTATTACGGATTGCCATAACACGACCGGCAACAGAGTATGTATCTTCTGTTTCTTCTCCAGCCGGAAGATCTTTATATTTTTCCTGCAAGAAAGCTGAATCAGCATCCTTATCAAATGAGTACGGATACGGATTAATACCTTTATCTGCGAGTTCGGCAAGCTTTTGAATCCTTGTCTGCCTTATAGTTTCTTTAGCCGACACCGGCTCTTTTACTTGTTGTTCTGTCATAGATTTTTCCCTCTTTTAACTTTAATGATAACATTTTATCATAAACATATATTTTGCTTTACAAATATAAGAATTTTTGTTATACTCGACTTGTGAATAGTTTCTTAAAAAAAGAACGGCATTATTCCCGTTCTTTTTTTATTCCAAAAGGAGTCGTATGAAGCAGGATATTAACAGACACGAAATCTTAGAAAAGATTACACCTCTTATTGAAAATACTGCAATGAGATATAATCTTATTCCTGTGGAAATAGAATTCGTTAAAGAAAACCACAGATGGTTTTTAAGAATCTATATCTACTCATACGAAAAAGATGTTACTCTTGATGACTGTGAAAAAATGACAAGAAGCCTTAATGACTTTCTGGATGAACTTATTCCTGTCAAATACTATCTGGAAGTTTCTTCTCCGGGGCTGGAGAGAAAATTTAAATCAGATAAAGAATTTGTTATATTTAAGGGCAGAAGAGTAAGTATTAAATTAAAAACACCGCTTGAAGGCGAGACAGAAAAGATTTTTAAAGGAGAAATTCTTGACTGGGATGATAACACAGGATTAAAATTCTTCAGGTTTGATGACGGAGAAGAATTACAAATTCCAAAAGAAAATATTCAATCCGCAAAATTATATATAGACTAAGAGAAACTCAAAAAAGGAGATAAAAATGATAAAAATCGGAACAGCATTATTTGAAGCTTGCGAAGAGCTTGAAAGAGAACGCGGAATATCCAAAGACGTTTTAATAGCATCTCTTTGTGATGCAATGGTTGCAGCTTATAAAAAACATATGCACGTTAAAGAAGCTGCTAATATCGAGGCTATCCTTGATGAACAAACCGGAGAAATCGGTGTTTTCAGCACTAAACTGGTTGTTAACACAGTAGAAGATCCTGATACACAAATTTCTTTAGAAGAAGCTAAAGAAATTGACGATGAAGTTGAACTTGATGACGAAGTTAAAATAGAAGTAACTCCTGAACAGTTCGGCAGAATTGCAGCTCAATCTGCTAAGCAGGTAATTACACAAAGAATCAGAGATGCTGAAAGAAATAATATCTTAAACGAATTCCTTGAAAAGAAAGGCACTCTTGTTACAGGTATTATCCAGAGAGTTGAAAACCGAAACGTAATTGTAAATATCGGTAAAACTGATGCAATTATGCCTCAAAGAGAACAAATTCCTAGAGAATACTATAAACCTGGTAACAGAATCAGAGTGTTTGTTCTTAATGTAAAAGAAACAAACAGACTCCCTCAGGTAATAGTTTCTCACGCTCACGCAGAAATCGTAAGAGAACTCTTTGAACTTGAAGTTCCGGAAATTGAAGACGGAATTGTTGAAATTAAATCAATCGCCCGTGAAGCAGGCTTCAGAACAAAAATTGCCGTATGGTCAAACGATCCTGAAGTGGATTCAGTAGGCGCTTGTATCGGACCTAGAGGTTCAAGAATACAGACTATCGTAGGTGAATTGAAGAACGAAAAAATTGATATTGTAAGATGGTCTCCTGATCCGGTTGAATATATAGTTAACGCTATTTCACCGGCAAGAGTCGTTTCTGTTGACATTATGACAGACGACGAAGAAACAAAAGACGCACTTGTAGTTGTACCTGATGATCAGCTTTCACTCGCTATCGGAAGAGAAGGTCAAAATGTAAGACTTGCTCACAGACTGACAGGCTGGAAGATTGATATTAAGAGTGTTTCTCAAATGGAAAACGAAGAAGCATCAAGAACGAGCAACTATGATTATGATGACGAAGAACCGGAAGAAAGAGCCGTTGATTCTGACGAAATCCAAGAAGAAATCGAAGAAGAAATGAATCAGCAGGCTTATGATGAAGAAGATTTAGCTTCCGAAACAGAAGCTGAAGAATCTGAAAACTCTGAAGAAGAATAGTTGGAAACTATATTAAAAGAGGTTTGAGATATGTTCTCAAACCTCTTTTATTTTCTCTATATATTCTGCATTATCCTTTATAAATCTTTTTAGCTGCATCTTTAGCCAGAACTTCATTTGCACCTCTTGCAAAATCTGTATTTCCTAAAAGAGCTTCCCTCATAACTCTTTCTTTAACTTCCTCTGGAGATTTATTGAGAGCATACGCTTTCCCAGCAATTTCTTCCATTGCGGCTTGCTTCGGTGATAAATTTTTAGGTTTAATTCTACCCATAACTTTTGCAACATTACCCGCGCCCATAGTTGGATTTACTGACATAATATTCACTTCCTTTCAGCATAATTTGACACTACACATTAATATTAAAACAAAAGTTTGTTCAAAATTGCGTATTAATAAAATTCATCTTAACAAAAGTTAACAAACATACTTTTTCTTTGCCTCGCAAATAAAGAAAAAGACCATAGATTAATCATCCGATTTAAATCTATGGTCTTTTCTAATTTAGATGCTGGCAACGTGCTATCTTCC
>CALUTG010000062.1 GCA_944323615.1 Candidatus Gastranaerophilales bacterium
CAGTTCAATGCTAAAACCGAATCTCAAGCAGGTTACATTATCCCTGTTGTTATTGACGTATACGAAGACAGAAGTTTCACTTTTGTTACTAAATCACCTCCGGCTCCGGTTTTGATTAAAAAGGCATTAAATCTTTCTAAAGGTTCTGCAGTGCCTAATAAAACTAAGGTAGCTGAAATTACCAGAGAACAGCTTGAAGAAATCGCTAAAATTAAAATGAACGATTTAAACGCAACCACTATGGAAGCAGCTGTTAATATGATTAAAGGCTCTTGCAGAGCTATGGGCGTTACAGTTAAAGAATAGTCGTAAGCCCCGGTGCACAGCCGGTGTTGACTCGCGAGCGCGAGACAAACAGGGTAAAGCACAATAATGTAATTAAACTATGGAAGGACTTTTGTCCGTTATCACCATGAAAGGAAAAGAAAAATGTCAAAAGTAACTAAAAAACAAAAAAAGCTTCAAGAATTACTGGCTGATTTTGCTCAACCGGTAAGCGGACGTGAAGCATTAACTAAATTACAAGAAATATCAAAAGAAGTATCTAAATTCAATGAAACAGTTGAATGTCACATGAGATTAGGTATTGAAGTTAAACACGCTGACCAACAGATTAGATCAACTGTTGTTCTTCCTGCCGGTTTAGGTAAAGAAGTTCGTGTCTGCGTTATCGCCAAAGGACCTAAAGTTAACGAAGCTAAAGATGCAGGTGCTGATTTCTACGGAACTGAAGATATCATTGATAAAATCTCAGGCGGCTGGTTTGATTTTGATACATTAATTGCTACTCCTGACTGTATGGGTATGTTAGGTAAATTAGGTAAAGTTTTGGGTCCTAAAGGCTTAATGCCAAATCCTAAAACAGGTACTGTTACCTTAGATATCGCTAAAGCAGTTAAGGATGCTAAAGCAGGTAAAGTTGAATTTAGAGCTGATAAACAGGGTATGATTCACTGCCCTATCGGTAAAATCCAGTTCAGCAATGAAGATTTGGTTAAAAACTTCGGAACATTAGCAGATGCTGTTTTAAGAGCAAAACCGTCTTCCGCTAAAGGAACCTATGTTAAGTCAGTTTATCTGACTACAACAATGGGACCAAGCATCAAGGTCGACTCTAAGAACCTTGCAGCCGAAGTTAAAGAAATTGTTGGTTGATATTTATAGCTGACCTCGCGGTCAGCTTTTTTTTAATAGAGCGGGTGAAAATGATTACATCATTTTCACCCGCTCTGCTTTTGAATCCGGATTGCGCCGTAATAATTTTACCTCCCCCCTTGGATTTATTCACTCAAACACGCTCTCGGCTCCGCCTTCCGCTATTGTTTCGTGAATAAACCCAAGGGGATGCCGACTTATCTTTTAACTTCACCCCGCACCCTTTTACCCATTTACCCCTAAAATCTCAATTTATGGTAGAATTAAATAAAAGAAGGAGATTAATTATGAAAATCAGAGCAAGCCACATTTTAGTTGACACAAAAGAACAAGCGGAAAACCTTTTGCTTGATATTGAAAACGGAGTAGCATTTGAAGACTTGGCAAAAGAATACTCAAAATGCCCTTCAGGACGCAATGGCGGTGATTTAAGATGGTTTGGTAAAGGGATGATGGTTAAACCTTTTGAAGATGCAGCTTTTGCACTCAAAAAAGGAGAAATTTCAAAACCTGTTGAAACTCAATTCGGCTGGCATTTGATTAAATTAACAGATATCGACGAGGACTAAGGGGGGGGTAAATATAGAAAAGAAATGGATTACAGTACCGTCTTAAAAAATCTGGATATTGACTGTTTGCTTGTTAACTCCACAAACGAGTATCTTGTGGAATATTCTTCGCTTGAAGAAAACGCAAGATATACCCTAACCGGATTCTCAGGCTCAACAGGAGATGCATTGATTACAAAAAGAGAAGTTTATCTCTTTGTTGACGGAAGATACCACACACAGGCAGACATGGAAGCCAAAGAAGGAGTAAATGTAGTTAAACTGCAGCTCGGGCAGAGGCAGGATGATGAGATTTGTAAACTAATTGAACCTGACGAAGTTTTAGGAATCATTGCTAAAAAAGTCTCTCAAAGCAGACTGGAAAAGTTTCAGGAAAAAGTTAAAACAAAGCTTTTAGAGGTTGATCCGATTAATAACTACACCTGTCCTCACAAAGAAGAACCTGTAAGCTGCGGGTACCGGCCGAAGGAATTTACCCCTCAAAAACCCGTTTTTATGACTAACCTTGATGAAGTATCTTATCTTACAGGCCTGAGAGATTTTTCTAAAGACGGGACTGCAAAAATCTGGGGAAAACTCTTTGTTCACAAAGATAAACAAATCCTTTTCAGAGATTCTGCAGATGAGTTTCTCAAGAATTTTGAGGAGGAACTTATTATAGACAAAAATTCTATAAATGCTTATGATTACTCATTAATAAAGAAACCCGTACATAAGATTTCTGAGGTGAAAATTCTTAAATCAGTTAAAACGGATGAAGAAATTGAAGCTTATAAAAAAGCCTTTTATGCAACAGATAAAGCCGTTATGGCTGTCAGAAGTTACATTGAAACTAATGACAATCTTTCTGAATACGATATTGCAACAAAACTCCGTGAAGAATTTATAAACTATGGAGCAAAATCATTGAGTTTTAATTCCATCGTAGCAATTAACCAAAACTCTGCACTTGCTCACTATTCAAAGAATGCTAAAGATGTTTATTTAAAAGAAGGTTCTCTTGTATTAATAGATTGCGGCGCCTACTACGAAAGCGGATTAGCTACGGATATTACAAGAGTTTTTGTGAAGGGAAAACCGTCCGGTTTGCAAAAAGAGGTTTATACGACAGTATTAAAGGCATTTTTGAATGCTTATAACTGTCACCTCACCCCAACCCTCTCCTGTAAGGAGAGGGAGCATGTCACCGGATATGATTTGGACATGACTGCTCATTCTATATTAGATAATAAAATAGAAGGGTTTACCTTCTCCCACGGACTCGGGCACGGCATAGGGATAAATGTTCATGAAGCACCGCCTAATTTAAGCCAGGGAGAAATCGCAAAAACAGAAATCCTTGATAATATGTGCTTTACAATAGAACCAGGACTGTATAATCCGGAGCATTTCGGAATAAGACTGGAAAACTCCTGCTTTAGGGAAGGTGGTAAAAATATATCTTTTGTTAAAATGGGGTACGAAGGTAAATTAATAGACTATACTCTTTTAAACGAAGAAGAAAAAAAATGGCTTGAGGAGTTTGAGATTTTATGAAAATAACAAGCGTTAATAATGAACTCATAAAAGAAACATCAAAACTGCTGCAAAAGAAATACAGAGATGAGACCGGACTTTTTATTATAGAAGGAGAAAAGGGTGTATCAGAAGCTATTGAAGCCGGCTTGGATATAAAAAATGTTTTTGTGCTCTCCGGACTTGAGAGTTTTAAAAATTTAAATCCCATAGAAGTAACAGAAGCCGTTATGGCAAAAATTACAGGAGCAAAAACAGCCCCTAAAGTCGCAGCCGTTGTAAGACAGCCTAAATATAATATTACAGATTTAAAAAATATCAAAAAAGCGGCTCTTTTTGAAGGGATTAAAGATCCGGGTAATCTCGGAACTATTTTAAGGACTGCAGCTGCTTTTAATATTGAAGGGATAATTTTATACGGAGATACTGTAGATTTATATAACCCCAAATGCGTCCGCTCGTCAGTCGGGAACCTCTGGAAAACAAAAGTTTTTGAAATAAAAGATTTTTCTCTGCTAAAAGAATATTTTGCGGATTTCCAACGATTGGCAACACTTCCTGCAAGCAATAAAACAATTCCGCTAAATAATTACAACCCCAAAGATAAAGTTCTTGTAATGTTTGGATCAG
Source organism: Candidatus Gastranaerophilales bacterium (assembly GCA_944323615.1). Taxonomy (GTDB): domain Bacteria; phylum Cyanobacteriota; class Vampirovibrionia; order Gastranaerophilales; family Gastranaerophilaceae; genus CAG-196. The sequence goes on from CALUTG010000062.1 coordinate 3,870, forward strand.
AAGCTGACGGATTAAGTACAGAGTTAAAAGACTTTGCAACTGATAATATAACTATAGAAATGTCTTCTAACGTCGAATCACTCAATCTAAGCATTTCCGCAGGAATAATTCTTTATAATATATTTGTAAAATAACACTGCTATATATTGACCCAATATTTACCCATATATTTTCCCCCCCCTTAAAAAAAGCCCCCGCATACTGCGGAGGCCTTCAATTACGATATCACGTCTAAATCAAGTTCAATGCTATACTTGGCGTTTGGTTAGCCGTAGATAACAGTGTTGCAGAAGATTGCTGCAAAATCTGATACTTAATATAGTTTGAAGCTTCTGTTGCTACATCGGCATCCTTGATTGATGAGTTAGCCGATACGATATTCTCCTTCTGTACACTTATTGCATCAACAGCTGATTCCACACGATTCATATATGCACCTATCAAAGTTCTTCTATCTGAAATATTTTCAATTGCATCATCTATAAAGTATAAAAATTCACGGGCAGTAGAATCTGTTGAATACACTGCGTCACATATTGCGGTTATACAAGAAAGCGTTCCGTCTTCGTAATCACCTGCATTTAATTCTGCAACTCTTTCGGCAAGATGGTCAGTTGTTTCTTCAGCATTAGCACGCTGATACCAGGTATCACTAGCCTGTCCTCCTGCGACAAAAATTGCAGTACACATTGCTGATTCAAAAAGGGATGCATCAAGGTTAATAATATTTGGCAAGCCTGCATTATTACTTACCTGAAGATTAACCCCTTCGCCTGTTACAGCAGCATTGCTTGTACCATCTAATAGTTGAATTCCGTTATAATCAATAACTCTGCAAAGACGGTTAATTTCCATCATTCTCTGCTCAACTTCAGCTCTTATTGCCTGCATTGAAGATGTACCGTAAGTACCGTTTGCGGCCTGTTCGGTCAAATCTCTTATACGCTGTAAGTAGCTTCCTACAATGTCCAGAACCCCTTCTTCCGTATCAAGAAGAGAAAGTCCCATCTCAGCGTTAGATTCAGCAACGTCATAACCGGAAATTTGAGCTTCCATTAAGGTTGATACAGCTGAACCCGCTGCATCATCTGCACCAGAGTTAATTCTAAAACCTGTTGATAATCTTTCCATTGCAGTATTCATACCTGCAGTGGCTTGAGATAAATTCCTTTGTGCCGTTAATGCGGCAAGGTTCGTGTTAATCGTAATTGATGAAGTCATAATTCAATCTCCTTTTTCTTACTTTTTCATCCATGATAAATTACTATTCAATTTTTATTTCCAGCTCAATTAAGCTATTAGGAATTAATCCCGTAAGCTTAGACTTAAGCAGGGTATACGTGAATTTTGGGACTGATTTTCAGCCTGACATGACCAACAGCTTATGCTGCAGGTATTTTATTTTACACTAACATACTAAATGATTTTTCTTCGGTTTTAAATTCTCAATAAGTTAGAACTTTCTCTACCTAAAGTATAAATTTTAGGGAGTTATACATATTTCCACCAAATATTATTAAGAGCTAAACAGAATGTCATCCCGAACATGTTTCCACTGTTATCCCGAATAGTTAAAATGCTCCTTCCCTAGTTAGGGAAGGGCGGGATGGGTATTGGTCTTTGATATCAATCGGCACCCACCTCTTATCCTCCCTCATAAGGGAGGAAGATTATCAATAATAAATTTATCATTGACAGTTGTGGAAATAAATTCAGGGTGGCAAAAAACAAAATTTGCTATATATAAGTCTCCAATTTTATAACTTGAAATACTATAACCTTGATGTTAAACTATAGGTCAAAAGAGGTATGAAAAAGTGACAGCCGAGCTAACCAACGAAGAAATTGTAACAAGATTACTTTCGTCCAATGAAGTACTTAAACCTCAGAAGGGGAATTTTTATATTTCTAATCCTATGTTGGATACATTAGGAGACTTTCTTCTGGATATAGAGGCTGAATACAAAGAACCTCCGTCTCTTGAGACGAAGGATACTAAATATGTTTTTATAAAGCAATAAAAAACTCCCTTTCGGGAGTTTTTTATATTATGCAGGTGACCAGTCTTTTTCACCGTACCCTTTGTGGTATTCATATTGTTGGAGATAATATTTGTCACCATTTTTCTGTAATACATATTCTTGCTTGTCTTGATCGCTTACGTAGATATATTCACCGTCTTTTGTTTCTTTGTAAGTATAAGTTATATCTTTAGTATCGTGAATTACAATTGTTTTTGGATGATTACCGTTTTCAGCTTTTGTTACCTCTGATTTATTTTCTACCATCTTGGTGTCTCTGGTATTACCACTTACATCGTGGGCTAACATAACATCACCGTTATTCAATACTGTACTGCCATCATAGTTAGTATAATCGGATTCGTAAAATGTAGCTTTGATTTTAGCTCTTACAGCAGAATCGGTATCCTTATCTTTAAGAAGATTCAGTTTTTCACTATCGCTCATACCTTCAAGTAATTCGTCTAACTTGTTATCAAAAGCGGTTTTCTCTTCGGGCGAAAGTTTATCATATTCGCCTTCAGGTAATTTTTCTATTAAAGCATTTATATCATCAGCATCCTCAAAATTAGTAGTCTGAGGATCTTTATCTCCGTCATCATCAACAGGAGCTGAAGACAATTTAGTTAATCTTTCTTTTAAGTCTTGCAAATGATCATTGTTTTCTTGAGTATTAATATCATCTGCTTTTTTAAACTCGTCTATCTTCTTTAATAACTCGTCTATATCCTCCTGAGTTCTTTCAGGATTTTGCTCTAATTGAGTAACTTCATCACTCAATTCATTTATTTTAGCATAATCAGCATCAGGGGTTTCTTTTTCAATTACTCGTTCAGTATTACGGTAATCGTTATTATAATTGCGTACACCGGCAGCAGTATTATTACCCCAGTTAAACATTGGCATTCCGAATAAGCCGCAGCCTCCGAAGCCCATTCCGCCTAGACCAAGCCAGCCGCCCAGCATATTAAGACCGCCCATAAACCAGCTGCCGATTCCGTATCCAAGTCCGCCTGCCAGACCGGTCCAGAAGTTACCATGTCTGCCGCTGCAGTTATAGTTAATGTTAAATATGCTTCCATAGTTATTCCCGCCGCCATGGCATGCACCATGTCCGTGGAACATTTCGTAGTGTTGGAAACCTGAATGACATCTGCCTACTGACATAATTTTTACCTCATCTTATTTACATCTTATATATATATTAAGTATATATCAATCCTCCGATTTCAAACTTTATTTAATTTGTTACAAAAGTTAACAATAAATATTAAGTTTTGTAACAATATAACCTAAAACACTAAAGTTTTCTGAAAAAATGCCGATATATATATTACGAAAAGGGATTAAAAAAAGGTATCGGAAAATGGGAATCAACATTACTCACACAATGGATCTGCTCCAATTTGAAAACAAAGAAAACTTAAGAAACACCGCAAAAAATATTCTAAATAAAAACGGTGCTTCTGAAGAAGCTGCTCAAAAGATTGTTGAAAAAACAATTTTTGATGCTGACAAACAGATTAAAGAACTTTATTCTAACCCTCAGCTTGCTGTTATTAAAGCATCTTCTCAGATTACTATGAATAATTCCCTCAAAGAGACTTTAAAATACTTAAAAAATCACGCTAATAAAAAAATAACAAAAGAACCGGTGCTGGGAGAACTTTGGGAAAAATTAAACAGAACAAACGAAGACACCTACAAAGGTGAATTATTGGATTTTCAAATAGATGATACCGCAGTAAATATTTTTGCGGCTTAATCATCGACAAAAACTTTGACTACAACTTTTTTAACTGTTTTGCACACACCCGGATCTATAGACGGCTTATGCGCATCATGGGGATAAAAAAGAAGAAATTCTCCTTCGTTTAACTTCTGATATTCTTCTTCATTATTATTTTGAAGGAACTCTATATCATTATCCTTATTATACTCTACGGTTGTTTCACAATTTGATATATCAGTAACTCCTGCTAACTCGTTACCTGTAATCATATACTGTATATCAATATATTTCCTGTGAGCTTCATAGTCAGCATCTGTTTTTGTTTCATATATTTGAACATTTGCCCAAACTTTGTCGCTATCAATTATATATTTTCCGGGTTCAATATTCTTTAAATCGGTATTTTTCAGCCATTCAAATCCGGCTTTAATATTATCTGATAATCCATAATAAACATTTGCATTAACTAATTTATCTTTAATCATAAAACCCTCCGTATTCTTCTCTAATTCTAGTTTCAAGGGAAGTTCTTTGCAAATTATGTTAACAAAAGTTAACAATTTAAAACAAAAAAGGCAATTTTTGAAACTAAAAAAACTTTATATCTATGTAAGGTTAGAAAAAGTTAGGTAGGTTCATTATGTTAATGGCATTCTGGGAAACCCAGAGATTAACACGCGAAATAAATGCTCTCGAAAAGCAGGCGATGCTGAAACAGATTCAGCTTTCACACTACCAAAAGTACGCCAGCGTTTTGGGAGGTTCTTCAATTATGACCCTCGGTAACATTGCCGGGTTGTCAGCAGAACTCATTCCGAGAGCTTCTATGTTTGCACAGTACTCTGACCAGGTTAGTTCAATGAGTGCTATGCAAAACCTGCAAGCAATGAAATTTATGGGAAGAGTTCCTTATACAGGTAATCCAATGGTTCAATACCAGATGGAAATGAGTGCCTTTAGAAGTTTCAAGGAACAGTCAATGAAAGCATTAAAACAACAAGAAGCACAAGTTATGAACGAAAAGGAAAAAGAAATTCAACTTGAATTAAATGATATAGAACAAAGACTCAAGATGAAACGTGCAAGACTTCAAAGCTGCAAAGACCTCGCATCCAGAGAGGCTGAAGAAAGCGCTCCTAGATTCGGGTACTAAAAATTTCCCCTAAGTTAAAACTCTAAAAACATAATGTGAAGTGTATACCTATTAACTAAATTTCCCCTCGCCTCTTCTCAATAAGAGGCTTTTTCTTTTAATAAATTTTCTTAATTGCAACAGCAAAGCTATTCTCCAAGTGATAAACTTTATCATCAACCGCTACAATCTTATAATTAAAATATTGAGCGAACTTAATAAAAGATTCCGTAGTCCAGACACTATAATGCTTAT
>CALUTG010000063.1 GCA_944323615.1 Candidatus Gastranaerophilales bacterium
TCAGAAACTCTTGCAAACATTATTGAAGAACAAAAAGAGCACGATTTAAAAGACTTGGAAAAACTCTGGCAGGGAACTGTTGAAAACAACAGAGTTATAGAATTTGCACTGAAAAAACTTGCCACTCCAGAATCTCAACGCAGAATACATTCGTCTTTAATGGCAAAAACACTTTCTGCAATTGTTTCAGGAGCATCTTTTGTCCCTTGTTTAATGGGAGCGGATCCTACAATTTCAACCTCAGCATTCTCCGCAGGAAGACTTGCGATGGGGCTTCTAAACAGAAAAAATGTTCCGCAGGAAACCCCGCTTACAGATACAGAATTAATCGAACTTGCAAGTATGGTTGAGGAGTTACAGGATTCTCTGGTAAGTTCTTACTACAATTACAAAAACACTTTAACCCAGCTCAAAGCAACAAGAGCAAAAATGCTCCTTTACAGCAGAAACTATTCCAAAGCCGTCAATAGTTCTGATGTTCTTGAGCTTGCAATATCATCTTCTCTATATGATTCTATGAGACTGCAAGAATTTAACCTTGAACAGTCTGCAAAAAAATATCATATTCAGCTCCAAAGACTTGCCGGAAAGAAAGCCGTAGATTCCCTTGATATGTATCAGTATGATTTTAATTCCGTACTATACAAAGATGATACAAAACTTCCAGAAAAGAAAGGGAAAAAGAAATGAAACGATACCTTTCTACAGCCTTAATACTTTTAATAACCGTCCAAAGTTCATTTGCGGCTATTACACTTGATGATATTAAAGCCCCTAAAGATATTTTCTATCGTATGGGAACAACTGACACACCTGAAACCAGATTTGATTATGATATAGAACCGGTTATAAAACCGAGCATTCAAAAAGACGAAAAAAAAGAACCTCAAAATCTAACTTATGCTGATTTAAGCATAAAAAAAATGTCTCTTGAAATGTCAAAATACATTGACATAGATTATAATGAAATGCAAAGCGACCTGTCTCTTCTTTGGCAGGGTGCGGCAATGAGAAGCGATACTATTAAATTTGCAATCTATAAACTGTCAAATCCTGACAGAGATAAGCCTGACAGCAGCGCCGTTAAAAAAGTGCTGACTACTATTGCCGGTATGTCAACTTTTATAGGCGCAGGAATGGGGAACCCGGTTCTGGCAAGTGCGGCCTTAATAGGAGGAAACACCCTCGGTATTATGTCTCAGGATGCTAAAGCTCTTAATTACAAATATACTCAGGTAACTGATGCCGATATGATTATTCTTGTAAGAAAAGTCGAAGATCTTCAGCAAAAAGTCGTTGATATGTATTACGATTATATGACATCAAGACAGCTTTACGATATGACAACCGGAATGGTTGAAAAATGTTATAAAAACTATCAGAACTCCCAAAAACTTTCTAAAGAGATAATACTAATAACAGATACTTTCTATAGGGATGCTCTGGATGAGCAGCAAAAAGCAAGAGGACAATTCTTTGAAAAACGTTCACGGCTCGAGCAGTTAGTAGGCAGTGATGTATTCAGAGATTTTGAAGCTTCCGTTGACAAAAGATTAGGTAAAAATACAGAGAATGATTGATTTACACCTTTGCAATCTTTACTTTTCAATTCAAATATGTTACTTATAGATTATTGGAAGGAAGAGCAATGTTTGAAAAAAATATGGAGTATATAGATAATCTTGCACTGAAACGCCGGCTTTCCAGAATATCTATTGAGCAATCTCGAGCTGGTATTTCATACTGTATAACACCGTCCAATGATTATATTTTACTTAAAGATGATGTACCTTCTGATGATTTAAATAACCCTAGAGAAACTATTCGGGAAATGTTAAAACAAAACATCAAGAATGAAATGCACTCCAACGACATCATTATCACCTTTGGTATAGGATTGGGGTATTTATTAGATGAAGTTTTCAATACCTATCCTTCAAGAATATTCGTTTATGAACCCGATGTAAACTTTCTGCATTTTGTATTAAATAATGTTGATATTTCTCAGCACCTTGCAAGCGGAAGAGTATATATTACAAACGATTTGGATGAATTGCTTGTCAAACTAAATTCATCTTTTATAACAAAAGATAAGGTTGAAATCGTTTACCTTCAAAATTACGCAGTCTCTCATAACAGAGATCTGCTTTTGTTGACACAAAAAGTGTATGATACCTGCAAAAGCAAAATGGTTGACGTAAATACAATCACAAAGTTTTCAAAAAGATGGCTTGGAAATACCATAATTAATCTAGCCGCCATTAATAAATCTAATATTTATAAACTGTCAGATCTTGAAAGTAAATTTGCCGGTCAGACGGCACTGATCGCCGGTGCAGGTCCTTCTTTAAACGATAATATTGAACATATTCAAGCAAACAGAAACAATTTTATTATTTTTTGTGTAAATAAAGCTCTTAAATATCTTCTTCAAAATGGTATAATACCGGATTTTGTTGTTTGCCTTGATGCCTCAAATATGAAAAACACCGTGGGTGATGTCGGGAGTCAGCTTGAACGGATTAACTGTATTATGGATATACGGACAGATTTTGCTCTCACATATATGTCATTTAATAAGATATTTATAAATTTTTCAAATACCGACTTTTTAATGGGAAAACTTGCCAAATTCAATAATGATATTAAATTCTACGAGTCTGGAGGTTCTGCAACAATTTTAGCATTAATTTCCGCTATAAAACTCGGATTTTCAAGAATAGTTCTTGCCGGTTTGGATCTTGCATTCAAAGATAATATTCTCTATGCTAATGGCGAAGTTATGAATCGAATCTCACCGGAACAAATAATAGTCGATACGGTAAAAAAGAACCTTGTTAAAATCAAATCCGTTAATGGCGGAATAGTCTACACACGTGATGACTATGAGGTTTATATACACCATATTGAAAGCATCTTAAGAGAATTAAATTATAAGGAAGTATACAATCTTTCAGCTTTTGGTGCCTATATTGAAGGAGTTAGAGCAGTACGTTTTGAAGATTTAAATCTTTGGGGGAATTCTTCATCTGCACCGATATTAGCAGCCGAGCCGTTCAGATTTGAATTAAAAGATTTTATGAAGGATGAATTTTATCACATAAATAGTATTATCGCTCTTCTTTCTAAAGGAGTTTTCTCTCCGGCACTGGTTTCATCAATTGTCAGATCAGTATTAATATATCAGTATATGCAGGCCGATATTCTTAATGTCTTGCAGAGAAATTTCGATCCAGCATTAGCAGAAGATTTTGTTGAAAAAACTAAACTTGCAATTAAGACCGTTGTTGAACTTTTGCAAAAATACAAGCTAATTTAATGAATCATGTAAAGAGAGTTTGAGCCTAAAACTTTATCTTTAAGGCGTTTAAAACCTTTGCCATATATATACTTCATTTGTTCAACAAGATTTTCTTCAACGTCTATAAGATACATATCATGGACGATAAATTCTTTTATAATAAATACAATACTTTTATTCTTTGTCCAAATTATGTTTGTATCAAATAAATCATTCTTAAATGATGATATTTGTCCTACTATCCCATCTGAATCATCAGCTGCTATTACAACCATCCGGCCGCCCAGAGACATCTCAATATCCCGAGCAAATGCATGTTCAAAAACAAGTCCAAATTTTGATGAAAAGTTATCATATCCTACGATTCTTATTTCAACGTTTCTGTTATATGCATTCAGAAGTTCCTGTTCAAAAACTTTAAAATCCTGAGACCAGATTTCCATATAAATCTCACGTTTTGCATTTTGGATAACCTCCAGAATTTTATTTTGAATATTCTGCTTTCCAGAAATCGTTATAATAGGTTCATTATAATCATTTTTAACTTCAGGAAGATGCTTTTCAAGATAATTTATTGTAGAATTCATTTTCTTCTGGTAACTTAAAAGAATTTGTTTAGGTTTAATAGGGGTATATGAAACGGGTTTTGTGTTCGTGGATGCTACAATATTTTTTTCTTCAAGAACTTTTAAAGTATCATATGTTCTTGACTGAGGGATATTAGCAATCTTAGACACCTCATATCCGGTAGCTGGATATTTTTTCAAAAGTGCAATATAAACTTTCGCCTCATAGCTGTTAAAACCTATTTCTCTAAGCTTTTCTACTAAATCTGCCATAAATAGATTTTAGCAAATTATACTTCTTGTTGCAAATTGTTTAAGGTTGTCTTATAGTCAATGACTTCTTTAAAGGATTCGTTCAAAATTTCCCTGACTTTATTTAGTTCGGAATCTTCTTTTATAAGAATTTGATTAACTAAATCAAGAGTTGATGCATTTGCAATTAATATATGATTCAATTTGTCAATTTCTGAAGCATTATTAGCAGCTGTCTTTTGCATTGCCTCCTGTATTAAACCATCAAAAAGAATCTGTTTGTCACCCTCAGGATTCGCTGCTGATAATTGTTTAATATTATCAAGAGCTGTTATTAAAGGTAAAATATTCTTTTTGTATATATTATATTTTCTTGATTCATTAATAATTTTATTTTTAGTAATATCCAGCAGATGTTCATAATCTTCTGCTACAAGAATATTCTTTCTTGCCTCATTTAAATATCCTTCCACTTTTTTACTAAAAATATTAAATTTAGTGCTTATTTCATAAGCCTCTTTAATTATTTCTCTAAGATAACTAAAATCTATAGTTTTGGAAATATAACTAATATAATCCTCTCCTAACCCAAGCTTATCAATAAACATAAGTGCCGTATCTTTTTCATTATCAATAACAAGTTTATGAATCATCTGGGCAAGAATATTTTGTGAATTCATTAGACTTTCTTCTCCGAAAGCATTTCGAAGCTTGTAATTCTTAAACATATCTTTAGCACTTGTTTCAACACCTTTGGAAACAGCGTCCATAAGAATATCTTGAATATTTGCAAGCTGTGCATATTGCAGACCTCTTATCAAAAGATTTTTATACGTTTCCTTATATTTTTCATCTGGAGAATTCTTGGCAGCAGACATCATATAAGCTGTTAAGAGTTCTTTCGGATTTCTTAAGATATGGCATTTTGAAAAACTTTCATAAAGTTTATTCAGTATTTCCTCAGCCTCTTCCAGATTATATTTAATAAGCGACTGTATGTATCTATGAGCCAGAGAAATTATATTATTACGGTATCTTTCCTGTATAAGACTCTTGGCGGAAATTTTTATTATATCTGAAAGTGCTTTCTTTTCAACATCAAGAGCTTTTTCCATTGATTCTTTTGGAGTTGTCTTTTCCAGTTTTTCAATTGTAGAAACAATCGTTTCAATATATGGTTTATACTCCTTAAATGGCTTGCCCTTAGTAATTTCTGCCGCTTTTACTGCAGCATTAAAAAGATCCTCAGTAGCGCTGTCATTTTCATCTATATTAAGAATAAATGACTTGAAAATTGTATTTATACTTTTGTATTGATAATCTGAAAGCATTTTATCTTCACTAACTCTCTTCATATATCCTTCAAGTTTATCTGCAAATCTATAAGAGGTGAGCTGATCTTGAAAACTTTTAATAACTCTATATTTATAGTCTAAAGAATCAACAAAAGAATTATAAGAATAACCTAAAGCATTTTCATCCAGATATTCAAGCTTTGGATAGGCAGGAAAAGCTCCGTATTTAGTAAGATTACGGTCTTTATATTTATTAAACAATTTATGCAGGGTGAGATAGGATAAATCCGATAACATTTCTCTGTATATTGAACTTACATTATATTTATTGAGATACATTCCGTCTCGTGAAAAACGTTTATATTTATATATCTTTTTAAAATCTTCATGTGCATAATTAGGATAGAAGGTATCATAAAATACCGTATTCATAAATGCATTTTCGGCATTTTCATCATAATGCCTTACCTTCTTTAAAATATCGTAACCGGTATAATTGTTCATACCTAAGTCTTCCGGAGTTGCTTTTGAAAGAATTTCTTTTTTAAACTCTTCAGTTGTCATATCCTGAATTCTTCTATACTGCTCAACCAGCTCATTATCATCATTAGGTGAAAATTCTCTATCAAGAAATTTAATTATATTGGAAACGCTGGCAAGAAACATATCATTTTTTTGGAAGTAGATAGTCTTTTCAAAGAAATTTTTGTAGACATTAAAGATTTCTTCTTTTGCGGCATCATTTTTTATCACTCTGTCCAAATCTTTTCTTATAATGTCAGAAAGAAGTCTTACTGTCTCTTTTGCACTTCCGTTGAAATCTTTACTGTCAATTTCAAAACGTGAACCTACCGAACTATACTCTTCATCCGTGAGCTTTAAGTTATATTTATCTATAATATTATCAATTTCGTCATATTCTTTGTCTCCAAACTCATTACAAATATAGTCTGTAATATTTATATCCTTTGAAAAAGCATATTTAAACGAATTAATTGCTCTGTTTTTCTGAGCAGTACGGAATTTAGATAAATCGTTCACTTTTCTTACTTTTGCCAACTCAGGTTCAAGACCTTGAATCGGATAATTCCAATGAAGAGCAGTCTTTTCAAGAGCAACCTTCAGGTAATCGTTATCTGCAAGCTTGTCATAATCTTCCTTTGTTTGAATTTTATTTTCAAACGGAGAGAATAATCTTTTGCTCAGGGCATTATACGTTTTTTCCCAGCCTGCTGCTGCCAGATCGGACTGCTTTATAAGAGCTTTTATTTCTTCTGGAGAGAACTCTTTTTCCAGTTTTTCAAGTTTATTCATCAAAGAAAGCGACGGTATAAACATTGCATCATGTATTTCGGAAGCTATAGATTTTGCACTAGGCGAATAACCTTCCATAATAATTCCAGTCATTTGCGGGCTATTATAAAGATTATTATCTATATGCCTTAGTTTTCTGTAAGTCTTATTTTTTGTATAATCCGGCTTTTCTTCCACAACCATATCATTCAAGAGTCTGTCTGTCAGATTCCCGTTGAAAAATTCTTTATTTGTAATATATCCTAGGGTTCCCCCTCTTCTGTCACTATAATCAGTTCTTGTAAGTCCATTGGAGTCAACCCAGATGTTTTCATGTTCAGATGCCCCCCAGCTGTTGTCATGGAAAAGAGTATCTTGCTCCTGAACTTTGCCGTCAGCAGTCTTAAGTTTTACGGGCTTAATATCAACAATGTACTGTGCATGCCAGCCCATAGCATCATTATAAACGGAAGAAGTTGAAATACCTGAATACGGAGAAGTTTTAATCCTATCCATTGCTGATTTAATATCTCTATTCTCGTAATGAGGTTTTCCTGTCATATATTCAAGAATACGCACCTGCTCTTCTGATGAAAGTCCGGAGTGACCTTCTTCTCTTACCCAGTAATTTCCGTTTTGAAGCCCTATTATTCGTTTAAGTTCTTCAAGAGGTTCTTTTAAATCCCTGTGAACAATAGGGATTTGTGTCTGTATATATGAAAACATTGAATTAATATTTTTCTTAATTTCTTTTAGAGTAACTCTTTCACTGCTTGAAAAATGATAAAGGCTCTTATCATGCAGCTTGCCCTGTCTGGTGGAAAACTCATCACGCGAACGATCTTTGGAAATTTTTGTAAAATGTTCCTGCAGCTCTTTTAAATCTTTGGCTGGAATTATGATTTTTTCATTTTCCCACTTTTTAATAATAATATCCTTTGGATCTGCCGAAATTATAATATTTCCATTTTCATCTTCTACTTTAAATGTTTTTACAAGATTATTAAAAAAAGCACTTTCTGTATTGATTTTTGAACCTATTTCATTTAACGTTGAATTTAAAACATCATCGTTTAAATTTTCAAGAATACCATTTTTTTCCGCGAATTTTGTAATAAGGATTTTTCCTGCTTCGGTATCCATTGCTTTTGCTAAATTATTAAATGTATTGGCAAGATTCTCTATCTGAGAAGTATTATGTAATTTATTAAATAAATCTATATAAAACGCTTCGTCTCCTTCCATTATTTTCAGCTTTAACTCGTTTATAGCAGACTCAGCCTCTGACCTTTTTCTGATTCCCAAGATTTCTTTTAAAGCCTCACTGGTTTCCTGATCCCCGGATAATAAAAGATTCTTAATATTTTCAAGCTGATTTACAAGAGCCCCCCTTCTACCTCCTGAGATTAACAATTGCTCATATAATAAATCCATATCTTTAGTTAACGTTTGCTGTAAAGAAGCTTTTAAGATCCTGAGTAGCTCAAGAGATTCTTCTTTTGAATTTGTCTTAAGTTGAAAAATTGGTTTAATTCTTGCAATAATCAAATCCGAATCTTTAGAATTATTTTCCAGCTTATCTATTACCTGATCAATTGTATCAAGTAGTATAGATTCTTTATCCTTAAGCCCCTCCGCATGTATAAACCCACTAAGTATTTTTTCTTCTTCCAGCCCCTTTACCATTTGATACCTGAATGCAGCTGCAACATCATAGAGAGATTGTGCTTGTGACAGAACCGATTTTCTTGACACCTCTTGATTTTTCAATGAAGAAAAATATTCTACAAGATCCAATATTTTACTTAGACTCTCATCTGGAATATTTTTTACTGAACTATTTTCTAAAATATACCTCTTAATTTTTTCTTTCTTTATTTCGGATTCTTCATTAGGAATATAGGCAAATTTTTCTCCAGGCTGAATTTTATCTGAGAATTTTCGCTCAAGCTTCAGAATCCCGCGGGAAAGATTTTGCACCTCATTATCAGAAAGATTTCCATCAAGGGCTTTAATATTTTTATCTAATGCCTTAGCTGTTTTAGAAAGTGTTGAAACTTTTTTATTAAAATTTTGCCTCTTTTCTTCTTTTATCTCCTTATTTTTTAAAAGATTTGCCTTATAATTACCAAGAACAGATTCTGCTTTTCTAAGAGC
>CALUTG010000064.1 GCA_944323615.1 Candidatus Gastranaerophilales bacterium
AACATAAAACACACTTTCTACAATTTATCAAAAACAAAAACAATTTACAAGGAAATAACGTCACAGAGGACTATTTTGCCAATACTGACAAGTTTTTTCCCTCTTCAACTGTTTTTGCCGGCTGATATGGATTTGAAACAATGTTGTACTGTCTATTAAAGAATGGTTTAGAATCATTTCCTTTAAATACAATATTTTTAACCTTTCTCAAAACCATTACGCCATTTTTAGCGGTTTTGCCGTCCATAACGATCTTGCCACCGTCTTTTCTTACAATACCCAGTTTATCTCCAACTCTTGCTACAACGTATTGTGCTGCGTCTTTCATATTAACATTTGCAAAAGTCATACCTACAGGAAGGGCAACTCCTGCACCCAGCAGAATCATATTGACTTCTGATTTAGGGCTTATCGGTACATACCTGTTATGTTCATTTATAGATTCTATATTGTTATCTCTGAAAAATTCCTGACGTTTTTGTTCATTATCTAAGCCATAGTATTTGAAATAATCAAATCTGTTAGAATGATTTACCCCTGCAAAGTCCATTATACTTATGACTGTATCGCCATTTGCAGACTGCATCATATATGCAACCGCTGACTGAGGCCCTTCCACATCCAGCATATACGGAGTGCCGTTGTTGAGAGGCGCAGCATCAGGATTACTTCTGTCTTTTATTGCACCGTTAATCATATCTCTGACTTTACGTCTGTATCGTCCGATTTCGGTGTCCTTATCTAATTCAGAGAACGGTAACACATTTCTATTTTGCTGGTAAATATTCTTAGCCTTTTCTTCATAACCGGTCATACCGTATTCATCACCTGCATAAGTAGTCGGAATACCAACAAGAGCTTTCAAAGCTTCTGTTATCATCGCAAGTTTTGTTACAGCCGGTTCTGTCGCTGCTTCATACATTTTATCAAGAATAGCCTGTCTGTTCGTAAATTTTTCACCGGATTTGTATTCCGCCTGACTTAAAGCTAAATCTATTACAAGTCTTATGTCTCTTGTGCCGTAAGCATTTTTAACATTTGCTGTAACTGGATCTTCTATACGTTTAAAATCATTCATATTAGAAGCAACCGTGTTTTTATCATATTTTTCAACAAATTGTTTTAATGCGCTGTTAATTGAATTTAAAGCCTCACCGGAAGGATTTGTTTCCTGATAAGCCGCTTTCAAAAGTCTTGCAAGCTGAACCGTGTATAGACTATATTTGCCATAATCCGATCTGCTACCAAGAATTTCCGCAGCTGCTCTTTTATTAGCTTCTTTTTCTCCTGCATCTAAATCTGCCCAGTCTAAATCCCCATGAACAAAGTAAGGTTCCAGATTCATATTATTAGCGATCCTGACAACATTCTCAATCAAAGCTTTTTTATCCGTTTCTGAAAGTTTTAAGCCAAAAGCCTCTGCCATTGATAATATTTGAGCAAAAGCAGCTTCCAGAGAAGAAAGTTCAGGAATTCTGATTCTCTGAAGCGGTTCAGTTGTACCTCCGCCAAGGTAATTTCCGTTTGCAAGATCAATAAGAGCATCAACTATAAGTTTTTGATCTTTATCAGATAAAATTTCCTTCATGTCATTATAAACTATATCCATCAACAGTTTATTCATTGCAACAGCTTTTGTGCTTGTTGTGAGGAAATATCCGTTATTATCCACATTTAATCTTAATTCTATAGGAATATCCGCATACGTTTTTGCACCGGACATGACTTGAATGACATCCTGTCTGTATTTACGGTTTTCTGCAAAATTGTAGTTATCTTGATTTAACAAATTTGCATGGAATAGTTCCATATCCAGCGCTAAACCGTGAATAGTACGAGGTTTATCGTGGTTGCCCATAAAGGTATACAGATTTCTTAAATAATCCACACTTCTGGTTTGCAACAATAATCTTAATCTGTTTTTATAAGCGTTGTGTGTGTTAGAGATATTAGTACCACGCTCAAAATCACGGGAGAAAGAAGTTAATAAATCCGTAAAGAAATATGAATATCCGGCTTCTGACGTAATACCTGTTTCATTAAAGAACTTGGCCATTGCATCAGGTTCACCGTTATATTTTTGTCCGATATTTGTTTCTCCGTTATACGGGCAGGACATAAGCCCGTATGTATCACGCATCAAATCAGCTATATCAGTAACCTCTGCGACTATGTAAGAATTAGGATTTTCTTCTTTAACCGCCTGAACAAATCGTCTCCAGAATTTAATAACTTCATCCAGATTATCATCAAAGCTGTTTTCACCATTTCTTACAGCATCCATGTCAGCGATATCTTTTAAAGCATCCAGTCTCCAATCCAATCCGAGACTTGCTTTAGCAACCATAGCTTCGGCTATTCTGAAGCTCATGGTATCCGTACCGGCAATTCTTTTCTGTATAGAATCCGAAAGATGATCTATATCGGTTTTTGATAATTTTTTTAAACCTTTCTCAATTTTTTCTTCAAGCATTCTTGCTTCGGTCGTCGGACTGTCTGCATTGATACCGAGAGCTTTTAGTGACGTATTATTCATTAAAAGTTCATAATCATAAGTCATTTCACCGTTATCAAGAATTTTTGTTTTGAAATTATCTCCCGCCAGAGCCTTAAGTAAAGCATATTTAGTTATATCCTGACCGACAAGTTCCATTACGTATTCGCCGTATTCAGTAAGCTCTCCGTCACTGTCAATAAGTTTTTCTGAAGAAGTTTCATTTACTTTTTTAATAATTTCATCCGCAAAATTCTTTAATTGATGAGTAAATAAGTCGTTGACTTTGTTATAAACTTTGGCATAAGGTTCAACCAGATGAGGATTATTTTCTTTCAATAATTCAAATCTTGTTTTACCAATAGTTTCATCTGTTGTTGCCCTGTTTGAAAAATATGATGTTGATAGAACACCTGCGGTATTTTCACCAAGTTCCAATGAATCAAGAGGAAGTTTCATCAAGGATTTTACGATAACATCATCTTTTGATAAAACACCCTTTGGAGAAAGCATATAATTACCGTTCAAAATATTATTAAGAGTATTACTGTTAGGTGCAGCTTCGTGCGGGAGTCTGCCTTTTTGTATAAGGTTATTTAAAGCTTCTACAGTCTTTGCAGAACCCAGAGTTTTAGCAGTATAAATTGTCTGAATATCCTTAACTTTTCCTGTCCAGTACCTGCCGGCTTGAATTGCCATATCTTGAACTTCTTTTGCTCCGCGAATACGTCTCTGCCTTTCAGCTTCTCGTTGACCGGGGTCAACGATAGCCTGAAGATTTTTTTCATCATAACCGGAAAGATGATAATTCATTTTTACCATATCTGTGTTTGCATCCCAGGCAACAAACCCGCCTTCGGTTTTCTTATTAATCTTAAAGTTTGAGAACTGACCGGCAAGAAGAGTTCCGGCTTCACTATCCAATTTAATATTCTTACCGTAATTTTTATTCAAGTTATTAATGACATCTATTCTCTTCTCATATTCCTTAGGATCAATCTGGCATACATAGTTAATAACAGTATCATCGTGAGTATTTACCCCGAGCGGATTTCCTGCCTTCAGATTATTATAGCGGTCTATTGCTTTATCCAGGGCTTTTAACTGATCTTCTCCTGCTTGAGAAGCATCATAAACCTGAAATAAAGTCTCTCTGTCTGATTTATAATCTAAATTTTCAACCTTCTTATAAGTTCCGTCGGATTGCAGCTCATAATTATAAGGAGAGTTTATAACTCTATATCTTAAGTTCTCTGCATTTTTAGGAACAACACCGAGTCCGAGATTTGAATTCTTTATACCCTCCATTCTGAACCAATAATAAGACTGCGGATTCTGCTCTGCCCATCTCATAGCATACTGGAAGTGAATACCTTCCAAGCCTTCTGACGTAAATGTTCCGTCATAAACATACTTCATACCATTGGTATATAGTTCGCGGAAAAATGAAGCAAAGTTTTCAGAATTTCCCATGTTCGGAGAAACCTGCATATTGTTCTTATTCCAATACCCTAAAGACCAGGCTTTTGAACCATTAGCAATAGGGGTAGAAAATATAACTTTATAACCCTGTTCCTTGATTTCTGGAATCATTAATTCCATGCCGGCCATACTTCCGCCGTACACACGTGAAAAATGTTTTACGGAGTTTTCAGCTTCTTTTTGATACTTTTCATCATACTCTATTTTACCTGTATCGGCATCATAAAAGCCTTTGTATTTTGCGCCCGGCATATAAGAATCCGGGGTAATCAAGTAACCTGCACCTTGAACCATAGGAGTTGTACCTTTTCTTGAAACAAGAGTAAACTTGTAATCTGTCTCCGGCTCGTTCTCCGATACTCTAAACCCGTATTCGCCATTACCAAGGTTTTTTATTTTAACTCCGGTATCAGCAACTTCTCTCACTGCACCTGTTCTTTTATCAGTCAGGATTACTTTATAAGCAAAAGCGCTCCCCTTATCCAGATTCGTTATATCCTGAAGATTGACATCAACACCTTCCGGAGTTAGAGTTTGTTCTGCAATTTTTTCTAAAACTTTATAATTAAAATTATCCGTTCTTTGTACCCTGTAAAATTCTACTTTACAATCCTCTTCTTCCGGATTATAAGGGTAATTAAATTTCATAACAGTTTCGCCGACATCATTTTTAATATGCTGATAGCCTTTAAATCCTACATTTTGCGTAATACTGCCGATTTTATTTACAAACACAGTGAAAACTCCTTCTAAATATATAAAGAATGTGAAAAATTTTTTTTTGCCAAATATATGACATGTGCTTTAAAAAATTTTACAAAATTTAATATTGTATATAACACACATTATATCTATATTTCGTCCTTGATTATATTACAGAAATATAAAATATCAAATAAGTGTATATATTCGCTTTCAAAAGTCTTACCAATTTAAGAACTGAATCTTTTTCGCAGTCAAAGAGCAATAAATGCTTTCATAGCCAAAAGGGGTTCATCCGTAAAAAAAAAAGAATTATTAATCAAATATGCATCAAAACGCAAATAAACGGACAGTGCAAAAATAAGTATTAATAAAATTCAAAATATCATAAGATTAATTTTTCCTGCAAAAACAATATAAATGTAAAAATAATGAAATATTTATTTATAAATAATCAATAATATTTTATAAAATGTTTTTATTAATATAAGGGAATTAATTAAAATGATTATAAAGCCAATATTTTGTAAAACGATTGAAAATATAAAGCTTAACAAGCTGGATTGCAAACCTTACAAAGATATTTTAAAAAATGTACAACTTTGTACCGATACTTTTCAGGCAAAATATTCTGCTGAAGAAATTCAAAAAGCTATAAGAGAATATCAAAGATGCTCTTATATTAACGATTACTTAAGAAAAGATTCTCCGTTAAGCGAGCATGCACAAAAACTTTACGATACCCTGTCATATGCCATTAAAACTTCCAGACCGCTTGACGGTGAGCTTGTAACTTACAGAGGCGTAAATCTAAATCCGAAAAAAAACATAGATATAGATACAATCCTTGATAATAAAGGTTTTACATCCGTAACAGAGGATCTCCGTTTAGCAAAAAGCTTTATGGATAGCAGGAACGGGGCTTTAATAAAAATAACCTTCCCGAAAAATTTCAAAGTTCTTAAAGCACCTTCGGAATATATTGCAGCACCGGGAACCCGTTTTGAAAAAGCTGTATTCAATCCTTCAGAAAACCTTTGGGAAACCAGAGCAATCTTGGAACCATAAAGTTGCCTACTGAATCAGGAGACTATATTTCCGCATTGATGAACATCCGGTTCTGCATGGATTGAAATAGAACAAGCCCCGAGTTTTTTCGAAATTTGCGCTTCCAGCTCGTCACAGAATTCATGGCAATGAGAAATTGTCATATCTTCAGGAAACAGCAGCGTAAGTTCAATTTCTTTAGTAGGACCTGTACGTCGTGTTTTAAGATTTTTAAAACCTATTATCCCCTTCGGTTCAAAGCTTTTAATAACCTCTTCAATTTTATTCAAATCCTCAACAGGCAAAGAGCCGTCAAGAAGATTATTTAAAGTCTCCTTTGATATTTTTACCCCCGCCCTTAAAATAAACACGGCTACTATCAGGGCAATTATCGGATCCAGAATAACTAATCCGGTAATTTTAATAAGAACCAGCCCGATTAAAACACCCAGAGATGACCAGATATCAGTCCTTAAATGTTCGGCATCCGCATATAAAGAAACTGAATCACTTTTTTTCGCCACATAAAAAAGATAGTTGCTTACAAGATAGTTTGCAATTACGGCAAAACTCATAACGCAAATACCAAGGGTATTTTCAGATTCCATATTAAATCCGGTAAAGAATTTTTTTCCGGCTTCATAAATAATAAATAATCCCGCAAAAACAATTAAGCCGCCTTCAATAAATCCGGACATATCTTCGTATCTTCCGTGCCCGTATGGATGAGATTTATCAGCCGGCTCAGAAGAACGCATTACTGCAAAAAACGTAAGCACGGAAGCCAAAAAGTCGCTCAAAGAATGAATTGCCTCCGAAATAATACTTATACTGCCGGAAACAATTCCCGCAACAAGTTTTGAAACAATTATTACTGCATTGGATGTAATCGAAAGACCTGCAGCCGATTTCTTTTGGATTTCTATAGACACACAGGTATTATGATGTTTTAAAATAGAAATGTCAAGCCGGTTGTATGAACTTGCTATAAAAAATTTGACTTAGAGCCGCTCTAAGGTGCTAGAATTACACTATAGGTTTTAAAGTGAATGAATAGAAGAAGATTTATAAAAAATACTGTTATAACTGCTGCCGGTGCGATTGTTATCGGAGCTGCATCAGGTTGTAATAAGATTTTAAGAGGAGAAAAGAAAATGAAAATACTCGTTATCACCGGAAGTCCAAGAAAAAACGGAAATTCAAATACTTTAGTTGACAATTTTATAAAAGGAGCAGAAGAAGCAGGACACAATGTTGTAAGATTTGATTCTGCTTTCAAAAATGTACATCCTTGTGTTGCCTGCAACAAATGCGGAATGAACGGACAATGTGTTTTTAAAGATGATTTTGAATTTGTAAAAGCAAATATAATAGATGCAGATGCCGTTGTGTTTGCTACTCCAATGTATTATTTCGGAATTTCAGCTCAAATAAAAGCCGTTATAGATAGGTTTTATGCGATTAACGGACAGATTCATGTTCCTAAAAAAGCTGTTTTAATTATGACTTATGCTGATACTTCTGCAAAAGAAGCACAGCCAATAATCAGCCATTACGAAACCTTACTAAATTATCTTGGCTGGTCTGATGCGGGAAAAGTTATAGCATCAGGCGTTTGGACAGAGGGTGATGTTAATTATACTCAGTATCCGAAACAGGCTTATGAGTTAGGTAAAAATATTTAGGGGCAGTTTGGCAAAAAAATAAGCATAATGATGGAAATTAAAGAAGTCACAGAAAATAAAACCGAATTTATGGATTTACTGTTAATCGGTGATGAAGATAAAGCAATGATTGATAGATATATAGAGCAGTCAGCTCTTTTTGTACTGTACGATAGCGGAAAACCTGCCTCTATATGTGCAGTCGTAAAAGCAGATTCTGATACAATAGAAATAAAAAATCTTGCAACATATCCCAAGTATCAGAACCAAGGCTATGCCTCGGCACTGCTAGATTTTGTATACAATAGGTACAAAGAAACATTTAAAGCCCTCATTCTCGGAACAGGAGAAAATGAAAAAACACTTAATTTTTATAAAAACCGCGGATTTATAGAAACACACAGGGTCAAAAATTTCTTTACGGATAATTATTCTCACCCTATTTTTGAAAACGGAAAACAATTGAGGGATATGATTTATTTAAAAAAGATTATTAAAAAATAGAAGATGTTTTGTATACAGCCCCTATTTTTATTGTAGCAATGGAATCTTTTTTCCGGAAACGGAGGATAGCTCTGAGTCAAGCCCATACAGCCAAGACCAATATATGAAACTTCAAGCTTGTTTTGTCCTAAAAATCTTTTTTCATATTTCTCTCCTTTTTAGAAAATGAGAGCTGCTCTAAGTCAATATTCTTAATAATGTAATTGAATCGTAAATAGACTCTGTACTCCGCTCACAAGTCGCTCGGACTATTATGCAAGGCTTTGCCTTGCGGAGTTCTCGTCTCGTTATTCCACAACTCTTGATAAAAAATAAAGCCCGACACGCAGGCTTTATTTTTTATTTAATGGCGGGAACGACGAGGCTCGTGTCTTGCTCGGTCGCGTTTAACGGCAATTACGCGTTTTGCTAATGTGTTTTCAACACAAACGCAAAAACGCTCCAGCCTCAGCTCCCTCGCGCAACTCGCAAAAAGCAATCCTCCCCGCTATCAATTCAGCCATTAAAAAAAGCCACACAAGGTGGCTTCTTTTAATGGCGGGACCGACGCTTCTAGGTTCGAACTTTTAGAACGATATAGGAAGCACTTATTTTCCACAGATATTACAAAGATTTGTCATCT
>CALUTG010000065.1 GCA_944323615.1 Candidatus Gastranaerophilales bacterium
GCCTTGGTGGTCCATTACACCCCCAACTAGCTAATCAGATGCAGACTCATCCCAGAGCACCGGAGTTTTCAAGAATACCATCTCAGATACGCTCATATGGGGTATTAGCAGCCGTTTCCAACTGTTGTCCCCCTCTCTAGGGTAGATTCTCTACACATTACTCACCCGTCCGCCACTTTCCATTACCCGAAGGTAATTTCTCGTTCGACTTGCATGTATGAAGCACGCCGCCAGCGTTCGTCCTGAGCCAGGATCAAACTCTCCATTGTCAGAAAGTTTATGTCCTCTATATACTCACCCTGAACTCGCATCCAAGACAAGCATACGCTCGAACTTCTCGTTGTCCTATCATTCGCTTTCGAATTAACAAGTTTCTTCTCGTCTTTATCTATTCTGTTTTCAACGTGCGGTCTGAATAAATCATCTTTCGGAGATTCTCCGCAAAATAATTCATACTTCGCTATTTATATTTTCGTTTTCAAATTCGGTTTAAATTTCGCAAGCCGTCTTGTGATTACTAAGCTTTCTTTTCCTCACTCAGGTCGATCAAGTTTTCCGACCAAGTCGCTTGCCCGGAGGTTTCCTCTCCGTACTATTTCATCTTATTACATCAATAACCCGTGTCAACAATCTTGTTATTTTATACTTTACAATTCGTTACAGAGCTATTTTATAATCAGATTTCAAAGTGCTAACTTTATATTTCGGCTTTAAAAAGACACTTTCTAAAAGCACTTTCCGTGTAAAGTCATTTTCTTTACGCACTTTTACAGCGCGTTCCACCATTATAGAATAGAAAATTTTAAAAATCAAGTATTCATTTTACATTTTTTTACATGATTATTTCAAGCTCAACTTAGCTCAATATATTTACCCCCTAATGTTTACCCCCTAATGTTTACCCACACCCCAACCTCTTTACTTATTTCCTTAATAAAATATAATATAGGTCATGACAAGTTTAGCAGAATTTATACAAACAAAAAGAGAAAAAGCCGGATATTCTTTATCGGGACTTGCAAGCAGGGCAAGTATCAGCATTGAAACACTTGAAGATATTGAATCGGGCAAAGATTTATTTCTTTCCGTAAGCGTTCGCCAAAAGCTTGCAAGAGTACTTAAATGCTCACCTTCAGAAATAAAAAAATACGAAAGAGATTATGAGTTTGAAGTAGTTCCTATTGAATCTATAGAAGACTTAAAAGCAAAGATTTTGAGGCATGAAACGAACTTAAAATGTCCTATGTGCGGAGAGCCTTTAATCACAAGAGTCGCTAAAATGTATGATCTTGAAGATAACCTAGTGCTTGAGCCTAAAGCTCACTGCGTAAAATGTATATTCCAAATAAAATAGATTAAAAAATTTAAAAAAGAGGGAAATTAATCCCTCTTAATTTTTTTGTTCTGAAAGATATTTTTTTGCACATTCAAACATTGAATTTATAAGTCCGGAATTTGAATAAATATTCATACCGGCAGATTCAAGAACCTGTTTTATTCTGCCTTCCCACATTGTATAAACTTCGTCATCCGGTATATTTAAAGTTTTACCTATTAGTTTGAGTTCTTTATAATCTATCGGAATAGGCAGAGCACCTCGCAGAATATCCACTATATCAATACGTTTTTTCCTGGGAAAAGCTTTCAAGAATGCAACAACAGAAAGATTGTTTTCTTTTATATAGTCTTTCAAAACCTCTACTGATTCATCAATAAGGATTGGTTCTTGAGGAATTCTGTATTCACTAAAGTCTTCTGGATTTACATCCATAACGGTAGCAATTCTTTCTATAGTCGTACCTCTTGTAGAAAATGGCACTGTTTCATCAATCAGGTTATAAACATAAGATAGGGTTACACCAATCATTTCCGCAAAATCTCTTTTATGGAGAGAATTTTTCTTCAAAAACTTTGCGACTTTTTCTGAACTTTTTTCGGGTATTATTTGTTTCATAATTATTACCTCACAAAAATTTAAAACTTTGATTTTGTTAACTATAAGATAATGGATTGCAAAAAATTTCATAACCCTAAGTAAGCTATACAACAAGTTAGTTTTCATATTATTTAAAATAATAAAAATAAAAGAGCCCAAAGAATTTATGCAGGTATAAAACACAAACATGCTTATGTTATACTCTTTGTATGAAGATTACGAGACTTGGGCTTAAAAACTACAGAAACTGTACAGATATTTGCCTTGACTTTTCAAGTCAAAAAACTCTTATTATAGGTAAAAATGCTCAGGGAAAAACCAACATTCTGGAAAGTATTTATTTGCTTTCCGACTTAAAAAGCCCGAGGACATCTACTTTAGCTGATTTAATCAAGTTTGGCGAAAACAGTTTCAATATTAACGCTCTTATTGAGAAAAATGCCACAGAAATTGAGCTTGATTATTCATACAACACAGAAAAAAAGCGGGAATTCAAAATTAACAGAGTTAAATCTTCTGCAAGGGATTTCAAGCTAAGCGTAAAGACGGTGCTTTTTTCAACAAAGGATTTATTACTCTTAAGAGGAGCACCACAGGACAGAAGAGATTGGCTTGACAGAGCTATTTCTCAAATCTATCCTGCATATGATGAAAGATTATCGAAATTTGAAAAAATCAGGATTCAGAAAAATAACCTGCTAAAATCAGATTATATAGACGAAACCCTTCTTGATATTTACAACGAACAGCTTGTAATAACAGGGGCAAATATAATATTTCTAAGAAAAAAATTCCTCAAAGAAATAGAGGCAATTTCTTCTGCCAAGCATAGAGTCATCAGCGACAGCGAGAATTTTGCCCTGTCATACACTTGTCCGGAATCCGAGACAGAAGGTATTTACGCTTATTTAAAAGAAGAGTTGAAAAAGCGCCGGTCTGAAGAATTCGGCAGAAAACAAGCCTGTGTCGGCCCACACAGAGATGATATCATATTTACAATAAACGGGATGGATGCCGTAAAATTCGCATCACAAGGCCAGCAGCGAACTTTGGTTCTGGCGCTTAAACTCGGGGAGTTGGAAATTATAAAACAAAAAACCGGATTCTCTCCAATTCTGCTTCTTGATGATGTGCTTGCAGAACTTGACGAAACACGGCAGAATTATCTTTTAAAATCTATAGACTCTGATGTACAAACAATTATAACGTCTGTTGACACGCTTCTATTTGAAGAAGAATTTCTAAAAGATGTTGAAATATATTCGGTAGAAAACGGTTCCGTCAAGAAATATAAATAGCATCAAACTTGTATGCTTCTAATGTTCTTGAAAAATAATCCGGAGGAAGTCCTGCCTTTTCTTTTAAGGATTTTAAGAAAACTTCTCTGTCAGGAAGCTGTTCCCACACAACAGGAAGATACACAGCCCTTCTGTCTTTCTCCGCAATGATAACCCCGTGAGGGTAAATTTTTGATAACAAATCTCTTTCATCTTTAAACTTAATTCGCTCTATTGCGGAAAGAATTGAAACGGAAATTTGCACCTCATTAAACTCCTCTTCGGTAAGAGGAGCAAATCTCGGATCGTTGAATGCCGAATTCTTAGCATTATCAATCAAATCCAGAATCAAAGGTTTTGTCGGATAAACAGAACCTATACACCCTCTTAACTCGTTTTTGATTTTTAAAGTTACAAAAGAAGCGCCATATTCTGTTAGAACAGGAGGAATTTCGATTGGAATATACTCTTCTCCTCTTAGGGCAAAACTTATAGACTCTCTTACAGTTTTTAGAATATATTTTGTACAGTATTGCTCAATAAAATCATTTCTGGAATCTGTATACATAAACCAAGACCCGTATCCTACAACTTTATCAGTTTCTTTGCTTATATCTCCTGAATTGTACATCATTATTCTAATCATTGAGCAATCATTGTTATTTGCAAAATCTACAAGTCCTTTAATTCCAGTAAGACCGCAAGCCTGCTCTCTTTGCATAAACTCTATTTTGCCGGTTTCAATAATCGTAGCTGTATAAGTATCAATCTGTCTGCATTCCTGCTGGGTATAATAATGACTTAAATCAGAAGATATTACAAAAGAAGAGGTTTCCCAGTATGTAGAAATAAGATCTGATATAAGTCTATAGTCGCAATCACCTACAAGTACAGGAACTATTCTTAATTTGCGGCCTATTTTTTTCAAACCTTTTACAAAATCTATAGCGCTCTGAACTTGAGGACAAAAAAGATTTTGAATAAACGGAAGCTGAACCTCAATTGAATGTTCTTTATCAAAGACTTCATTAGATATAAGACACGGAAATTTTTCCGCAATATCTTTTATCAAGCGGTTATTTACTTCCACACTTCCCAACGGTGTATCAAAATACGTGTACTCAGGTAATGCAATATTGGTAAAAGATTCATGGTGTGAAGGCGCAATAATAAAAATATTTTCACTGAGTTCAAGATGTTGAAATCCTGCCATAGCAGCATAGCCGGAATACATTATTCCCGCATGAGGAACAATTATAGCCTTACTTTTATACCCGTCTTTTAAGTCCTGCTTATATGAATTAAGCAGGTTTGTAAGCTCTTCTGGTTTTTCAGGATAGAAACTTCCTGCATAGACCGGACGTTTATTCATAAATCTTAACCTCTAAAAAGATTATAGCCGAATCTTTAATTATTGAAAAGAGGAAAACATAACCTTTATTTCACTTAGTAAGCAATTACCGTCCGGTATTTTGTCTGATAATATCAGATACCCAAGGAATATAACTGTAAAGTCCCATAAAAGAAGTGATTGCTAAATATAAAATTACCAGAGTTGTAAATGCCTGCACGATAGATAAATTAAACACAAATGGCAATGGAAGACTCAGCCAGTACGGAATTGAATTAATAACAGGAATTCTATACAGAATTATGTAAATTAATTCTCCTAATATAGATATTAAGAAGAAAAGTATAGAAAGGAAAATTGACTGCAGAATATGGTACATTAAAAACGGTGTAATATGTTTTCTTAAAACAGCTGCAATAATAAGCCAAATAAAACCCACACCACCCGCTGTCAGGTAAGTTGCAGCAGACAAAATTCTCTCTATCGCATATGGTCCGTTAGAAGTTCGCAACTAAATCATCCTTTCTTGACTCTTCTATATAATCTTCAAGCACCTGTATGAAAACCAATTTATACTCATCATTTTCAGGTCTTAAGTTAACAGCAGCTCTGTAAGAATAAATTGACCTTTCTACCTGCCCGCTCATAAAGTAAACGTTTGCAATCAGTACAAATATGCTAGGGTCAAGTTTATTAATCTTAAGCGCCTCTCTATACTGTGCTTCAGCTTCCTCATATCTTTTAAGATTTGAATACAGGTTGCCAAGCAAAATATATGCATTAACTTCCTTCGGATTAATTTCTATAGCTTTTTTATAAAGATTTACGGCATCATCATAATCTTTGAAATCTGATTTTGCTATTGCATAACAGATATAAGCTTTGTAGTTATCTCCGTCAAGAGCTATTGATTTTTCAAAATATTCATATGCCTTCTCTTTATCCTTTGTTACAGAAAGAGTGTTCGCAATACAAAGAGCAACCGTTTTATTATCAGGTGCAAGTTCAAAAACCCTATAATAATACTCAAGAGCCTTATTATAATCAAAAAGTTTGTAACAAACGTTGCCTAAATCCACAAGTGCAGTTAAGTTATTAGGATCAAGAGACAGAGCCTTTTCATAGTAAGCTCTTGCTTCAACATAGTCATCAAAATCGTGATACAAAAGGGCTATTGCATTGTATATTTCAGGGTCATTTGCATTGAAATCCAGAGTTCTTGAATAATAATGCAGAGCCTTTGCAAAATTTTTCATCTCAGCATAAGTATTGCCTAAATTATAATAAACAAGATAATTGCTCGGATTAACAAGCATCGCTTCATTAAAACATTTAAGAGCCTTTTTGTATTCTTTAGCATAGAACCAGATACTGCCAAGATTTAAAAGAGTTTGTATATCTTTAGGATCTATATCAAGCAAGCTTTCATAAACGGAAATAACTTTTTCAAACTGGTTATCCATTGCATAGTATTTAGCCAGCTCATGGTAATGCTCCGTATTTTTAGGATCCATTGCCATTTTTAAAACTGTTTTTTCAATAGCCTTATTTAATTCTTGTTTATCCATATTAACTCTTACTTCTCCACATTATATTCCGAATACTCTTCAGATTCTTTCAACCAGGTTTCTTCCGGAATACTGAATGCATGATTCCAGAATTTTTCTATAGCATAGGTTTCTCTTTCATCCTGATGAAGTATATGAACAACTACATCGCCGTAATCGACCAGATTCCAACGATTTTTAGCATCATTTTCTCTTCCAAGAGGAAGCCTTGTAAAAGTTGATTTAACCTTATCAGTCAGATTTTCTGTTAAAGCTTTTACTTGAGTATTTGTCTGAGCAGAACAAATTACAAAATAATCCGCAAATGAAGAAACATTGCTAATATTTAATATTGAAATATTTTTAGCAAGTTTTTCATCCAAAAATCTTGCTATAACACATGCCAGTTTATAAGATGTAATTTTTTCCGCCATTCAAATCTCCATACTAAATCATATCTATTCTGTTTTTATGTCTTCCGCCTTCAAAACCGGTATTCATCCAAATATCCACTATGTCTAAAGCAAGTCCAGTTCCGGTAATTCTTTCACCCAGACAAAGGATATTGGAATCGTTATGCAACCTTGTCATGCGGGCAGAAAAAGTATCTGTACAATGAGAAGCCCTGATACCGTCAAATCTGTTAGCAGCAATTGACATACCGATTCCGGTTCCGCAAACAAGAACAGCCTTGTCCGAAGTTTTTAAAACTTCCTGCACAACCGCCTTAGCTATAACCGGATAATCGCATGACTCTTCCGAGTAACATCCGACATCATATACTTCATAACCCTGTTCTTTAAGGTGTTTTATAATTTCACACTTAAGCTGAAAGCCGCCGTGATCTGAACCTAATATAACCCTCTCTGTCAAAAGTTTTCCCCTTGTTAACTTTTCTTATTGTAACATATTTGAGTAAAAAATAGAAGAGTCTCCTTGGCGAGACTCTTCCGGCTTATTATTTTAAAGCTACGGTGATATCAGCCTCTATAGCAACTTTACCGTCAACATAACCTGTACCATGGCATTTGCAGATAGGACCTTTTACTTTTGTAAGCTCAATATGCATATCCAATCTGTCACCAGGTCTTACAATATTTTTCCATCTAACATTATCAGCGCCAGCATAAAGAGTAAGTTTGCCTTTGTATTCAGGAAGACACATTAAAACAGGAGCTGAACATTGAGCCAAAGCTTCAAGCTGCAAAACACCCGGCATAATAGGATTTCCCGGGAAATGTCCTTGGAAAAATTCTTCGTTCATAGTAAGGTTTTTATACCCTTTAGCATATTTTCCCGGAACACATTCAGTAATTCTGTCTACAAGTAAAAACGGATATCTGTGCGGAATCATCTCCATGATCTGCATAGTATCAAATGTTAAAATTTCTTCTGACATATTTTTCTCCTTCTTATATTTTAACTAATTTATTCTTAAGTATTTGTGCAACCTTTGTATGAACAGCATGACCTGCCTCTTTAACAAGAATCTGAGCCCTCATATTAAGCGGGGAAACACCTGTTAAATACAAATCTCCAAATAAATCCAGAATCTTATGTTTTACAGGCTCAAGCTCCGACCTGAGTTCAGTCGTGTAACCCTCATCTTTCAAGCCGACAGTATTATCTATTGTAACTCCTTTGGCAAAACCAAGCATCTGGAACTTCTTTAAATCCTTATAGAACCCGAAAGTTCTTGCCTCAATTATTTCATCAAGGTTTTTAAAGTCTACGCTTACCCATCTTCTTCTTAAATCAGGGTGATCGTAATTTACCGCATATGAGATATACAAATCCTTATCAGGAAGTATTACCATGCTGGTCTTGCCATTGAGGTAATAAACAGGTTCGCTAACTGTATACAGCTCGTTATTTACCCCCTCAATCCCGGCATTTTTAAACAAATCAACCCAGACTTTAGCACTTCCGTCAAAAGCCGGGAACTCGGTTTCTGAAAGATAAACATCTATTGAATCTATCTTACATATTGCGCAGGCAGCCATAAAGTGCTCGCATAGCATTGCTTTGTATTTATAGTCACCAAGCAGAGTTCTGTGTTCTTTGCTGCACAAGGTTACACAGTGGTCGGTAGAATGTAGGTTTTCGATTTCAGCATTAAAACAGACGTCAGCCCCTTTAGAAAAGATTCTGATTTTCCCCCCTCTGGAAGGTTTAATAACAACTTCACAAGGAAGATTTTTCATCAAAGATCTTCCAGATGTTTTTATCTCTGTTTTAATAGTTACCATTCTTAAGCCTCTGCTGTTTCATGACCTTCTTCAAATGTTTTAAGAAGCGGCTCATACTTTTTGAATTTAGCAATTAAATCGCCTGCATCTTT
>CALUTG010000066.1 GCA_944323615.1 Candidatus Gastranaerophilales bacterium
ACCTCCGCACTAGAGAACGTAGAATTACCAATGATTTATAAGGGTATACCGGAAGAAGAACGGCATATAAGAGCTAAGGAGGCTCTTGAAATAGTCGGACTAAAAAACAGAGAATCTCATATGCCAAACCAGATGTCAGGAGGACAGCAGCAAAGGGTTGCTATAGCAAGAGCCCTCGTTAATGATGCACCATTGATTCTTGCAGACGAACCTACAGGTAATCTGGATACTAAAACAAGTATTGAAGTAATGGAATTTTTTGTAAAACTAAATCGCGGTTTCAACGGAAAAGAAGGCAAAACAATAGTCCTTGTGACCCACGAACCTGATATTGCGGAGTACTGTTCAAGGGTAATTAAGTTTAAAGACGGAAATATAGTCTCTGACCTTCCTAAAGATGAATGGATGAAAACAAGAAACAGAGAAACGTAAAAAAGACTTCTTTATAGAAGTCTTTTTTTAAGCTATTGCCATAAATCCGTATTCATCAGGATTTCGATGTGCTAATCCAAAGCCGTCCTGGCCTAACGAAATTTTATTTCCGCTCTCATCAGATACATAACCGATTTGCCCCGGCATTGAAATACCGGTAGTTGGTTCAACCTGTGTTTGCGGAGTCACACGACCAGCACCGGTCAATCCCAAAAACGGTTGGGATTTGCCATATAAACCATATTGATAACTTTGTTCGATACCTTGTAGTGGTCCCATAGTTTTATCCTTTTTACTCTGTATATATATAAAGTATCCGGCTGAAAAAAAATTGCTATTTTGTTAAAATTCGTTACAAAAGTTAAAAAATATGTTAATATACTCTTATGAAAACAGTTGGCATAATATCTCCGGCGGGAGCATTAGGAGAAGATAGAGAAAAATTAGAATCCGCTAAAAAGTATTTTGAGAGCAAAGGGTTTAACGTTAAGCTCTCTAAAAATATTTTTGATTCTAAACGATATCTCGCAGGAGAAGATGAAATTAAAATAGCCGAGCTTGAGCATTTTTTTGCAGACCCTGAGATTGATATTATAATCAATTCTCGCGGCGGATACGGCTCAATACGGCTTATTAATAAAATAGATTATGAGATAATTAAGAATAATCCTAAACCATTTATTGGTTTTTCTGATATTACGGCATTACTGCTTATGATATACAAACAAACCGGCATAGTGACCTATCATGGACCGATGGCGATGAGTGATTTCGCAAATATCACACCATTTACGGAAGAATTTTTTAATGAAGCATTAAGAGGTGAAAAGTTGGAATTTAATGGTTCTAAAGTTTATAGCTCAGGATGCGCAGAGGGTATTATCTGGGGGGGGAATCTTGCAACTGTGGTATCTCTTTGCGGACAAGATTTTATTCCTGAAGAAGAGTTTATATTTTTTACAGAAGATCTAAACGAGCCTGTGTATAAAATAGACAGAATGTTTACCCAGCTGTTTAATATGGATGAATTCCGGAATAGATGCAAAGGTATTGTTCTTGGTGATTTTTTAGATGTTGATAATGAAAACTGGCTTGAAGAATTTTTCCTTGAACTTGCCGGGAATTTAAATATTCCTGTGACAGGCGGATTTAAGATTACACACGCTAAGGATAAAATAACAATACCGATCGGCAGAAAATGCAGATTACATGACAGCCTGCTTGTAATCGATTAATGTTCGTGCTACAATTACCCCTGCCGTACTCCACGGGGACTTAGCGGATCTCTCGACCCGAACGCTTATGCGGGGTGCAGAGCCTGCTGTGAGGGGTGCAGGTAAATCGCCTATGTTTATAGGATTGTTGATAACTTAGACTATAATGGCGCAAGATATCGAACCGTGTCAGGATGGAAACATAGCAGCACTAAGGTAACCCTTGCGGGTGTTATTTCTCTAAGAAGTAGATTCTACAGGCTGAATCGGTTTGACTGTACTTCGATAGGCAGAGGTACGGCTTTTTTATTTTAAATATTTACTCCGCAGAACTTTTCCATTGCCTTAACAAAACCGTTATTAAATACGGTATCTGTAATATAATCAGCCTCTTTTTTTAACTCTTCTGTTGCATTTCCCATTGCAATTTTTACTCCGCCGGATCTTAAAAGCGCGATATCATTGTTCTGGTCTCCGATGGTCAAAATCTCTTCATCTTTTAGATTCCACAGTTTTTGCAGATATTTAACAGCACAATATTTAGAAGCCTCTTTGTTAGAAAATTCCAAAAAATACGGAGTAGATTTAACGATATATAACTCCGGAAAAATATGCGGAAGTTCTTTTTCAAATCGGTCGATTTTTTCCGGATGGTCATAATCTATTGCAAGAAGTTTATTAATTTTATCTTTTTTTATTTCTGAGAAAGGTTTAATTGTGTAGTGCGTATGAAGATTCCCGCAATAGCGCTCTATTTCATAACATTTCCTTTCTGAATAAAGAATATCATCATTGTATAGGTTAATATGGATATTTTCTTTTTTTGCCCATTCTAAAATTCTTTCAGTTTGTTCCGGGGTTAAATACTTTTCATAAAGAGTTTTATCCCCTTGTTTAATAAGCCCCCCCTGATACGAAACGACAGGCGTTTTAAGACCTAAATCTTTCGCAATAAGGCTGGCTGCAGCGTGCATTCTCCCTGTTACAAGAACCACTTTTATCTCGCTATTGCTAAGTCTTTTAATACAATCTTTGACTTCCGGTGTAAAGGTTTTTTCCGGAATTATTATAGTTCCGTCTATATCTGTTGCAATAAGTTTAATCATAATAATATTATATATTGAAAGAATTGAGGGGTAAAGTAAGGGGTAAGGGGTAAGGGGTAAGGGGTAAATGGAGGAGGTTAGTGATTTAGTGGCTAGCCTCCCTCTCCTAAGAGGAGAGGGGCAGGGGTGAGGTGTCAATAATTTGTGAGTCGTGAGCTGTGAATTTTACCCCGAATTTTACTCCGAAATTTACTCCCTCGTGAATTATTTCCTCAAACACGCTCTCGGCTTCGCCTTCCGCTATTGTTTCGTGAATAATTCACAAGGGAGTTCAGATTTATCCGCGCTCTTTTTAATCACTTCATCTCTCTCCTCAAGAACAGGGTTGGGGTGAGGTGTCAATAATTTGTGAGTTGTGAATAGTGAATGAGTGATTGATTATATTTCCCCCACTAGCAAAAAAAAACGCCCTGAGCGGGCGAAAAAATTTTGGTTAAATAAGGTATTTTAATAAGGTTATATAAGGTTTTATTTGTTTTTTCTAAACCAATTTACGGGGTTAAGTTTCTTTAAAAATCCGCTTTTTTTCATCCCATGGATTAAAGCGGCTCCGGTTCCGATAATGACACCGGCAGAAATAAGCCCTTTTATGATAGTTGATTTGTTTGTTTTTTTAGGATTTTCTTTTTTTGATTCTTCAACAATATTCCTGTAGGGATTTACAGGTTCAAAAGAATCATACGGATATGGCGCAACAGATGTGTAATTAGAGTATGCCGGAATATCATATGCCTCATAAGGGATATGATCAAGAATACCGTTATAGTATAGATAATCTAATGAACCCGGTAATACTGTCATTTATAAAACACCTTTTTTTCTACCACACATTTATATAAAGTTTTTTTTTATTAAAAAATTGCTTTATCTGATAAGTTTTGTTAAGATTTCTTTATAATTTAAGAATTGAAGGGCTCAGAATGCACTTTATAAGGAACTTTATAAAGAAAAATATTCCTCTTGTTATAACAGAAATTTTATTAGTTGTTATATTTATACTCTGTTACGGCAGGTTTGGTGATGTAATGGTAGATTCATTTCGGGAAGCCTATATCCCTGTGGAAATGCTGCAAGGGCAAGTGCTTTATAAAAATATTTTTACAATTTATGCTCCGTTTGCGTATATTTTTAATTCAATATTATTCTGGATATTCGGGACCAAGTTAGGAGTCTTATATGCGGCAGGTCTTGCGGCAACTATGGGGATTTTTTATTTTACATATAAAATTGCAAGAATTTATCTGGATGACGAGTATATCCCTCTTGTAATGCTGTTTATGATTTCGGGGTTAGTCTTATCTCCCAATGCATTTAATGCTTTTTTCCCGTATTCGTACGGTATATTATACGGTTTGTTTTTTATTCTGGGCTCAATATATGCTGTTTTAAATGAAAAATACCCATTGGCATATCTGATGTATTCATTTGCAATATGTTCTAAATATGAATTTATCCTTTTTTTCCCTCTGTTAATTTTAATGAGCGGGAAAAAAGATATTTTAAAAAATATTATTGCATTTATCCTGCCGCCGGTCATAAATTTTTTACCTTTATTTATTCAAAAGGCGGATTTTGTAACTTCTTTTTATTTAATTATGCAGATGTGTTCCGCAAAAACCCTAAACTGGTTTTATTCAATAATGGGATTAAAGTTTCAGCCGGCATTATTAATTGTTTACGGAATTAATTTATTAAAGATTGTAATACCAATTTTGCTTCTTTCTGTGCCTAAATTAAGCAGGAAACTTTTGAGCATTGTCTTAATAGTGAGTTTTTGCTTTTTAAGCTGGCAGGATATTCTTATTTACGTATTTCCTTTAGTTACACTTTTATTTATATTTAGGTTCAAAAAACTTGACGGAGAAGAAAAATTTTGGGTTGCGGCTTCCCTGTTAATTTCGCTAAAAGTTTTCTGGGGTTTTACATTCCAATCTTACGGAGTATTCTTTATTCCGTTTGCACTAATATCTCTGTTTGTTGTTATGCCGTCAGGAATAAGACGTAATCTTGTTACGGTGCTTACTCTATGGTGTATAGTTATTGCAGGACATAATGTTTACGGCTTGTATTCTAAAAATGTTAAAATAGAAAATTCCGTGGTAAAAACTTCTCCTAAATACGGAAACTCTATAAATATGTTAAATAAATATATCAATAAAGAACTAAAAAAAGATGATAAAGTTCTTGTCTATCCGGAAGGACTGTCTGTAAATGTTATAACAGGACATAAAACAGATGATAAGTTTTATTCTCTCATCCCTCTTTATGTTGAGACTTTCGGGGAAGATATAATAATAAAAAGACTTGAAATTACAAAACCGGAATGTATTGTCTTAAGCAACTATGATACGTCATTATACTATTATAAAGAGTTTGGCAGAGACTATGGTGTAAAGATTAAAGATTATATAAAACAAAACTATAAATCTGATACGGTTTTTGCGGATGGATTAATGTTTGAAGTATACAGACGCCGCTAGTCTTCATCATCTTTTTCCATTGCTCTTCTTAAAATATTTTTATCAAGCTTTTTTGTTGAATATTTTTTTCTGGACGCTTCCATAAGTTTTTCACTGGGTCTTTTGGATTTGGAAGATTTTTTCTTTTCTACGGTCTGCTGAGGAATTGAGCCGTTAAGCTCTCTGTACCACATTCCCCAGAGAATTGATCTCATCGGAAGAGTGTATTGTATAAAAATCTGGGTTATGAAAGTTGTAACGGTAAACTTAGAAACTTCATCAACTTTTAACAGAGGAAGGTGAAGTGTCATTAAGTAATCGTTGATTTCAACTATAGGAAGTTCCGTAACAAAATTTGATACAAAGCCGCTTAAAAATCCTGTAATTTTAGTTATTTCAAAAATGGAATTAACAATCTGCGGAACAAAGATATAGGTCAAAGCTCCAATAAGAGCCATAAGCATAAATGTTGAAGCAAAATGTCCTTTAATAAGAATTAAACTTCTTCTTGCACAACCAATCGGGGATTCTTCAGGTTCGTATGTGAATACCTGAAAGATAAGTACAAAAAATACAGCCAGTACTCCGCAAGGAATCCAGAATATCGGGATTACGGAAAGAAGAGAAAATATTCCGAATAAAAGCCATAGACCTACAAAAGGAATGGTTCTTCTTTTAATAAGTTCGGTGTGCGCATCAAAGTCATAAACTTTTCCTGATTTAAGCATATTTTCAAGCATTGAGTTAACGGCTCCGTATGCAACCAAATACTCCCAAAAAGCTTTTATAAAAATTATCAGTCCAGGAAGAGTTATTAAAATCGCACATAGAACTAAAACACTGAAGTTATCAAAAAAAGATACTTTTTGCATTAAATACGGCATATATTTTGCGTAGAAAAATACCAGAATAAATACGAGCAAAAGTCCGCCTATTTGTCCTAAGACGGGAAAAGACATATACTTAACAAACTTGTCAAAGTTTGAAAAATAAAGTCCGATTGATTCGGTAAAAATTCCTAAAGGAGTTTTGCTCTTCTTTGTCATATATTTTCTCCGCGGTTTTATCTTTGCTCCCTCCTCTCCCCGGGGGAGGATAGAATTTCAATACGAATATGTTATGAGTATTAGAAATTCTTGGTGAGAGTTTTCCTTTTTATTATAGAATATTGTATTATAAAGATACAGATTATGAAAAACATTAAAGACTTGCTTAAAAAAATTACTAAAGACGATTATCAAAATAAACTTGTGAATCTTCATATACACACTGCTTACTCTGACGGAGAGGGAGATTTCAAACAGATAATTGATGCGGCAAAAGAACAAGGGTATAAGCTTATAGCTATAACGGATCATAATACTCTGGAAGGTCATAAAGTTTATCAAGATGATATTTTGCTTACAGGTGCGGAATTTGATTGCTGGTACGGCTATGTTTTTATACACCTTCTTGCATACGGTGTTGA
Organism: Candidatus Gastranaerophilales bacterium; assembly: GCA_944323615.1. GTDB lineage: Bacteria > Cyanobacteriota > Vampirovibrionia > Gastranaerophilales > Gastranaerophilaceae > CAG-196. The sequence continues at coordinate 6,680 of CALUTG010000066.1, forward strand.
TATAAATAATGAAAAACTGCAGCCTTTTTTAGCTAAAACAAAAAAAGAAACAGAAGGCGCTTTAATCAGACTTTTTTCAAAAAGAAATGTAAAAAAATTAATTGAAGCGATTCATGATTCAGGAGGTATTGCAGTGCTTGCCCATCCGGCATGCTACTGGGCATTAAGTCTTGAGGGCTTAGTAAAATCTTTAATGAAAATTGGTTTAGACGGAATAGAAACCTATTATCCTTATCCCAGATTCCGTAGAGTTGTTAAATTTCATTCGGCAAATGATGTTTTAAAAATAGCTGATAAATATCCGGAACTTGTCAAAACAGGCGGAGATGATTTTCATGGCAGAGTATTTCCGGAATAGGTAAGCAGATACCCGCTCAGACTCCCCAATCCGATAATTTTTTTTCTTTTAATATCGGAATAAAATAAACTAGTCGAAAATAAAGGAGGAGTTATGAGCAGTATTTACACCGCTCCTGTGTATAAACTTGAGGAGTTAAATAATATATTTATTGAATTGACTGCAAAAAATTGCAATCAAAGATGCAAGAATTGCTATATAGATTTTCCCATAACAAAATCTGTTAAAGATTTTATTTCTATAGACAGAATTAAAGAGGCTCTTGAGGATACAAAATATGAAAATATTCACTGTATTTATCTTACCGGAGCAGAACCTATGACCCATCCTGATTTTAATACAATTCTACGATTATGTTTGAAAAGATGTAATGTATGTATTTGTACAAATTCAAGCTTCTTAAACGAAAAGAAAATAAGATTTTTAAAAAAGGTTGAAGACGAAGGCTCTACCCAGATATTTTTTAAACTTTCTCTTGCACATTTTGATGAAATAGAAAGCGATAAAGTTAAATATAGAGGAAATTACAGGCAGACAATTTATTCTTTAAAAATTTTAAGCAGATATGGTTTTACAACGGTTCTTACCGTTCAAAATTTTTATAATCTTGATTCCGCATTGATTCAGGAAATGTTTAATAAAATTTTTAAGGATCAAGACATTTTTAATACTGATATTCAAATAACGGCCTCCCATCCGAGTTATTCAGATGAAAATTATTCAAAACCTTCCTCCAAAACAGATTGCATGTACGGAAGAGTACTTTCCGAAAACGGAATTTATTCATGCCCCTTCCTTT
>CALUTG010000067.1 GCA_944323615.1 Candidatus Gastranaerophilales bacterium
CACCTGTTCCATTTTCCCAAACATAACGTGTATTCTGAATATAATTTCCAGTACGTCCGCCAGATCGGCCTCCGCTAGAGGATTCACCATTAAAGTTTAGCCCCCAGGCTTTGCTCTGAACTTGCCAGTTGTTAGTAAACTCTTTGCTACCCTGTTCATTAAGTTCAACAATAGAAACTTCCAACAATGCCTGTGGTTGTTTTATATCATTTGTTTTAATAAAATTCTCAATCATTTTGGCTTGAGCTTCAGAACCGCCCATGAGAGTAACAGTACCTCTTTGAGGGTAATAAGAAATTGACAGGTTCTGCACCTCAAAAGGAGATACGGTGTTACTTGAAGAAACAGGAGCTACAGAACAAGCCACAATACCTTCTCCGAGTTTAAGCTCCTCACTGCCGGTCGAACTTGCAGCTGCAGCGCCGGTCATTATACCTGCTGCACCGCCGGTTGAAGCTCCGGCTGAAGACCTAGAAGCTCCTTGAGCACCTTTTGAACCATCATTCGAACCTCTTGCCGGAAGAAGCATATTACAAATCATATTTGCCATTTCTGCCGGTGTCGTATGGTTAACTGCGAAAGTTTTTGTTAAAGGCTCTCTATCAAACTGAGCAATAACTTTTTCAATTATAGGAACATCTCCCGGCATGCCAAAAACAATCAATTCATTTGTTGCAGCGTTAACTGTTGCTGCATCAACGCTTGACAGACCAGCTTTTCTCATGCCAAAAACATTTTTATTAAGAAAATCTGCAATCTTAGTTGCACTTACATAGTTTACTGGAAATATCATCATTTCTTGTTTTGAATATGCAGCATTATCTGCATCATTCTTTGCAATAACAATTAATGTATTTCCTTCTTTGTAATAATTTAATCCTGCTACTTGCAATACTAAATTAAAAGCATCATTAATCGGAGTTTTGACAAGATCTAATGTAACAGTACCGTCAACAGACTTATGGAACACTATGTTCAAACCTGCTTTATCAGCAAACATTCTTAAAACTTGTTTGACATCCGATTCACGAAGGCTCAAAGTAATGATATCATTCTTATCTGTTAACCTTACGTCACCCGACAACACCATCGATGAAGTATATGGTGATGCATACGATGTCTCATCATATGAAACATCTGTGCCATATGGCGACAGGGCTAAAGTTGAAGGGGCTGTGAATGCAACCAGCAGCGCAACCGACAAAGCTCTTTTTATATTACTATAACTCATTCTTTTTACCTCCGAATTTATTATTTAAATTTGAAACATCATTCTGCTTCAACGATCCTTCCGTTAAAATTTCACCAATACCTGCTTTATAAGTATTAGCACCCAATTTAACCGTTACACTATCCTGCATAATATTTATAACTTTATAATTATTTACAGTATCACCTTTCTTAACAAGATAATCATTGCCTTCTATATTCAAAATTGCAGAAGGGCTGTATTTATCATACAAAATACCTGACACTGTTGTATCCATAACACGCGCAGCTTCAGAACCAGCTGAAATCACTTCAGGCGGCTCAACCAAATCAAATTTTGGAACATCCAAAGTAGAAGTCCCGCTAATATTACGATATGGTAAAAATGGATCAGCCTTCACTGTTCCAGACGGAATAGATATTAAGTCTTTCTTGGTTGAAGTTGCAGCAGCCGGCATTGAAACCAGTTGAATAGAATCTGCACTTTCCATTCCGCTGCCATTAAAACCTAGGTTAAATGCAAAACTGCATAATACAGGTAAAGCAACCAGTAACACTATAACCGTGATCAGAACAGCCCGGCGTGGGGACTGTTTTCCACTAAATTTAATAAGGATTTCTTCAGTATCAATACTTGAAATAGCAGTATCCTTAAGCTTTCTTTTCATATAATTGCGCATTTTCATCTTATACTTCTAACTACTTTAATTTGTTTGTAACCTCTAATCTTATTTAAACCATACAATATTGTGAGAAGAATTAAATCGTATGTTTAAACTATTTCATTACAATTCCTTTTCAAACTATAATAAGCTCTTCCAAAACATTGTAAAAACCTATTATTAATCATATCATATTTTAACAATATATCAACTATCAATTATTTATTAATTTTTGTTACATATATTATTCTGGTTTGTATGGTAAAAAAGCATAGGCATTAAAGCCTAAAGAACCAAAAATAATTTTTACTTTAGAATCGGGCTGCGGAATTAATTTAACAAAATCCAAAGTTTCTTGATTAAAATCATCCGTTGTTTCAAAAGCAAGTACTTTTCCTTTTAAAAATTCAGATTGATAAAAATACAGGTAAATTTTCCCATTTTCATCTTTCTTTCCTATAACATTATAATAGCCTTTTTCAATCGGTACTCCGTCAATAAGCAAATTGACCGGAATATTCAACAACTGCCCTTCCGTTTCGGCTTTAAGCTCGGAAACCTCTTCAATATCACTGTCAGGCTCCAGTCCTCCATGGAGACTCGTTCCGCCTCCACTAATTTTTTTTATAAGTTTTTTACGCTGCTTGGTTTCTTTTTTCTTTTGGTTGGACTGAAGGGCATCCATAACCTCTTCGAACTCTTTGTTGGTAATAGATTCCTGCCCGTCCCACATCCTGTCAATATTACCAAAATCATCCCATTCCGCAGCCTGCACTGAATAATGCACGGATATTGCAATTATTATAGCTGGTATTATTAGTATATTTTGCTTCATACTATATAATATATAACTTTTTTCATAAAAAAGTAAATAAGGTTCACATAAAATTATTTTACTTTTTTATCAAATAATGTATAATATTGTTATAACGAGAAGAGAGGATATGAATGACAAATATCAATGTTATAATAATAGTTGCAGCATGTATAGTAGCTGTTATTGTAATATTTGTCTTATATGCTATTGTAATGTTTCAAGGCACCAGAAATTCAAGGGGCGGAGAGTTACAACTTTCAACTAAAAATATTCTTGAGCAGGTTGAAGTTTTATTTGACAAGGGAGAGTATGCACTGGTTGAACTTCTTGCTACAAAATATTTAGACAGAGTCCCTACTCATCAGGATGTTCGTCAGTACCTTGCCAAAGCATATTTTAAGAATAAAAAATATAATAATGCTATTAAACAGTGTCTTATTATTCTAAAAAAAGAACCTAATAATATTGATACAAAACAGCTTTTAGGAGATTGTTATATAAAAAAACAAGCCTATTCAAAAGCTATAAAAGAATATGAAGAAATTTTTGAACACAAAAATACTGATAAAGAAGTGGCCAGAACGCTTGCGGAGTTATACAGAGATACTGACCAGTTATATTCATCAATTTCTGTATACAATATATTGTCAGATTTAATGGATAAAAATGAAGATATCGCAGCAGTTCACCTTATTCTGGCACAATTGAATGAAGAAGTCCATGATTATCCTGCCGCATTTGAAGCTTATAAAGTCAGGCTAGATATTTATCCTACTGATATTTCTACAAATCAAAAGTTAATTGAACTCTACATAAAGATTAAAAATTATCCAAAAGCAATAGAAACATTATTGTTTATGTTATCCTTTGTTACGGATCAAAAAGTACTTTTATGGGTATATGAAACCTTGGTAAGTTTATATGTGGAAACAGAAGAGTACGAAAAAGCTATTGAATATTCTAATAAATTACTTGAAACTCAATGCCCTGATAAATTCAAGGTTAGAAATGATATCGCGTTATTTAACATTAAACTTAATAATTTCCAGGCAGGCATAGCAATATTGGAAGATCTTGTTATGATGTCTCAAAATGGTTATGACGTAACTGTTGAACTAGCTGATGCTTATATAAAATGTAAAGAATATCAAAAGGCTTTAGATAAATATCTTGCACTTCTGGATAAAGCAACGCAAAAAGAAGCAAAAAGTGTAAGGTTATTAATCTGTGAACTTTATATTCAATGGGCTGTTGATAAAGCCGAAAAGAAAGAATATGAAGAATCTTTTGAATACTTAAACACAGCAACTCAATATAATGCCCTTAATTCTGAAATTTATTATAACTATGCGCTCAATCAAATTGCTCTTAAAAATTATGCAAGCGCTGTTGAATATCTGCATAAAGCTTTGGATTATGATAAATCTAAAACTTACTATACAAAATATCTGCTTAAACTATCAGAAGCTCATAATTATTTAGGAAACTTTTTTGAAGAGAAAAAAGCTTTATCGGATTTACTTAAAATAGATGATAAACACCCTATGGGGCTTTATCGTTCAGGGCTGTTATATGTATCACAGCATGATATTAAGGACGCGGAGGAATGCTTTAAAAAAGCTTTGCAATATGATCCTAATCTATTAAAAGCAAAATATAATCTCGCACTTCTCTATGAAACTAACAATCGCGACAAAGCAAAAGAACTGTATATAGAAGTACTTGAACAGGATCCAAGCTTTGAAGAAGCAAAAAATGCTCTTGCAGATCTAACATCTTCCGAGTACTAAAAATCTTCAGGTATAAATATTACTGTATCGGAAAGATAATTCCGTGCCTCATTGACATCAGAAAATCGCGGAACAATTCTTTGATAATCCTGTACAATGGAAATTATATCGTCGACTGACATCTTAATCATTCTTCTGGAACCGTTTTGTGATTCTATTATTCTTGCCATAATTCACCTCTTCAAACAGGTTATCGGCATAGTATTCACAAAACTTTAGAAAAATACATATAATAAGTTAGAAAACTTTTTTAAAATTTGAACTTACTCAAGAATTTTAGCGCCTTCTTGCTCTACTTTAAGAGTTTTAATATCAACTTTAATATTCTGAGCTTCCCAAATATCTCTAACTATTGATTTTATTTTATCCAGATCATATTTATATGAAATAACAAGCATGGTCGGTCCTGCCCCAGAAAGCACACAACCCAAGACACCATCTTCGTGTTTAAAAGCTTCCATTATTTCCTTCATGCCGGGAACAAGTTTTTCTCTATACGGTTGATGAAGCCTGTCTTTGAGTGCCAGCTTCATTAATTTCTCATCCTTAGTACTAACTGCTGTAATAAGCATTGCAAGGTGTTTTGCATTAAATACTGCATCTTCCATAGGGACATCTTTCGGAAGCACCGAGCGAGCTATATTTGTTGCAAGTTCGAAATCCGGAATACATACTGTTATATCCCATTCTTCCGGCCAATCCAGCTTTCTGCAAATAATTGAACCGTCTTCTTCCTGAGAAGACAATACAAAACCTCCTAAAATAGCAGGTGCAACATTATCAGGATGACCTTCCACCTCTGTTGCAATAGAAAGAAGAGCCGTTTCATCCGCCGGAGAACCAAGAAGTTTGTTAGCTGCAATTAACCCGCCGACAACAACGGAAGCCGAGCTCCCCAAACCTCTTGTTATAGGAATCTGTGACTGAACATTTATTCTGAGTTCAGAAGGTTCCTGACCTATGGAATTATATAACATTTCAACAGCCTTATAAACAATACTGTTCTCATCACGCGGGATATTATCAAATATCATTTCGTCTACGACTTCGTCTTCGGACATTAAATTGATTTCTACACCGGTTCCGGGCAAAACAGTTTCTTCTATTGTAATAGTATTATATATAGGAAGAGCCAGACCCAAACAGTCAAAACCGGGGCCAATATTCGCTGTAGTTGCAGGTACTTTTACACTAACTTTCATCTGACTAGTTTCTCCTCATAAAGTATAATCGGATTATACAATAAAGAAAGAAAAAAAAACAATCCCGGGGGTAAATAGGGGTAAATCAGGGGTAAATAGGGGTAAATAGGAATATAGAAATTTTATTAAGCTTTGTAACAAATCGCCCGTCATTCCCAAATACATAGGCAATTTTGAATACCAAATGTACTTATATTAGTTAGAAGTAATAGTGGAGTGTGTTGTTATGACTTATTCTTATTCAGTAACAAATCCTACAGGCTATCATGATGTAAGTAAGGTTAAGCAAGAATCCTCTCTGCCTGCGGCAGCAGGCGGGTTGATTGCCGGAGGAGCAATCGGAGCCTTCGCGGGTTTTAAGAAAAATTCTATTACTGATAAAGTTGGTATAAAAGATTCTTTTGCAAAAAAAGTAGAAGAAAGACTCCTTAACGAGTCAGGAGAGAGCGCAAAAAAAATTCATAATCAGGAAGCTGATATTATTAAAACAATTAATAAAGTAAAGTCACCGGAAGAACTTAGAGCCCTTTTTGCCGAAAATAAAGATGCCGCAAAAGAAATATGCAAAAGTTTAAAACAAACTCCCGATGAATTTTTACAGACAATTACAAATGATAATCTGAAACAAAATAAAGAAACTATTAAAAATTGGTTTATTGGGGAACATAACAATAGATTTCAGTCACTCAAAAATCAAATTCAATTTTGCTGGGATAAAGAGACAAAAAAATTCACTCAATCCCCAAACGTAAAAAATAATGTTTATGATGCGATAATAAAAACCCAAAAAAGTATTAAAAAAGTGTCAATAATAAAATACGGAACTATAGGTGCAGCTATAGGTGCAGCAGTCGGTTTTATCATAAGTAAATTAACCCAAAAAATTTAAACAAAATAAAAATATTAGATGTATAATTAAAATATGAATTATCCGCAAGTCGAACGTCTAATAGGAATAGTTGCAGCACTTAGAGGAGAAAATGGCTGTAAATGGGACAGAGAACAAACCCATAAATCATTGCGTCCTAATATGCTTGAAGAAGCTTATGAAGCTGTAGATGCAATAGATAACGGAGATATTGCCAACCTTCGGGAAGAATTAGGCGACGTGTTGCTTCAAGTTGTACTGCATGCTCAAATTGCCAAAGATGAAGGAGAATTTGATATTGAAGATGTAGCAAAAGAGCTTGCTGATAAACTCATACACAGACACCCTCACGTTTTCGGAGACACAAGAGTATCATCAACTCAAGAGATTCTGGATAATTGGGACAAGTTAAAAAAAGAAGAAAAAATTAACCGCAAATCAATACTTGACGGCATTTCAAAATCACAGTCCGCGCTTATGTCTGCCCAGAAGATAAGCAAAAAAGTAGTTAAAGTCGGATTTGAATGGGATTCTGTTGAAAGCTTAAAAAAATGTATACAGTCCGAATACAAGGAATTTGATGATGCAGTTAAAACCGGTAACAAAGAGCTGATGGAAGATGAAATGGGAGACATATTCTTTGCGACCGTTAACCTTGCGAGGTGGTATAAAATTGATGCCGAGCAGGCTCTTTTAAGGGCGAACAAAAAGTTTTCCAAACGTTTTCGTAAAATGGAAGAAATCGCCAATAAGCCACTAGAAAAATACTCTTATGACGAATTCAACGATTTATGGAAACAAGCTAAACTACTTGTATAAGAAGAGGAGATTAATATGAAAAAAATTTTTGCCGCATTGATTATGCTTACATGTATATGCTCAACAGCTATAGCCGAAGAGTTTTCTGAAGTTTGTGCATGCCACATTCTTGTTCCGTCAGAACTGGAAGCCATAAAACTTAAAAGCCAGATTAAATCATTTGAAGACTTTCAAAGCTATGCAAAACTCTACTCGGCATGCCCGTCAGGAAAAAACGGAGGGAACTTGGGCTGCTTTAGAAAAGGGCAAATGGTAAAACCTTTCGAAAATGCAGCCTTTAACGGAAATGTCGGCGAAGTTTCAGAACCGGTTAAAACTCAATTCGGATACCATCTGATATGGGTAACTGAAAAACACTAGATTTTTGATTTTTAAAATCAATTAATGCTATTTTATATATAGGAAACAGAAAGGGAATTTTTAATGAAAAAGA
>CALUTG010000068.1 GCA_944323615.1 Candidatus Gastranaerophilales bacterium
TTGCAACACAATATAACGAAAGTAAACTGTTTTATATCATTTTTTTACAAATTTTAAAATAAGTTAATATTTCTTAATCAAAAAAGGCAATTTTTTGAAGTATTTAAACTTTATATATTTAAGGAGTATAAAATATGACATCTTACAATGTTACATTTAAATACGGAGAGAAAGTCAATTATGACGGCAAAGCGGCAGAAGTTGTTTTTGCTTCGTCTTATAGTGATATAATTACTATAAAACTTGAAGATGGTACTTTTCTCAGTGTCAATAAAAATGATTTGTTCGGGATGAATAATAATGTTCAATCGGATATAGAAGCCCGCCTTGCTTCTTATGATGAGCAAATTGCGAAAAACAAATCTTTTATAAAGGAATGTCAGCAGTTATGGACTTATGCAAAAGAAGGTATCAAAAAGACTAAGAATGAGATGAATTCCTATTTAGCATCATTAGGTGTTACTCATGCTTTTCAGATTACCAATGCCGATCAGAAAAAAGAATATAAAGCTATGAGAGCTGAATGTTCGGATTTTAGGAGCCAGCAAATAAGAGCTTCTGCGAATATTTTGCATAGGTCAAATGTTATAGTTTCATCAGTCATAGATAAAGGGAATTTACAAAATATTCAGTTATTAGCTTAGCCTGATTGTTGAATAGTTAAAAATTATTCATCCGTAATACTTTTATTAAATAAGGAGAGTATTCGGATGAAAATGTTGTTGTTTGATTTTAGGGATTCGGAAAAAGAATTTTTTGATACAAGAGAGTTTAAAGATATAGATATTACATTTATTAAATCTCCGCTTAATGAAGATACGGAACTTACTGAGGAGCAGCTTAGCGAAACAGATGTGTTGTGTGTTTTTGTGAGTTCTACTCTTACTCCTGATGTGCTTGGAAGATTTAAAAACTTAAGAGTTATAGCTACTAGATCAACGGGGTATAATCATATAGATTTAATGTATTGTACAAGAAATAATATTGCGGTTTTTAATGTAGAACACTATGGCGAAGCTGCAGTAGCACAGTATACAACAGGTCTTATGATAGCTCTTGTCAGGAACCTGCTTCCGGCATATCTGGGGATGAAATTATCTAAAACATGTCCCCCTGCGTATGAGGGGCGAACCCTGCAAAATCTTACTATAGGAATTGTAGGCTGCGGCGCAATAGGAAGTGCTGTTGCAAAGACAGCTGATTTCTTCGGAATGAAAGTGCTTGTTAATACATATATGAAAAATCCGGAAGTAAGCGGGTTTGTTGATTATGTGACTCTAGAAGAGCTTATAAAAGTCTCTGATATTATAACCCTTCATATTCCTTATACTCCGGAAGTCTATCATATGCTTTCTCAAAAAGAGTTTGAAAAAATGAAGGATGGAGTTTTTATCATAAATACTGCAAGAGGAGAGTTAATAGATATAATGGCCCTTTATGAGAACCTTGTGAATGGTAAAGTTAAAGGTGCAGCTTTAGATGTACTTGAATGTGAGTATCTTGCTCTCAAGAAAGATATTGTGGCAGATGAGATAAATGATTCAGAAGAAAAATGTGTGGCATCCGCTCTTATTACCCAGAAACTTCTGGATATGGATAATGTTATAATAACTCCGCATATAGCTTATGATACAAAAGAATCAGTGCATTATCTTTTGGAAGAGACTTTTAATAATATAAGAGATTATTCAAAGGGTATGCATACAAACCAGGTATGTTAGAGGGTAAATATAGTTAATTTTAAACTAGAATAAAAACTGTTGATAGAAATGTATTGTAAACAAATATAACAATTTATTCAAAAAGTGTTATTAAATTAGTAAAATGTGGAATATAGAAAATATAAGGATATGTAAATCAGAACAATAAGAAGAACAAAGAGCAATGAGAAGGCGGTATAGTGACAACCTAATAATACCTGAAGCCAGCTCTCTGACGGGGTTTGAAACCGGCGAGGGGTCTAGAGGCTGTTCTTGCGACACACGTCGGCTCTACCTCTCCTCAAGGAGAGGAAAACCCTTAGTAACCCAGTCACTTAATCACTTAGTCACTCACTCTGACTTACAAGTTACCTGGGTGTCGTCATGCTAAGCATTAACACCAATTTCGCGAGCCTGATAGCTCAAAACAGCCTGACAAACTCTACAGTCTTGCTTAACCAAGCGATAGAGCGGATGACCACGGGTTTTAAGATAAACGTGGCAAAAGATAACGCAGCGAACTATAGTATATCAACGAGTTTGTCGAGCCAGTTGTCCTCATACGGAGTAGCACAGGATAATGTGGCAATGGGCTTGGATATGCTGATGACGGCGGAGGAAAGTTTAACTTTGGTATCGGATCATGTATCAAGGATACGTGATCTTGCGGAGCAGGCAGCAAACGGAACTTACGGAGCCTCCTCCCTGAGTGCGATACAGGCAGAGGTAACCGCGCGTTTAAATGAGGCAGCGAGGATAGTATCAAATACGGAGTATAATGGAATAAAACTGTTTAAGACTGCGAGGCTTCCAACAGCACAGTACAACGGATTTATAGAGGAAGTAGATCAATTATCTGAATCCGAGGCAATAGCACAGGGATATATGATAATAAAGACATCGGACGATCTCCGGAATATGCGGAATGATTTAGACGGGAAGTATATTCTTATGAATGATATAGACTTACCGTCAAACTGGACAGCTGTTGGGGATATAACAACTCCTTTCACAGGAGAATTTAACGGCAACGGATATGTGATACGCAAATCGAATGTTGGTATATTTAGTGGTGCAATATTTGGTATTACAGAAGATGCATTGATCTTAAATACGGGTTTAGAAATTGATAGTTTGAGTTTAGCTTCAGGAGGGTTTGCCTATACTATTGGGGGGGATATAAATAACTGTTATACTATTATAAATCAATCAATGAATAATTTCTCCGGCGGTTTAGCAATGAGTATAACCGGTAGTATATCCAATAGTTATGTGATAGTTAATGCTGATACGATGGGTTCCCATACCGGAGGTTTAGTGTCGGCTGTAACCGGCAGTATATCAAATAGTTACACATACATATCAAAGCCTGTAACTGCAACTGATACGACAACATCCGGCTTTGTATATAATTGTTCAGGGACAATAATGACCAACTGTGCATATTATAATCCAATGAATCCTGATTTAGAGGCAATAAATTTGGGCGGAGGTACAGGTTTAACAACGGTTAATACTGCTCCACCTGCACAATTGGCAGATGATATACCGGAAATATCTTTTCAATCAGGAATATATTCGGAAGCTGCATCTCAGATAATAATAGATTTGGAATTTGACTACAGTTTGAGTGTGGACGTATCATCATCCGAAGCTGCGCGGAATTCTTTGGCTGCAATAGATGAAGTGTTGGCAAAAATCAGCGAAAAACAGACGGAATACGGCTCCGCCTATAACCGTTTGGAGAACGCATTAGAGTCAATAAGCGTGAGTATAGAGAACCTGAGTTCAACCCAATCTACTATACGGGATGCTGATATAGCTAAGGTATCGAGTGAATACATCCGTCAGCAGATACTTCAGCAGGCTAGTGCAACCCTTCTTGCAACGGCTAATCAATTACCAGCGATAGCTTTGCAGTTGATTTGAGGCTTGTGAGCAGCGAATAGTGAATCGGTGATTAAGTGAAGGGGTGACTGAGTGATTAAGGCTGATACCTCACCCCGTCGGAGTCTCTCCCTAAGGAGAGGGAGAATTTAATTACTCACTCACTTAATCACTTAGTCACAAATTAAAAAATACCCAAAAGTTCTCATTTATGCTAATATTTTTGTATGGCTATAATATCAGACGATAACAAAAATGTTAAGGGGAGTATGAAGAGAAATCCGGTAGTAAAACCGGATAGTATTGAATATGACAAGACTTTTGAAAATAGTATTAGACCAAAGGATTTTGATAGTTATATAGGACAGAGCAGTTTAAAAGAAACTTTAAAAATTACACTGGAAGCTGCAAAAAAACGTAATAAACCTCTTGATCACCTGCTTTTTTACGGCCCTCCCGGTTTGGGTAAGACTACTATTGCAGGGGTTATTGCCGCCCAAATGGGTGTTGATATAAAAATAACTTCTGCTCCTGCGCTTGAACGGCCGAGAGATATTATAGGAATCCTAATGTCATTAAAAGGCGGAGAAATTTTGTTTATTGATGAAATTCACCGCCTGAATAAAGTAGCGGAAGAAATCCTTTATCCCGCAATGGAAGATTTTACTCTCGATATGACAACCGGTAAAAGCCAGACGGCTAAAACTTTAAGAATTCCTATCCCGAAATTCACTCTTATAGGTGCAACAACAAAAGCGGGAGAGCTTTCAGGACCTTTAAGAGACAGGTTTGGTATTATTCACAGGCTTGAGTTTTATACTGTTGAAGAATTGTCTCAAGTTGTTATGAGGACTGCCGGAATACTGGAAATTGATATTACACCGGAGGGTGCAAAGGCTATTGCCATGCGCTCCAGAGGAACTCCGAGAATTGCAAACAGGCTTGTAAAAAGAGTGTCCGATTTTGCTATAGTTAAGTATGAGGGTATAATAGATGAAAAAGTCGCTAATGAATCCCTTGATATTTTAAAAATTGATAAATTTGGACTTGATACAACCGACAGAGCTTTGTTGAATCTTATAATAGAAAAATACGACGGCGGACCAGTCGGAATTGAAACCATTGCAGCGGCTTTGAGCGAGGATGTAAGAACAATAGAAGATGTCTGCGAACCATACCTTCTGCAAGCCGGTTTTTTACAGAGAACTCCGAGAGGGAGAAAAGTCTCTCCTGAAGGTTACAGACATTTAGGTATAAAGCAGCCTTCTTGTCAGACTTCTCTGTTTGATATTTAGGGGATATGTTATGAAAAGATTTCTACTTATATTAATCCTGCTTTTTTCTTTTGTATTTCCGGCAAATGCGGATGACGATATAATACAGGGGAAAATTTATCCCTCTGAATTGGGTGTTGTTCAAAAAGTTAACTATGTAGATTTGAATGAAGATTCAGAAGTAGCTCAGGTTAAGCAGACAGCAGAAATTAAAATTATAAAGGGATTGAATAAAGGAGAGATTGTTGTACTTGATAATGTGCTTACCGGAAACCCTTATTATGACATTAAACTTAAATCCGGAACAAAGGTTATTCTGCATGTTGAAGATAACGGAGACGGGATAGAATACTCGGTTGAAGATATACACAGATCAGGGGTTCTACTATGGCTCTCTGTTATATTTTGCGGATTGCTGATTTACGTCGGACGGAAAAAAGGATTTTACAGCCTTATTTCTATAATTGTAACCTGTATCTTGATTTATAATTTCTTATGTCCGCTTGTTTTGATGGGTGTTGAGCCTGTTTTGGGAACAATAATTATAAGCGTTTTATCAACGGCGCTTACGATGTATCTTGTAGGCGGATTTAATAAAAAAAGTACCTCTGCGGTTTTAGGCTGCACATTGAGCCTTATATTTGCTGGACTTCTTTCTTTTGTTTCAGTAAAAGCGGCTTCGCTAAACGGGTTTAGCAGTGAAAACTCAATGTTTTTGTATTCTGCCCATCCGGAGCTTGATTTTGTAAGTATAATAATTTCCACAATGATGCTGGCAACTCTCGGGGCGGTAATGGATGTAGCTATGTCTATAGCCAGTACAATTAATGAAATATTTACCATTGATAGTACTAAAACCGTCAAAGAATTGTTTATTTCCGGCATGAATGTCGGACGGGACATAATCGGAACAATGGCTAATACTTTAATTCTTGTTTATCTCGGCGGGTCGTTGCCGCTTTTGCTGCTGGCATCAAATATAGATTTACAGAAATTTATTAATCTTAATCAGGTGGTAACAGAAATCTCCTCCGCTCTTATAGGAAGCTGTGCAATAGTTATCTGTGTTCCTATTACCGCAATTGTAACCGCAAACCTTGTTAGAAAGGTCTCTGTTAAACCCGAAACGGTTCTGGAACCTGATTTTAGTAATATTGACGAAAATTGATTTTTGCCTCTGAATGTGCTATACTCATTGTGCATTTTAGAGGAGAGATATATGAAAATTTTAAAATCATTTTTAATATTGGCTGCAATATTTTGTTTTACTACCACAAATGCTTTTGCAGCATTTCAGGCTGATGCCAGAACAAAAAGAATTCCTGAAGGAACCTTGTTTAAGTTAGAATTCTTACAGCCGGTAAGTACTTTTTCAGGCAGTGCCGGAGATTCTTTCGTTGCAACACTTTTGAATGACCAAACAAGCGGAACAAGTGTTGTGCTTCCGGCAGGTACTATAGTAAGAGGAAGTGTTGCTGATGTAAAAACCGCTAAAAGGTTCTCAAGAGGAGCAAAACTTTATCTCGATTTTGACCATGTCGTAACTCCTACAGGACGACAAATTCCTTTGGACATGGCAGTTTGCCAGTATGAAAATATTTATTATGACGGTGGACTTTATAAAAACTTAGGTTATGGTGAAGCTGTAAAAAATAACTATCAAAAAGGGGTTGATATAACTGTTAATGCAACACAATACGGTATGAAGGCAGGTGAATCCGCCCCGGGTATCCAATATTTAACAGCTCCTCTTTGTGCAATCGGAGGATTTATTGGCGGAGTCGGATATTTTATCGGCGACAGTGTCGCAGATATGTTCAGACAAGGTCTGGATGTTTATATTAACACCGGCGATGTATTGACAGTTAAGCTGATTACACCTATTGATATTCCTGTATACTAGAGGTTATTAATGACTATAGCGAATTTTATAAGAAAAAAGCTCGGGTTAAAGCTTGTTTACAGGGATCCTGAAATCGTTGCAAAATACTGTAAAGGTTCTGGTATAGAAGTCGGCGGAGCTTCACATAGGACTTTTTACTTCCATGCTATTAATGTTGATATTTCTGATCATATATCCGCAGAAGATATTTATGCTAAAGCACAGTTACAATTAGAAAACAGCGTTAAAAAGGTTGATATTATTGCAAGCGGTGATAATATTCCTTTGGCTGATGGTTCTGTTGACTTTGTCTTTTCAAGCCATGTTCTTGAGCACTTTTTTGATCCGGTTTCGGCTCTTGATGAGTGGTTAAGGCTCGTAAAAAACAATAAATATGTAGTTTGTATTATTCCACATAAGGAACGGACTTTTGACCGTGATAGAGAATGTACCCCTATTGAGGAATTTGAATCCCGTCATAAAATTTATAAGAAGTCTCTCGAATATCCTGATAAACACTATAGTGTATGGACTACGGAAACGTTCCTTAAGTTTGCAGAGCATTTCAATTATCAGGTAGTGGCTGTTGATGATGAAGTTTTTCGTATAGAGAATAGCTTTGCCGTGGCAATAAAAAAACAACCTATAAAAGAAAAAGCCTCTTATTGAGAAGAGGCGAGGGGAAATTTAGTTAATAGGTATACACTTCACATTATGTTTTTAGA
>CALUTG010000069.1 GCA_944323615.1 Candidatus Gastranaerophilales bacterium
TTTCCGGCTGCCATTGATATAAAGAACATTGCTCCGAAAGGAACTACAAACCCTGGAATCCCTTTTGCCATCACTGCGAGGCCTGAAAAAATATAAAACATCCACCAGAAATATTTTTTGTGTGATTCTCTGCAAAAATATACAGACATACCAAAACAAATAGATGCCCAAATGCAAGCTGCTACAACGATATCAAGGATGGCAAACTTTGCAAGAATTACAAATTCCAAGCTTGTTGCAAGCATAAGTGAGGCAATTATTCCATATCCTCTTGAAATAATCTTTCTTCCCATAAAATATGCCAGATAACAGCATAAAGTTCCGTATAAAGCAACAGGGAATCTTGCCGTAAATTCATTAATTTTTCCAAAAAGAGCAAAAGAAATGCACTCACCCCAAAAATACAGAGGAGGCTTTTCAAAAAAGAATTCATTATTAAGGTATAAGGTTAAAAAATCTTTAGATATAAACATATCTTTTGACATTGAAACATATCTGGATTCATCAACGTCCATTAATGCGTAGGTGCCTATACCGTAAAAAAAGATAAAGTAAAATAGAATACCAAGTCCCAGAATTGTAAATAATTCCGGATGTTTAAATATAAAATTTTTAATATTTTGAATCTTTACCATATTTCTCTCCAGTTTGATTACAATTTTATCATATACACTATTAATATCAATTAAAGGCTGGTAATAAATTTTAAGGATAAGGTATTTTTTAGCAAAACAGAAACTTTTTACACGCCTGTATTAATTAAAGGCTGTATCTTTTTATATATATTTACATTTCTGTATTCTCGGGGTATCATTTTTGAAGGGAGATAAATTATGAAAACTCAACTGGAAAATATTTACGAATCAGCAAAAGCCGACATTGAAAAGGCTCAATCTATTAGTGATATTGATGAAATCCGTCTAAAATACTTAAGCAGAAAAGGCGAATTTAACTCTATTAAAAAAGGCTTAAAAGATCTTTCGGATGAAGATAAAAGAACAATAGGCGCCCTTGCCAATCAAATCACGCAAGATTTAGAGTGCTTGCTAAAAGAAAAGCATGAGACTTTTTATCAAAAAGAACTTAATGAAAAGCTGCAGAATGACAGAATTGACATCACACTCAGCGGCAAATATATTCCGGAAGGAAAAGTTCATCCTATAACGTCTACAACAAATGAAATAGTTTCTATTTTCCAGAATCTGGGGTTTTCGGTCATATCTCCGGAGCTTTCACCTGAGGTAGAAACGGAGTACTATAACTTTGATATGCTAAATGTTCCTCATGATCATCCAGCCAGAGATGTTCAGGATACATTCTATTTAAAAGGTATTCCTAACGGAGTTTTAAGGAGCCAGACTTCAGGCGCGCAAATTCATGTTATGGAAAACCAAAAACCACCGATTAAAGTTATTGCACCGGGACGCGTTTACAGAAATGAAAACATTAACTCAAGAAAAAATAATTTCTTCCACCAAATTGAAGGTCTTTATGTTGATAAAGGAATTACCTTTGGTGATTTAAAAGGTGTTTTAAACGAGTTTATAAGACTTTACTTTGGTTCTGCAAGACCGACAAGATTCAGAAGCAGCTTCTTTCCGTTTACAGAACCTTCTGCTGAAGTTGATGTTCAATGTATTATGTGTCAGGGTAAAGGCTGCCGCACATGCAGTGGAACAGGTTGGCTTGAAGTTTTAGGAGCCGGAATGGTCGATGTTAACGTATTAAATGGTGTGGGAATTGATCCTGAAATTTATTCAGGATTCGCTTTCGGAATGGGAGTTGAAAGACTTTCTATGCTTAAATACGCTATTGATGACATCAGATTATTCTTCAATAACGATAAGAGATTCTTAGAACAATTTTAATCTTGTTTAAATAAAACTTTTTCAAGCTCAAGAGCTGTCTTGGTCTTAGCAAGTCCGCCCAAGGAAGTTTCTTTTAAGAGCGGAGACATAAGCTGCCCTGTTCTTTGTAGAACGTCAACGATTTCATCTATCGGAATTTTACTTTCAACTCCGCATAATGCGAGTTCTGCAGCCGTCACCGCATGGACCCCTAAAAACGCATTTCTTTTTATACAAGGAACTTCAACCAACCCGCAAACTGGGTCACAAGTCAGTCCTAAAATGTTTTTCATTGCAAGTGCTGCAGCCTGAAGAATTTCATCAGTACTGCCCCCGAGCATTTCGACAAGAGCTCCTGCTGCCATAGATGAAGCCACTCCGCATTCAGCCTGGCATCCGGCTACAGCGCCTGCAAGCTGTACTTTGTTAGAAACAATTAATCCTATTATTCCGGCCGTTAGAAGTCCGTCAATCTGTTTTGTTTCCGGAATGTTTTTTTCTTCTGCAACTGCAACTATAACGGAAGGAACTATTCCGCAAGACCCTGCGGTAGGGCATGCTACAATTCTCCCCATGCGAAGATTTTCTTCTGCTGTTGCCAGCGCATAGGCGGTAATTTTTTCAAAAACTTTACCAAATAAAGCCCCCTGTACTCTATATCTTTTTTTTAATTTGTCGCAATCATCTCCGCACCATCCAGATATAGCTTTTTCTGTTGATTTTAGCCCGTTTTTTATAGCTGATTTCATCGCAGTTAAATCTTCCAGAACTTTAATTCTGACCATGTCCACTGTGATTTCGGAAAGCAGGGCTTCTTCTTCCTCGGCTATTCTGTAAATAGATTTATTTTCTTCTAAACTTTTATTTCTTAAATCCTCAAAAGATAAAATTGTCATTATTTAAGTTTCCTAACATTGGTTACAAAAAATACATCATTAAGTTTTTTTATTTCATTCACGATATCATCTCCGGCAGGAATATCCAATTCAATGCACATAGAAGCCACTCCGCCCTTTGCGTTTCTGCCGCAATGCAATGTCGCAATGTTTATTCTTTGTCTTTGAATAATATCTGCCACTTCAGATATCATGCCGGGTTTATCTTTATACATCAGAAGCAGTGTATCATAAGTTCCTTTTATATTTACATCGAAGCCGTCAATATTATTAATTCTAATCTCTCCGGCGCCGACAGAATCTCCAGAAATTTTCATTGTGTCATCAATAATTATATCAACTGAATTAGGATGTCTTGAGATATCCTGAACGTAGTCATAAGAATATTGGACGTCATGCACTATATTAAAAATATCTTTTATTAAAGAATCATCTACCGAATATCCGAGCAGCCCGGCAAGAAGCCCCTTATCGGTTCCGTGCCCAAAACCTGTTGTTGCAAAAGAGTTGTACAGCACAAATTTTACTTTAGAGAACTTATTTTTATAAATGTTTTTTGCCATAAGTCCGAGTCTTACAGCACCTGCAGTATGGGAACTTGAAGGACCAACCATTATCGGGGAAATGACTGAAAATAAAGATTTTTGTTCCATGTTTAATAATCATCCTCATCGCTATCTTCATGAATATAGCTGTCCATAATTTTATATAGAGCATTCTGCCAATCATTATTTTTTTCAAGGAAAAAGTCTGCGCCTCGAACTTTGCACTGCTGTTCAATTTCTTTTCGAGGAGAGGCGGTAATAACACCTATTATAGTTTTTGTGCCATATACTGCAGCCATTTTCTTAAGTTCCGTTAAAAGAATAAATCCTTCTCTCTCGGTTGGAATAAATAAATCCATGACAACATAGCGATATTTGCGTTTTTTGAATCGACTTACTGCGTCATAAATTTCTTGAGAACAGTCAATATCATATTCAAACTGAGATAAAAGTACTTTTAGCTGGTAAGTTATAACGCCCAGATCATCAACAATTAAAATTGCAGGATTTTTTGAATCTTCCTCTGAATCTTCTTCTGTATATCCAAGAGCCTTGCTTACAATAGGCTTTCTTGCATTTTTATTTAGTTCTTTCAACGTATCAACTATGTTTATTAGCTGCTTCTTTAAATCGATTAGTTCAACATTTTTAGGAACTTTTTCGTTTGTAATATTGTAAAATAATTCCAAAAATTCGTCATCTAAATCAACTAAAGGCATATTTACTCCTGTTTATTAACAATTGTAAAAAAATTATATCATATTAATCAAGAAAAAGTAAAATAAAAACTTTATATATACAAAGGGGAAAAATATGTTTAGCAATGAGTTTATGAAGTACTTAAATACAAAAGGTGATACGGAAAAGAAATCTCCTGAGATACGGGAAAGCAATTCTGTTACGAAGCCGCTTTTATATATAATACTAAAATATAACGCATCGCCGAAAGAAGCTTAATAATACGTTGTTTGGTTTATTTTTGTTTTAGTGATTTTAAGGTATAATTTTTTATTATGAAGAGAATTATACTTATACTATCATTAATTGTCACATCGGCTGTTCCTGTTTATGCTTGGGAAATGCCGTCCTTTTTTAATCTGAGAATTACAAAAGATGAAGCCAGAGAGGTCAAGAAAGTTCTGGAATCTCAGGTTAAGTATGCGAACAAAACAGACTTTGATAAATTTATTTCGACCTATGATCAGAAATACATAAACGGAGACGGTTTTAATCTTGATACTTATTCCAGTCTGGTAAAAGATACCTGGCAGACTTATGACAAAATTGAATATGGAATTGAGATAAAAAATGTCGCAGTTTGCGATGATAAGGCTATAGCAGAGCTTATTGAAACTTCTTATGCGGAAGTTCCTGTTAATGAAGCTATAACTGGGGAATTAAGGAGTATTGCAAACAGTGTTTATTATTTACAAAAAACTAATGACGGCTGGAAAGTCGTTTCTGACTCTATTTTAGATGAGACAACCTCTATGTTATACGGCGAGGCTAAAAATCTTGATATAAAACTCACTGTTCCGAAACAAATTCTTGCTGATACAGAATATACAGCATCACTGGAGTTTACTCCCCCTGCGGAAACTATTGCAATTGCATCTATTACAAGTGAAAAGGTAGAGTATCCGCAAAAGCAAATGCAGGAAGTTTTCAGAAAAATGCCAGAGGATAATATCCTGGAACGAATTTTCCGTTCAAATACAGATAATGTTAACGAATATATCATCGCTTCAATAGGACTTACAAAGGCTGCCGTCTCAGATATGAGTATTAAGTTAAGTTTGACCGGTTTTGGTTATACAATAAAACGCGTAAACGTTATTCCTCAGAATAAATTTATAACGGTGAAAGAAGAAACTGAAAATGCAGAAAACAAGTAAAATTGCATATTTGTTGGTATCAACCATTTTCTTTATCATCTTTGATATATTCTTTTCAGGTTTGATAATAGATTCAGTGCGTTTTAAGATGCCGGAGAACCCTCTTCTGGATTTAATTTATGTTCAAAATACGGGGGCTGCATTCAGCATTCTGGAAAACTCAAAAATCTTTTTGATAGGGTTTTCTATTTTTGCAATAGCAGGAATTTTGTTTTACGGCATTAAAAATATCCATAGGTATTCTGCGTTTACTTTATACTGGGTCTCTATGCTTGTTGCCGGAATCTCCTGTAACCTTTATGAAAGAATTGAATTTGGATATGTCAGAGACTTTTTTAAGCTTAATTTTGTAAATTTTCCTGTTTTTAACATTTCCGATATTTTTATAAATGTTGGTGTTTTTGCTATAGTTGTAATTATTATTAAGCACAACTATATTACTAAAAAACAATGAAAATAATTGCAGACGAATTTTCGGAAGGTTTAAGAATAGATTCATTTTTGGCAGGAGTCATGCCTGATTTTTCGCGCTCAAAAATCCAGTCGCTTATAAAAAGCGGAAAGATTCTTGTTAATAATTCCGCGAAAAAGCCTTCTTATGCATTGCGAGCCGGAGATATTTTAGACTGCGATACGGAAGATGCTGTTATAAAATTTGAGCCGGAAAATATTCCGCTTGATATTGTTTGGGAGGATGAAAACATGGCGGTCATTAATAAACCATCCGGAATGCTTACACATCCTACAGCTAATGAAACAACCGGAACTCTTGTTAACGCTCTGCTTTATAAATACGGCGAAAATCTTTCCGATATTAACGGGGAATTCAGAAGAGGAATAGTTCACCGGCTTGACAGAAATACATCAGGTTTAATTATGACAGCAAAGAATAATAAAACCCATGAATATCTGGCAGGAGAGATTAAAGAGCGCAGATTTTCCAAAAAATACCTCGCAATCGTGAAGGGGGTTATTGAAAAAGATGAATTCTTGATAGATTTGCCGATCGCAAGGAACCCGAGACAGCCGAACAAAATGACAACGGGGGGGGGAGGGGTAAATGTAGAAGGTGAGAAGGAGAGTTATACCGGAGTAAAAGTCCTTGAACGGTTTAAGGATGCCACGCTGGTCGAACTGGATTTAATCACAGGAAGAACGCACCAAATAAGAGTTCATATGGCTTCAATCGGGCATCCGGTATACAATGATACGCTTTACGGATTCGGGAAAATGAAGATTAAAACCGAAGAACAGGTGCTTGAAGCGTACAAACTTGAATTTAAAAAGCCTTTCAGCGATGAGGTCATAAGGCTTGAAATTCCTCCGGACGAGAAATTTGAAAAAGTACTGAAAGCGCTCAGAAACTAAATAATACTCTTCTTCAATCTTTCCGAGCGGTTTTCACTAAGCAGGTTTTTAAGCTTCATAATAGCTTGTGCGTGAAGCTGAGATACACGTGATTCAGATATATTAATCGCATCCCCGATTTCTTTAAGTGTCATATTTTCGTGGTAGTAAAGAACCATGATAGTTCTTTCACGTTCCGGTAATCTTTTTAGTGCCATTTCTAACTCTTTTTTTACATCCTTCTCTTCTAACTGTTCATGCGGGGCAAGGGTGTGGGAATCTTCGATGGTGTCAATAATTTCTATATCGCCGTCTTGAGAGCCTTTTTTATCATAAATAGAAGTTATGCTTGTATCGTCAGCAAGAAGCTGTTCCACTTTTTCTTTTTCAACTCCGAGATAATTAGCAATTTCGGTATTGGTAGCGGAACGTCCGAACTGTTTTTTAAGCTCTTCCTGAGCCTGTTTCACATCCCTGATCTTACGTCTTACGCTTCTGGGCAGGAAGTCCTGAGAGCGCACTTTGTCAATAATATTTCCGCGGATTCTGACAAGAGCGTAGGTTTCAAAACGAGCACCCATTTTCGGGGTATATTTTTCAACCGCGTCAATCAGCCCTTCAACGCCGTAGCTGGAAATATCTTCGTAAGAGAAAGTCGGAGGAAGCGCAACTTTAACTCTTCCTACAACGTATCTTGTAAGATAAATATATTGAAGAATAAGCTCGTCTCTCAATACTTTATTGCTTTTATCGGCAAAATATTGAGACCACATTTCCGCTAACTCTTCGTTAGTAGCTCTTTTTATTTTGTTGTACGAAGAAAAATCTAAATCGTGTTCCATCCCACTGTCCCAAAACATGACACA
>CALUTG010000070.1 GCA_944323615.1 Candidatus Gastranaerophilales bacterium
ACTTTTTATTTGTAGTGTTCTCCGGCAAAGAATCTGCGTGCGCAGCACTTATTCTTCGCGTGGATCAATGTACTTAACCGCATCAGCAAATCTGCCGTAAGTACCGATATTCTTTTCGTAAGCTTCTTTAGGGTCAACACCTTTTTTGATAGCATCCATTACTTTTCCGAGGTTAACGAACTGATATCCGATTACTTCATCATTCTTATCAAGACCTAACTTAAGGATATAACCTTCTGTCAATTGGAGGTATCTTACACCCTTTTGTTTAGTAGAGTGAATAGTACCGCACATAGAGCAAAGTCCTTTACCGAGGTCTTCAAGACCTGCGCCTACCGGAAGTCCGTTTTCAGAGAAAGCTGTTTGAGTTCTTCCGTAAACGATTTGTAAGAACAATTCTCTCATTGCAACGTTGATTGCATCGCAGACAAGGTCGGTGTTTAAAGCTTCAAGGATAGTTTTTCCCGGAAGAATTTCGCCTGCCATAGCAGCAGAGTGAGTCATGCCGGAGCATCCGATTGTTTCAACAAGAGCTTCCTGAATAACACCTTCTTTAACGTTAAGAGTTAATTTGCAGGTACCTTGCTGAGGAGCGCAGCATCCGCATCCGTGAGTAAGACCTGAAATATCTTTGATTTCTTTACATTTAGTCCATTCACCTTCTTGAGGGATTGGAGCAGGTACACCTTTTACACCGCGGTGCACACAACATTTTTCTTCAATTTCATGTGTAATTTCTATTTTGCCCATTTGACCTCCTTATTAAATCAAAATTACAGCTATTTAAAATATACAATTAATCCTCAAAAAAAGCCTGGAAAGGCTCTAGAAAAATTATATAACAAACATAAAAAATATTGGCATGCTCTAATTTAAACCATGCCGGCAACGTCTGTTATAAAATCTTTAAGGTTATTAACTACACTTTTTCCGTTTTGACCGTATATATTTGCTGCGTGTTTGAGGGCAAAATTAAACACTTCTGATGCTGTGTCTCTGGTATCTCCGTTAAACAGAGAAGAAAAGAAGTTTTCGGAATCTGAAGATTTTATATTGTTTGGATTTGTATCCAGTTCAGAGATATCCGTAATATTATTTCTTTGGTCAATTTTATTTGAATCATCAGGTGTATCAATATTAATATCACTTCCGTCAATAGATTCTATTTGGAACCCTGCCGGCATTCCAATTTGTCCAGTTATGGCATTTGAAGAATCTGCTTCTTGAAGTTTTAATCCTTGTTTTTCAAGAAGCTTAGCAAATGTCATGTCTTCAAGGTCAAATTTCTGGGTTTGATTCAGACCGCCGACGGAGGAAGAAGATATTTGTTCTATTAAATTTGATACAATACTACTCATAGCCTAATTTTAATATACTTACCTCCTTTTTCCCTCCCCTTAAAAGTGGAAAATATCTGTGGTACAATAGTGATTGGTGAATAATGATTAGTGAATAGAGGGTTAGATGTTTAAAAAATTATTTTTAATTTTAATGATAAGTTTGGGCTTAGCTTTGCCAGCGCTTGCGTCTGAAATGGAATCAATCCAGTATAAAAATCTTAAAGAAGGAACGATGGTTTCTTATATAGATGGAGTTTGGACAACAAAAATCAACAAAAGCGATTCAAACTATTTCACAAAAAAGATTTCTGCCGGAACCGGAAGCTATTCAGAGTTTTATAATCCGGAGGGTGCTTTTGTTTTCTCAACCGGATGTCAATACGAATTTATTTTGGATGGAAAATTATACGGATATTCAAATTATGATTTAAAGTTCTATGAATTTGCTTTTAACGAAGATATTCTTGAGCAGAGGGAATTGTCTCAAGATGAAGTTCAAGAACTTTTTAAAAACTATGAAATTATAAAAATATCGGATTTTGCAGCAAGTACAAATTCATTAAAAATTAAAAAACATGGCAGAAATTTCAAAATAATTTTATTAAATGATACGGATAGGTATTTTTATAACTATTCATACTCATCTAATAATGCTAAGTTTAAAACATATCCTTTAAAAGGGTTCTTATGTATAACTAAAAAGGGTATGATTCAGTTCTCTCATTTTGGGGATAATACAAAGAATTTCCCATGGTTTATACTTTTAGTCAGATAGAGTTAATAGTATTGTTGAGTTACGAGGTGACCCTCTCTGAAATTTCTAACTTCACCATTGGTTCAGTAAGAAATTTCTTCTCTCCTTTGGAGAGATTGGGTTTTTCTACCTCCCCTCGGGGAGGATGCCGCGAAGTGGCAGGAGGGGGTTACAACGAATCCAACTCTCTTTTAAGAATATCACAAACCCCTTCAATATTATCCCACACTTCACTGTTCCAAAATCGAATAACTTTATATCCTTTGGATTCAAGATAATTTGTGCGTTTTATATCTTTAATTTTATTTAATGTTTCATTATGTTGTCCGCCGTCAATTTCTACTATAAGATTTTTTTCTTTACATAAAAAATCAACAATATAATTCCCAATCGGCACCTGTCTTTTAAATTTATAATTATAAAAACGTTTTGCCCTGAGTATGTTCCAAAGTTTAACTTCTTCTTTGGTCATATTAGACCGCATATTCTTTGCAATTTGGATATTTTGTGAACTATATTCCATATTTATTGATTAACTCTGTGCCTTTACCCCTTTACCCCTTTACCCCTGTTGCTGCAACAAAGGCTGTAGACCAGGCGTTTTGCAGGTTAAAACCTCCGCAAAATCCGTCAATGTCAAGTATTTCTCCGATAAAATAAAGCCCTTTGTACTTTTTTGACTCCATTGTTTTGGAATTAACTTCGTTTAAATCTACTCCGCCTGCGGTTACGGTTTCTTCCCCTTTGTTTATTCCCGTAATCGTTAGTTGAAAGTTATAAATTCTGCTTAAAATCAGATCTCTTGTTTTGCCATCAATTTGATGGGCTTTTATTTCTGCATAATTGCCGCTTATATAGGATGCCATTCTTTTAGGCAAAAAGCCGCTTAGGATGTTTTTTAGTTCTTTATGAGGATTGTTGTTTAAGATTTCTTGAAGGTTTTCTAATTCCGGAGCCAGATTGAAACTCAGAGAATAAGGAAATTCTGCCTCTGCTTTTATGGATGAGATTTTATATACGAGCGGGCCTGATATTCCGAAATGAGTAAATAAAATATCGCCGGATAGTCCTGTATTATTTGACAGGGCATTTTTTATAACCACACCCGATAACTCGTGTAAATCAGAGTTAAGTCCGACAAGAGAAGGTCTAGGCGGGATGATTTTTATATCAAGAGCTTTTAATATTTCGTAGCCGGTGTGTCCTCCCGCTGCGACAATTACATTGGAAAACAAGTATTCGGCTTTGCTCGTTTTAAGTTTGTATCCGTTTTCCAGTTTTTCTATTTTTAAAACTTTTTCTTTAACAAATTGAACATTCTTTATATGATTAAGTATTTTTTCTCTTACATCTTTTGCGCTGTTACTTTCAGGAAAAATTCTCCCGTCCTCTTGTGTGTAAGTTTTAATTCCCATCTCTTCAAAGAGTTCAAGTGTGTCTGAGGTAGAAAAACGGGAGAAAACAGAGTATAAAAACTTTTCACCCCTCGGGTAATTTTTAGCAAGCTCTTTGGGGTCATATTCCGCATGAGCAAGATTACAGCGTCCGCCGCCTGTGGGTAACAGTGTTCTTAGCGGTGAGCCGGAATCGAATAAAGTAACCTCCAATCCTTCCTTAAGAAGATAATAGGCGCAAATACATCCTGACGCTCCCGCTCCGATAATAGCGATAGCTCCTTTCCTGCGAGAAGAGTTGGTTTTACAATCTTGTTCCATAGAGGCAGACCATTTCAGGGTTTTCTATTTCATCATAAAGTTTTTCTACCGTCTTATTAAACAACGGATGTACAAAGTCCTGAGCAATTTCCAGCATCGGAACAAGCATAAAAACACGTCTGTGGAAGAATCTATGCGGAATAGTCAGATTAGGAGTGTTTAATATAAGATTGTCATAAAAAATTATATCTATATCAATGGTTCTGTCGGAATAAGTGTTTGAACCTTCTTCTCTTTTCCTGCCGAGCATTGTTTCAATATTTTTACATTCTTTTAAAAGTTCTTCCGGCTGCAGGGTCGTTGAGATTTGGATAACGGCATTAACAAACCAGTTCTCAGAGTGCATTTGCCAGGGTTCGGTTTCATAAAAGGAAGAAGTCGCGACAATATTAATATTAGGGTTAGCACCCAGAAGGCTCACCGCCTGCTGAATGTATCCGACCCTGTCTCCCAGATTTGAACCTAATGATAAATAAACAATTGCCATATGCCTATTTTACAGTTTTTAAGTATAGGTTGTCAATATAACGGTATTTAAACTTTACTTAAATTTTCCTGGAATAGGTCCTCCGTATTTCTTGTAGAGATTCATAATATCATCTGCATATTTTTGCCGGAAATAAGCCCTGCATGAACTTCTGCAATGAACTCACCGATGCCGGATTGGGCATAGCCGGAAACAACCCCGGCGGCTTCCTGAATCTTTTTATTTGTTACAAATTCGTACAAATCAGGATAGTATAATTTAAATTTTTCAGGCTGCTCTTTAAAGTATTTTTCAGTCTTTTCTCTCCAAGTATTGCCCCAGCGGTTCTCAGTTTCGTCTAAAAGGTCTCTTCCTTTTTCTTTACCAAAGATTTTATAGTTTTTAATGTCTAATTCTTTTAAATTTTTTGCAAAGTCTTGCAGGTGCTCCATTTCATGATATATGGGACTTTCCGGAATATAGTTCGGATTAGTAAATCCACAAACTTTGCCGGTTTTTTGTTTATATTCTCGCAGTATTTCAATCAGTTTTTTACTTTTACATCCCTATGGACTCTGGTAATGGTATTCTCTTTCAGATTTGCATAACGCAAAGCTCTTGGCATAAAGAGTTCCCCCTTATAGGCATTACTAAACTCTACAAGCCCTTTGTTTATGGTATTAATTGCATCCAAAGTGAATGTTGTGCCGACTTCCGGAATTTTAAGCACTTCTTTTGCAAATTTTATACCTTCTTCAATAGTCTGAGCTTCTTTAAAATCAATATGTTCTGATAAATTGCTGAGAACAAGTTTATCTTTGTATAGAGTTTTGAGCTGATTAATTTTATGGTTTCTGACCAGAATGACAGTTGTTGCACTGGCTGTCAGAATACCTCTGATGCTGAAATTTATATTCCAAAAGGCACACTTGCTTCTGATATAGTTCTATTTGTAGAAACAGATGATGGTTTTAGAAATATTGTAAGAAATAGGGCTAATGATATTGCAGAGTTAAATAAAATTAAAGATACTGACAAATTTTTAGAAAAAGGTTTTCAAATCTTAAAAGAAGAAATGGGGATTGCTGATTCACCAATTAAACTTAAAATAACTAATGATGGGAATGAATATGATTTAATTACAAATACTGTTTCTATTAACCGAAATTGGGCAGGCGGGGATAAAGCTGAATTATTTGGGGCAATGGCACATGAGTTAAATCATTTCTTTCAATGGAAAGAGGTTATTAGAAATCTTGATGAAGATAGTCCTATGTATAGTGCTGTAATTGAACAATTGAGTTCAACTGAGGTTGGCAGAGATACTTTATTATATGTTTTAAACAAATATGAAGATACGCCAGTTACACAGCTTTCTAAAGAGCAAGCCAATGCTTATGCAGAAAGTTGGAGTTGTTATATTGAACCTAATGAGCCGGATAAGCCTGTTGATAGATTAAGCGAACAATATCGTAAGTATAAAACACAACCGGTTGAGGCTGAAGCTTTTAGACGAGGTGGAATCGTAGCCGAAGAATACAAAAAGTTATTCATCGAAATTTAAATATCAACTCAAGATTGGTACTGGCAAATTCAAAAGAAGAAGTTGTTGTAATTCGTGATGAAATCAAAGTTATACCAAACGGTGCAGAAAAATCAACTTTACAACAAGAGTATCTAAAAAAATGCGGAATGTTTATTGTAAACATTTGTAACAATATTTCAAAAAATCCTAAAGTTTTCAAAAAAAATGCCGATATACATATTACAAAGGAAAAATTTGAAAAAGGAGTATTAGAAAATGACAGACGGTATCGGCAGAATATTTGGAGGCAACAGCTATGGTGTAGGCGGTTATGTCCCGCGCAGAAATGAAGAATCCCAAAAGGGAGTTCAAGCAGAACAACAACCGGTTGTTCAGCACCATGAAACGCAAGTTGACCCTTCAAAAGTAATGGAATTTATGGCCAGCAACAATTTCTTTGTGGCACCGCAAACTACCGAAGTCGGTGAAGCAAGTGTAGATGCCGCTACACAGGAAAGAATTGCCGGATATATGGAAAGATTTGAAATGATTTACGGAATCGTACAGGAAGAATTCGGCGAAGAAAATGCTCCGAATGTCATGGATTACGTAATGGATTCATTAATGGGTATGACAGCATAGATTTTAGATTTGATATTTTCTAATTTTCTCACACACGATAAAACTTCTACACTTTCTATGCAAAGGCTAATCTCGAAATTAGCCTTTTTTATTGCATTATAGCGTTTGTAAATGCTTTTTTAAGATTTGTAACAATGAATTTAAAAAAACTTGTTGACAAAGAATTTTGATTGGGTATGATGGGTTAGTACGGAGTGATTACTCCGGTGTATAGATAGGCCGAGATAGCATAAGCGATGTTTTATGGTCTGAGTGAGGAAAGAATAGTCGAGTAGTCACAAGAGCTATGCACAAATGAATTGATTGAAAATTAAAGTAGCCGGATTAAGTTGGTTTATGAAAATAAATCGGTTACTCCGCACGTTGAAAACAGAATAGATAAAGACGAGAAGAAACTTGTTAATTCGAAAGCGAATGATAGGACAACGAGAAGTTCGAGCGTATGCTTGTCTTTGGTGAGAACTAAGGGTGAGTATATAATGGACATAAACTTTCTGACAATGGAGAGTTTGATCCTGGCTCAGGACGAACGCTGGCGGCGTGCTTCATACATGCA
>CALUTG010000071.1 GCA_944323615.1 Candidatus Gastranaerophilales bacterium
GATTTTGCAAACTGGGCAAATA
This sequence comes from Candidatus Gastranaerophilales bacterium, assembly GCA_944323615.1. GTDB lineage: Bacteria > Cyanobacteriota > Vampirovibrionia > Gastranaerophilales > Gastranaerophilaceae > CAG-196. The sequence continues at coordinate 23 of CALUTG010000071.1, forward strand.
CTCTGTTGTCATCTTTTGTAACTCCGGCTCCGAATGTTTGTGCAAGTCTTGCAATCTTAGTGTTTAAGCCATATTCGCATGAATACGAGATACAAAGATTCTCCGCAAGACGTTTCCCTTCAGAGTAGCTGTTTCTTGAACTCAGAATCTCTAAATTGCCGTATTCAGACTCTTTTAACGGTGTTTCACTTAATATGGTTCCGTATATTTCCAGAGAGGATAAGTATAAGAAGCTCTTAGTACTTACTTTTTTTGCGTAATCAAGCATATTTTTTGTGCCGTTAATTATTGTCATAATTGTTTCAACAGGCTTTGTCACAAAATCCTTTGAGGATGTTGTATTAGCAGTATGGATTATATAATCAACCTTCCCTTCATAGGTCAGGGGCTGATTTACATCCTGCACAATTATTTCAAGATTAGGATTTTCTAAGACTTTTTCAAAAACTTTTTTTGCCTTTTCTTCATTCCTAACAAGTGCAATGACTTTTATATTAAGGTTTCTCAGCCGGTTAGCACACAAAATTCCCAGAACAAGTTCGCTTCCAACAAGTCCGGTAGCTCCGGTTATCAGAATCGATTTTGAATCAAATTCATCAAAGATATTGTTTTGAGCCAATTCTTCCAGGTCTTTTTGTCTTATTTTATTTGCTGTTTCAAACATTATATCCCTTTTTCATCTATTTCATTCTCTTCAAGGAATTTCAGAACTCCTTCCAATATATATACATCCTGCGGAGTTGTTATCTTAATATTCCCGAAGTTTCCTTTTACGAGGTGAGTTTCTTTCCCGAGGGTATGGTAAATAGTGCAGGAATCTACCATATTATCATATCCGCCGTTTATTTCTCTAATTTTTCTGTGAGCTTCAAGTATTTCTCCCAGTCTGAAACTTTGAGGTGCTTGAGCCGCATAAGTATCTTTTCTTAAAGGAACTTCCATCGGTTTTTTCCCGTCAGTACTTATTAGTATAGTTTCATAGCAAGGAACAACAGTTATTGCGGTACCGTTCTCTTTTACGCTCTTAATATTATCCGAGATAACTCTCCTTGTAAGAACCGGTCTGACTCCGTCGTGAATAAGTACTATTGAATCTTTAGGATTCTCATGCTCTACCGCTTTTAAAGCATTATATATCGATTCTTGTGCCGTTTCTCCGCCGGCAACAATTCTTCTGACCTTATTAAGGTCGTATTTTTTTACTAAATCCTCTGTATATCCCATATAATCGGAAAGAATTGCAATATAAATTTTATCAATTTCTTTATGCTCCTGAAACCTTAGAAGTGTATGTATCAGGATCGGTTTATCTTTTATTTTCAGAAATTGCTTGGGAACTGAGTCCGGAGAACCGTTAAGTCTTTGACCTCTTCCACCCGCAAAAATTATTGCAATATTCATATTATTCAAAAATCTCTTTCAACAAGGTTAAAAACGGTTTATCTACAAGCGGTAACACTTTAATTTTAGTACCTTTAAATACATTATTCTTAAAATCATCCATTATCCCTAAAAATTTGAGTGTGGATATTAAAACGTAGTCAGGCTTGTAGTCAATAATTTTATCAAGAGGTACTATTTTATATCCAAAAGATTCTTTTCCCTCTTCTTCGCTTGTATATTTTCTATCGGAAACCCCTATAATATTGAGACCGGATAAGTCATAGTTTTCTTTGATTTTTTGAAAAAACAATCCAGTTCCGTAAATAATAATAGTTTTGTTTTTTAACTTTTTATTGAGTTTTTTAAGCTGTTTATCAAACTTATACTTTTTTAACTCTTCTAATAATTCATCCATAACTACTCTCCCTGTATCTACTTTGTATATTATAGATTAAGCAGGGGCTATTTGCAATTATTTTTAACGATAGTACAAGGCCTTATTGTTTGCATCAAAATATAGGGCAGCTTTAGGATTCGGTTTTGATATATCAATAATTTTTTTATTTTGAGTATCAATCAATATTTTTTTACCACTTGATAATTTAACTTCATTCCAAACATGTCCGCCAATACCGGACATATCCATCGAAATTCCGCGAACAATTGATGATTTTATACCAACTTCATCACAAAGGATTTTAAACATTAAGCTTTTATGTCTGCAGCAAACTGCATTATGTTCAAAAATTTTCCCTAATAGTACTTCTCTGCCCTTGGCAAGTTTTGCAAGTTCATACGATTTTTCTGTTGACTTATATGCATCTTCACTAATATCTGAAATTAAATTATATATACTTTTAACTTTTTCTTTTTCTGATAATCCCTTTGTATTTTCCCTCACATAATTTATTACATTATTTAAGTAATCATCATACTGCCTGTCAATAGTAATAACCTCTCTTTTAGAACTAATTACGTCTCCAAACTTTGTAAATTTAGCATTATGCCCTGCATCCCTGAAACCATTTACTATTTCAGAATCAAATCCAATTGTATTTTTATTTATATAATCATTGGTTTGACGAACGGATTTTGCAGATGCAATATAAGGTCCTCTGTAAGTTTCTTTTCCTGATGCAAAACTCTTGGCATTTAATTTTGGCTGCAACCTTAAAAATGTTCGTATTCTGTCTATTAATGCAGGCTTATTGTTGTGCATTTGTGTAAGACAAAAAGTATCGTTCGGATAGGGCTTTGTCTTGACTGCACCGGCATAGTTATTTGGGATAAATTTATTTATAATTTTTGTTTGAGGGATTTTCATTTATATATTGTCCATATTTATTATTTGTGTCAATTTAAAAATTGTGTGACACATATATTAAAAGGCTTTTTGCTAAATAATTGCCTTTGTGTAAAGAAATTGTAACAATGTATTGGGAATTTTTAGTTTATGGCAAAAAAAAAATTTACTGGGTTTAAAATTTAAGAAAAATAAAAAAGAATAAAAAGGAGGAATTATGAATTTAACAATTAATCAACACCCGCAAACAAATTTTAAGGCTAATATTTACCAAACAAGATACCTTAAATCAGGATTTGAAGCAGCCGTAAAATTGGCTGAACAAGGGAAAGCTGAAGATAGTTTTACTTTTTATAAAGCGATTAGCAATATTAAAAATAATAGCAATATTTCCCAGTTTCATATAATTAACACCCCAAAAACTATAATCTCAATTGACGGATATGATCTTGAACTAAGAGCTCAGAATAAATTAGACTCTCTGCAAAGTAAAACTGAAGGGGAAGATTGTTTATACTCGGTTATTAATTTTGCTAAGAAAGTAATGGGAATGGATTTATTAACTAAAAGCATTCCAACGGGAAGAGAAATAGTTGAAAAACTTAATTCACTAAAGAAATCTATTTTTGAGGCTAAGGAGCAGTTTATTGAAGATGCTTCAAAAGACGGTATTTCAGAATTTAGGTACGCTAACTATCTGAAAGATAGAACAACAGAACCGCAATCATTTGAAAAATTACAGCAGCAGTATAGAAAAGATCCTAATGTTGATACCAATATAGCAATGAATAGCATGAGAAACTCTTCTGCTGCAATTACTGAATATAATAAGGCAAGGGAAGGAATTAAGTATGAACCTGTTCTTGTATTGGATCCTGCCATTGTACGTGAAAATGCTGCTTCAAAACTGCTTGCTATGTATAAATATGAAGTATCTCAGCATTTGAAAAACGGTTTGTCTATTGAAGAAATAGCAAAATTATATAATGAATCAACTGACTGGGTAAAAAGTGTTATTGCAGCAAAATAAGATATTTATAATCAATAATATTGAATAATCCCTGTAACAAAAAAAAGAGATAACCTTAGTTATCTCTTTTTTTTACACGCAAGTATGCAAAACCGCCCCTTTTTATATCTAGGGCCGCATACAGGGCACTTTATATTGAGAGCTCCCTAACTTACAGACTCTCTGCAGAGGAGTTATTATAGAAGGAGTTTAACTCCCAATTTGTCATATTTTTCATATCACTAAAATTGGTTAAGAACTGTTATAAATCTTTACAATTGAGCAATTTTCAAGAATAAAGATGTTTTATATATGTATGGGGAATTAGAGAAAATCATGAATTCAAGCAGAGTTTTAAAACTTATATTGCCACATACAGCTTTTATGAAAGAGTTAAAAGCTGGACATGCAACTGACATTGTGCAAGCAATTAAGAACTCGAAGCTTGCCCATTGTGGTGTTGAAGAATCTAAAATGTTTAGAATGATACAGCCAAAACAGTCGACAAGATTTGAACAATTTTTTAAACAAAACTATACACCTGTAGAAGATATGCACTGGGGAATTGATGAACAAAAATGGAGCTTATTGGAACAGTTGTGTTCAAGAAAGGGGATAAAAGTTAAAGATATAGGAAGTATAGCAAGATATGATACCGAAACAGTAAAATTCTTATCAGAGTTACCTGATGAAAAACTATTAAAATTACAGGATTTCATACGCATGAAAAAACTACATTTTGAATCTTTTCAAGAAGTAGCCCCGGATACCCTAAAAGTATTATCAGAAATGACACAACCGCAATTAGATTTTGTAAAAAAATACTTGCAAATTGAGAATAGAGGACTTCAGGTTTTCAATGATAAACAAATCATAGCTCTTGCAAGACATGGGTGTAATGAAAAACAAATTAACAGACTTATATTTGATGGGGGGCTGTATGGTGAAAGTATCATGGAGGCAACATCAGTTAAAGATTTGAATATTGATAAACTTATTCAGGAAATTAACAAAGCAAAAAAAGCATACGGTAAGAATTTTAAAAGTGCACATGTCGTTCATAATGATTATAATCCGCATAGTTTTTCGTTAGGGATTATTGACCATAACGGCAATGCATATTTAAAAACTTTTGATAAAGATTTTAATATCTTCAGTGAAGAACAATTGTTTATTGAAAGTATTAAAAATGGACAAATGTCAATTTCAAGAGCGGGCACACAAAATATTGCACGCAGAGAAGAATTACAAGCCCTCCTGGATGATGAAAATGCCATAGTTACTTTAAAAAGGCTATCAAAAAAGGGGAACTTACAATCTGATGTAACATTAAAAGCTAATTGGACTGAATCCAGAAAACTTCCAACTCAAGCCATATTAAATAAATCTCAAGTAGTTAGTGAAGAAATATCATTTATAGGTAAAAATGGTGAGCAGCTCGTAGAAACAATGGTGCCGTCAGAAGTTGAAGGTATATATAGAATTGTACAAAAAGCACCCGACGGAGCTGTAAAAGTTTTGGGGGATGCTAAAATTGACCCTAAAACAGGTATTAAAACGATTACTAAAAATATGGAGTCTTTAAATGGAACTACAACAGATAAAGTTATGACAATTCAACCGAATGGTAACATGTCCTTATCATACATTGTTAAAGATGCAGAGGGAAATGTTTTGATGAACAGACAATTAATACACACTTTTGTTAGTCCGGCAGAGGCTATATCTAAAGTTAATGGTAATACTTACAGAATAACATACTCTACTGATAAAATTTCAGTACTTAATTCTCAAAATGGTAAAGTTACAGATATTAATCTTACAGAGATACTTAAAGACTGTACACCTGAACAAAAGCAGGAAATGATGGCTGTTTTAAAACAAATGTCAGGTGAAAATTTGTTACATATAAATGATAAAGTCAGAAATTTTGAAGTTATTGATGATTTGTTAGCCTCTTATGCTTGTTATGCGGGTCAAGATGTCGGAATAATTGCAACAGGTGGTAACCAATTTGCAACAACTCATGAATTATATCATCTCATTAGCCGAGCTGAAAATGTAAGGAATGCAGATAAAATTTTTAACTGCCCTAAATTTGTTAGAAATAGAATTTCAGATACATATCAAAAAGAATTGAAGTTATTTTTAGAACATTTTCCAGAAGCTCAACGAAACCATGTTAACTACTTCACAAATCAATTAGCTCCTATTACTTCAATAGAGGAAACAATTGCAGAAGCTGGAGCTGCACTAAATACATATAATAATATGTCTTTATTCTCAATTAGAACAGAATATTTAGAAAGATATTTCCCTGAAACCATTGCACAAATTGAAAAAGCAACAGCTTATACAGAACCGCATGTCCTTTCTGAATCTAAAAAGATATTTTCTGGAACGGTAAGTCTAGATGAAATATTAAAGAAAATGCCGGATTTAAGCAAAACTAAACTAGGACTACCAAACCAAAATAAAATGCTTTGTATTGCATAAGTTTAAAAAGAGATAACAAATGTTATCTCTTTTTTTAATCACGCGTGGAGGGATTGTCTTGGTCGCTCGCGCTTAACGGGTCTTCGCTTGAAGACTGCAATATCTTCGATATTTTGTCTTCAAGGCTTCGCCCTCAGCTCGCTCCCGCTCGAACCTTAAAAACAAGCCGTCGGTTTGTTTGGGGGTTCTCATCCTGTATGTAAAGGATCACATAATTTGAGTATTTAGTTCAAATAGTTTGAGTATTTTAGGCTTTTAAGTTACAAATATTAACA
>CALUTG010000072.1 GCA_944323615.1 Candidatus Gastranaerophilales bacterium
TGTGACGTCCGTCAATACCAACACCGCCGATTGATTCAGTAACCCAAGTAGGGTCGCCTGAGAATAATTCGTTATATTCAGGAGTTCTTGCGAATTTAACTAATCTTAACTTCATAATGAAGTGGTCAATAAGTTCCTGAGCTTCTTCTTCAGTAAGAGTTCCGTTTCTTAAATCTCTTTCAATAAAGATATCAAGGAATGTAGAAGTTCTGCCAAGGCTCATTGCAGCACCGTTCTGTTCTTTAACAGCTGAAAGGTAACCGAAATATAACCATTGAACAGCTTCTTTAGCATTTTTAGCTGGTTGAGAAATGTCATAGCCGTAAGTTTGACCTAAAACCTTCATCTCTTCCAAAGCTCTGATTTGTTCAGTGATTTCTTCTCTTAATTGAATTCTTTCAGGAGTCATTTCACCTTCAAGAGAAGCGAATTGTTCTTTTTTGTCTTCGATAAGTCTGTCGATACCGTAAAGAGCAATTCTTCTGTAGTCACCGATGATACGTCCTCTGCCGTAAGCATCAGGAAGTCCTGTAATAATAGCAGCGTGTCTTGCAGCTTTCATTTCCGGAGTGTAAACATCGAATACACCCTGGTTGTGAGTTTTTCTGTATTTAGTGAAGATTTCAACTACTTCCGGATCAACTTCATAACCATATGATTTGCAAGAAGTTTCAGCCATTCTGATACCGCCGAATGGTTGTAATGATCTTTTGAACGGTTTATCTGTTTGGAAACCTACGATTTTTTCCAAATCTTTATCAAGGTAACCTGCACCGTGTGAAGTAATTGTAGATACAATTTTTGTATCCATATCAAGAACACCGCCGTTTTCACGTTCTTTTTTAGATAATTCACAGCACATGTCCCAAAGTTTTTTAGTAGCTTCGGTAGGACCTGCTAAGAAGCTTGAATCACCATCATACGGTGTGTAGTTTTTTTGGATAAAATCTCTTACATTGATTTCTGTCTGCCATTTACCAGGTACGAAATCAAGTGTAGAAGATTCTCTTTCTAATGTTAATTCTGACATTTTAATCTCCTTACTTTTGTTTACCTATATCGGTAATTGTCTTACTTACACTTTAATTAATTATATTATACCGCCTAAATAAAATAATAGTACATTGTTTTTACAACATTGTATTAAGATTTTATAAAGCACCACTTGCAAAGTTTCGAAAATTTAGTATAATAATAAAACAAGTGTAAAGGGGTATATTATTCCAATGGATTGTTTAACTATCTCAACCTTCAGAAGTTTGGAACAGCAGGCATTGGCGAAGAGGAATTATTCAGAAATATATAGCCATGAACTTGCACACAAACAAGCAGCCGGTTCATTAGCCGGATCTATCGTTATTGAAAAGAATGCAGAGGGTATTCCTGTAGGCGGGCATGTAGATATTAAAATGCCGGCTCTGAATCCTGAAAACCCGGAAGAAACTATCAAGCATGCCGATAAGGTTATTAAAGCGGCAATGGCTCCTTCAGATCCTTCGGGGCAGGATTTTAAAGTTGCAGCAAAGGCAAGAGCTGTAAAAAATCAGGCTCAAGGTTTACTTAACAATAAGAGGTTAGATTATTATGCTTAAATTTATTATTTCTTTATATAATTTTTTGACAAAACAGCCATGCTATATTAAAGTTGAATCTTTTTCAGATTAAGCTTTTGTGTCAATGTTTTTCTTGGCTGTTTCGTAGTTATCTTGTTTCTTTTGAAGCTCTGATTTTGCTTGCATAAGATTTTCTGCTGCATGCTGAGTTTTTGTTTGTGCATTTATTAAGTTTAGTTTAGCAGCTTCAAATTCTTTTTCTGCCTCTTCGACTTTTGTTTTGCCGGCAGAAACTTCATTCTTCAAAGAGTTCACATAATCTTCGTCCAGCTTCCTATGAAGTGCTGTTTTGCCGTTTTCATCTAAATATCTTTCGTAATATTTATTAATTTCATTAGGATGAGATAATAAGTATCTCAGAATATTTTCCGCGCCTTCAGGCACGAGAGAATACAATATATGCATTAATTTTTCACCCTGTTCCTTATTTCTATTATAAACAGTCAGAATACCGGGTTTTACACTGGCCGGGTAAGCCCGTCTTACATGCAGATTATCATACTGATCATAGAAAGAAATTTCCATATCAAGTAATGATACTACGTCAGGATTCGTTGATCTGTTAACCAAGTAGTTTTGGTACACTGAAATTGGATCCGCAGAAGGAATGTCATAAAGATTTGCTTCACGGGCAGCAACCGTATCGTGCATACAAGTTATGTAGCGAGAAGGGTTATTTTTAAGTGAATCTTTATAATATTCGTCAATTTTGGCAGGGTTAGATATTATATCCTGCATTGTACTTTCTGCTTTTTCAGGCTGCAATTCATAAAATATTTGCATCAATTTTTCACCCTGTGCTCTATTCTCATGATAAGCTTCCAGAATATAAGGCTTCACATTTGGCGCATAATGCGGCTTCTGAACTAAACCCCAATAAGAATCAGAAGTATAACTATCAAGCAGGCATGCTGCTTCCGGATGAGCTGCTACAAGAAGTCCATAATTTTTTTCTTGGTTTTTTTCAGCACTATTATTTGCGATTTTATGAATTCCGAATAATCCCAGCAGCGGAGCTATGATTGCGGTGGTCTTTTTGGCGGTTTTTGCATCTACTTTTACACCGTGTCCTCTAAAATTAGGGCTTGAAGATATTTCTAAGGTATCAGCCGGAATATTTTTCAACTGTCTGCTTTGAGCAGGGGCTGACATTGGTTCATTAACAGGGGTTTCTTGAAGTCTTATACTTGAAATGTTCATATCATTTTCTCCTACACTTTTCACATATACGTATTAAGTTGCAGCAATAATTAAAATTGCTTTACTAAAATTCTTTTGTTACATATCTTTACATGGGGGAACGGTTTAATATCAGGTTGTGTACTATCCCGCACACGACATGATGTTCACACACCTAAGGGGAACTATTTTGTTTTATTGCCTTGCTTCTCAAATCTCGATGGAATGTGATGGCAAAGCGGTGAGCTTCGTCACGCACACGCTGGATTAAGTAAAGAGCGTTAGAGTCGCGCGGAAGGAGTATTGATTTTGATTGGTGCGGAAGAAAGACTTCTTCTTCTCTTTTGGCTAGCGAAACAAAATCGATTCCGCTTATTCCAAGCTCTTCAACAATTGTCATAACACTTGATAGCTGGCCTTTTCCTCCGTCAATTATGATTAAATCCGGTTTTTCCCAGTTCTTTGTGCCTAATCGTGCAAGACGACGGGAGAGAACTTCTTTCATGGACAGAAAATCATCCGGTTTCCCTTCTGTAGTACGGATTTTGAACTTGCGATAGGCTGATTTTTTCGGTAGTCCGTTTTGGAATACTACCATGGAGGCAACAGTATTTGTGCCTTGAATGTGCGAAATATCATAACATTCAATTCTGTTAGGGAAGTTGGTTAAGTGTAATTTTTCTGCTAAATATGAACCCACTTCATTAAAGTCATCTCTTATTTGCGCCATCTTTTTAATTCTGGCATTGTCAAGAAGGTTTCTGGCATTTTTCAGAGCTAATTCATACAGTTCATTATATTTACCCCTGCCCCGGCCGTAGTTTATAGTAATTTTTTTACCGGAAATAATTTTTAACCAATCCTGATAAAGTTCTTTTTCACCGATTTTTTCTAAGTCTTTTGAAATAATTTTATCGGGATATTCAAGTTTCAGACCTGTGTAATAGTCTCTGAAAAATGTTTCAAAATATTCAGTTTTATCAATATTATCCGCAAAATAAGTGAAATCTTTTTTATCAATCAGCCTTCCTTCGCGTATCATCATAATGACAATAGCCAAAATTCCGTCTTCATACAATACGGCTAATATGTCTTCGTTAAGCTTAGTGTTTTCATATACGACTTTTTGACGTTCTAAAGTCTTTTGCAAATCCAGATAGCTGTCTCTCATTTTGGCCGCTTTTTCAAACTGTTCTTCTTCTGCATATTTTTGCATTTGGGTCTGGATCTGTTTAAGAAGTTCTGACTGTTTGCCGCTTAAGAACAATTCTACCTGTTTAATCAGTTTTTGATATTCTTCAGGTGTAACTTTTCCCTGGCATGGCGCAAGGCATTTCCCGATATGATAATACAGGCATGGCCTGTTTGAAAACTTCGGGGTTTTGCATTGTTTCAAAGGGAAAAGTCTTTTTAGAAAATCTAAAGTTGCATACATTGCACCAACATCTGTATAAGGGCCATAAAACCTGCCTTTGTCGGGATTTAGATTTTTCTTCCTTACAATTTGAATCCTCGGAAAATCTTCGTCAGTTATTAGAAAATATGGATATTTCTTATCATCCTTTAATAATATATTATATTTAGGTTTGTGTTTCTTTATGAGATGAGATTCCAAAATCAAAGCCTCGACTTCAGAATCCGTTATTATATATTCAAGTTTTTCTATTTGAGATACAAGAACAGTTGTTTTAACACTGTCGTGCTGCTTATGAAAATAGCTGTAAACACGGCGTTTAAGATTTTTGGCTTTGCCCACATAAATAATTTCGCCTTCTTTATTGTAATAAAGGTAGCAGCCGGGTTGTTCCGGAACAAGTTTTATGGTTTCATTTAAAAGACTATTCATAAGAATATTATACAATATGATATATTGATTGTTCTTTGTTAATAATACTTAATATTTAAGCAATATAAATAATGATTATGTTTTTATTATAATAGTTGAGGAATTTCTATGATTAACATAAAAGGAATAATAAATCATTTTTTAAAAAAAGATGGTTCTGTTCAAGCACCACCGCTATGCTGGAAGACAAGTGCGTTTGGGTCGGCTTGCAGGTATTTTTGGAACGTTTTAATTCTGGACAATATAAAACCAAACAAAGCCGGAAAAGAGTTTTGTAATATAATGCTTTCAAGACCTGATAGGGCTATGGTTGAAGAAGCTTGTCGAATTTTTGAAAAGGAAACAGGGAAAAAAATGTTTATGACCCATCCTGAGGGTGCTAACTCTTTTTCAACGAATGCAAACATATTGATTAGAGATATTAAAGAAGGCGTTTTCCCTAAAGATATTGATTATATCGTTATAGGACATGGTGCAGGTTCTTCTGTCAATGGAACTTGGCATGTTGCAGCTGACCCTGATATAAAAATCTTTGACTATATTAGAGAGCATATTCCGGAGGGAAAGAAAGTTTTGGTTAATTGTTGTGAACACACTCCTAAAGATTTGATACCTAAGGACAAACCAGCTATAGGCAAACCCGCTTCTGAATTCTACAGTTCATACAAGTTTCCTGCAAAAATTGTGCAAAATAATAGTATTATAGGCGGCTATGCCAATGGTATCGTTACGTATTATCGCTAGTTGGTGAAATACTGTTTTAAATATTGTCCTGTATAAGAATTTGGATTTTTGTAAACTTCTTCAGGAGTTCCGCAGGCAACAATTTCTCCGCCGGCATCTCCGCCTTCAGGTCCTAAATCTATTATATAATCAGCAATTTTAATTAAATCAAGGTTGTGTTCGATAATTAGAATGGTATTTCCGTTGTTGGCAAGCTTCTGGATGATTTTGATTAATTTATCTAAGTCATGCCAGTGCAGACCGACAGACGGTTCATCAAGAAGGTAAAGCGTTTTGCCTGTTGCGCGCTTATTAAGTTCAGAGGCTAATTTTATTCTCTGTGCTTCACCTCCGGATAAGGTTGTCGCGCTCTGACCGAGTTTTATATAATCTAATCCCACATCTACAAGGGTTTTAAGCTTGTTTGCTATTTGAGGAATATTTTCAAAAAACTCGTACGCTTCTTTAACGCTCATTTCCAGAACATCGGAAATAGATTTGCCTTTGTATTTAACTTCAAGAGTTTCGTTATTATATCTTTTTCCCTTACAGACATCACATTTTACGTAAACATCTGAAAGAAAGTTCATTTCAATTTTCAAAACTCCGTCTCCGGCACAGGCTTCGCATCTTCCGCCTTTTACATTGAAGCTGAATCTTCCGGGTTTATATCCTCTCATTTTTGCTTCATTAGTTTTGGAATAGAGTTCTCTTATCGGAGTAAAGACGTCTGTATATGTTGCCGGGTTTGACCTTGGGGTTCTTCCGATTGGAGATTGGTCTATATCAATAATCTTATCAAGATATTCAAATCCCAAAATTTCATCCACTCCCTGTGGTTTCGGCTTATTTTTTCTTAACTTATGAACAGCATATTCGTAAATTAA
>CALUTG010000073.1 GCA_944323615.1 Candidatus Gastranaerophilales bacterium
GAAAGATTATGATAAATACATAGTTGAAAGGAGTGATGGCTGCGAGACTTGGGGAGAAGTCACAAATCAAAAAAAGAGGAAAAAATAAAATTACTAATCACAAATTAATTTAAAATTTTAAGAGGAGATTTAAAAAAATTTTTTGGGGTAGGAGATTATTGGGTTAATGGAAAACTTGTCATATGACAAGTTTTTTCTTTTATTTATTCTTCTGTTATATTACCCGCCTGTCTATTGATTTAGGGATTCTAATAGGGTTAAATATTTGAATAAAAAGAAAGGAGTTTTTTATATGTCAAATGAAGAGAGAAAAGGCGGATGGCTTAGGGTTCTTGGTATTATAGTGGTAACATTTCTGGTAGCGTTTCTTGCGTTTTTTGCGGCTCTGGAGTTTTCGCTTCACAGAATGATGGATCCTGTTTACCATGCAAAAAGAATTGAAAAAATGATGAGACAGGAACAAAGAAAACTTGAAAAGTTTGAAGACAAAATGATGGAAAATCCTTTTGAGCCTAAAATGCAGCCTATGCTTGTAAACCTTGTTAAAGAAAATGATGAATACAAAGTTATTGTCGATTTAAGACCTCTTGGCGGGGACGATAAAAATATCAAGGTTAACCTTGAAAACAATGTTATTTCAGTTTACGGTGATATGGAGAAAAAAGAACACAGGGGCGAAGAGATTATGAGCTTTGCACAATCTTACTATCTGGATGAAAACCTTATCCCTGACAAAATGACTAAAGAAAAGAAAGGTGATAAATATATCGTAACTATTCCGTTCAATCACATAGATGATAACGATTAGGTCTGATTATTGCTAAACTGATGTGTGTTAAAGTAACACACATCAGTTTAATTATTGATTAACATCTTAGCAAACTTAACCGATTCGTCGGTTACTCCGCCGGAGGCAAGTTCTGCTATTGCTTTAAGTTTATCTTCACCATCGAGGACTTTTATTTTAACACTGGTTTTGTCATCCTGTGTTTTTCTTACATACAGGTGCCTGTCGGATTTGGAAGCTATGATTGCCTGATGGGTTATCATAATTATCTGCATATACTTGGATAATTCTTTTACCTCGTCTGCAACTGCTTGAGAGGTTTTTCCTGAGATGCCGGTATCAATTTCATCAAATACAACGGTATCAATATTATCGGATTGAGCAAAAATTGTTTTTATGGCGAGCATTACTCTTGATATTTCACCTCCGGAGGCAACTTTTGCCAGAGGTTTAAGATCTTCTGAAATATTGGTTGAGATTAAGAATTCAACCTTGTCAACTCCGTTAGGAGAAAGAATTGTTTTTTCAAACCCGATTTCAAAACGGACTTTCGGGAGCTCAAGCTTCTCCAATTTTTCCACAATAAGTGCGGAAAGCACTTTTGCATAATCCTGCCTTTTGTCTGAAATTTCTTCTGCCAGAGCTGTAAGAGCGGCTTCTGTTTTAGAAATCTCGGTTTCAAGAGCTTCAATATTCTGGGTGGAAAATTCTATTCCGTCGAGTTCCTGTCTTAATTTTTCCCCTGTTTCAATAACTTTTTCTATAGTTCCGCCGTATTTGCGCTTGAGCTTGTCGAGCAGGAAAAGCCTTTCTTGAATAGCATTTATTCTCTCTGTATCATTTTCTAAAGAGGATGAATAGTCTCTTAGAGAAGAAGAAACTTCTTTTAGAGTTTCAATTGCGCTGATTAGTTCTGACTCTGTTTCTTCAAGGTTATTATCCATAGAAGAAGCCTTAGATAGGTTTGCTTTTATCTGAAAGAGCGCCTCTATAATAGAGCCGTCATCTCCTGATAATGACCAGTAAGAACTTCCTGTAAGCTCTTTTAGCTTTTCGACGTTTTCAAGCACATTAAGCTCGTTATTTAATTCCTCGTCTTCGGTTAAGGAATTTAATCCGGCTTCTTCAATTTCGTTTACCTGAAACTTGAGAAAATCAATTTGTTCTTCTGTTTTTTGAGACGCATTTTTAAGATTTTCCAGCTCCTGAATCAGGTTTTTGTATCTTTCGTATTCTTTTTTATAATCATCTAATTTAGGGTTTTTGATATAAGAATCTAAAAGCGTAATATGATATTTAGGCTGTAAAAAAGAATATGTCTGATGTTGTGAGTGGATATCAAGGAAAAGCTCTCTAAAAATTCTGATAAATTCCTGATTAACCAGACATCCGTTTACTCTTGAGCGCGAGCCTGTCGGAGTAATTTCTTTTGAGAGAATAATTTCTTGTCCGAGGTTATCAATTCCGTATTCATCAAAAAGCGGGTTAATGTCTTGTTTTTCATTAAGAATGGTAATTTCAATAACTGCTTTGTCTGCACCTGTTTTTATAACCTCTTTTCCGGCTTTTGCTCCAAAGGCTATATCAATAGCATTAATTAAGATACTTTTTCCTGCGCCTGTTTCACCGGTTATTATATTCAAACCTTTGTCAAGCTCAAGCTCAAGTTCATCTATCAATATGTAGTTTTTGATAAAAATTCTACTCAGCATTTTCTTCGTCTTCTTCCAGTTCTAAATCTTCATCTTCATCTTCAGAACCGTCTTCTTCCTCATAATCTTGTTCGTCTTCTTCTCCTTCTTCCTCGTCGTCCTCTTCTTCTTCATATTCAAGATTTTGACAGATGAGGTCGTATTCTTTTTTAACGATATTTTTCGGGTAAGTTAAAGTATAGGAGTTGTTGAGAGCTTCTTCCAGAGCGGAAGCATAATTTTCCTCATCTCCAAGGTATTTGTATACCATTGCAAGAAGGTAATACATATCCCCGTTATCTTCCTTATCAACCCAATTTTTAAGAATGGAAAGAATTTCTTCAATCTCGTTTTGTTTTATACAGATTTTTGTAAGAAGTTTGTAAGCTTCTATATCGTGCGGGTTGTATTCTACTGTTTTTTTCAGGTATTCTTTTGCTTCTTCAATATTTTCGTTTTTGTAAGCAATAGATGCGAGATTAAAGTAAGCCCAGCTGTAGTCAGGAGATATTGAGAGCACTTTTTTGTAGCTTTCTGCCGCAAAGTTTGTAAGTCCGCTGTTCTGATAAATGTTTCCCAGATAGAAATGAGCGTAAATATCCTGCGGGTTTATAGATACTGCTTTTTGAAAATTGTCTGTTGCAAGATTCATTTCATCTTTATTAAAGTAGCAGATTCCGAGATTAAAATAACAGTTACTGTCATTTGGGTCTGTTTTTAGTACGGTGTTAAAAGCTTCAATTGCTTCATCCCATTCTTTCAGTTCTACAAGAACTTCACCGAGGTTATAGTAATAATCTTCCTGCGGGGAAATTTTTACGGCTTTTTGGTAAGAAGTTTTAGCTTTTTCAAAATCTTTCAGTTTTTCGTAGAGAATGCCTAAATTATATTGAATCTGGCTGTCTTCCGGAAAATATTTTTCCAGATATTGAAGATTGGAAAGAGCTTCTTCATTAAACCCGTTATTAGCTAAAAGTATGGATAATTCCCGTCTGGCTTGAAAATTGGAAGGGTCTTGCTGTAAGACTTCCTGTAATTTTTCTATCTCATTTCCCATACCAGTAATTATATCAAAGCAGAAGTCTTGAGTCCAGTTAACAGGAAAAAGGTAAAAAATTAATTATACGGAGGAGTATTTTTTTGTCAGTTTTAACCTCCGCTCCGGCATGCCGAAATTCTCCAAAATAGCCGGATAATTACCAAATTTTAAGGTTATCTCTTAAAAATGAGTCATTATCTATAAGTAATTTCTTTTTATTATTAAGTTTGTTGTGTAAGATTTCCCATAAAACTTTATCGGTATTATTTAGCGAAGCTTCTGCATTTAATATGATTTTTTCTTTATATTTTAAAAATTCGAAAACAGATTTAAGTTTTTTTGCGATTTCTGAGTCCGGAAGGGATAAAAATTTTGAAGAAGCTTCTTTAGATAATGTGCAGAATAACCAACCGTAAAGCCCCATTCTATCTGTTATTCCCATAAAAAAATCTGTGTCAGGTCTGCCTCCGGTGCCAAATCGATCTTTAGGATAAGTTTTTGTTTCTTTTGCAAAAATTCCGGCGATATTTTTCCACTTTGGTTTATCATATTTCATCAAATGAATATCAAGTTTTGCTTTAAAGTTTATATTTTTTGAATAATTTATGTCCATAGAAAATTCAACTCCGGTTTTGTTTTACATCATAGCTTTAATCACAAACTCATTATAAAACTTATCATTGCAAACAGTATTTGCTTTAATATTCATGACGGCTTCTTCCGCAAATTCTTCAACCGGTTTTGTTTCCAGATACTTGTTATTTATACAAGATTGTTTGGTGTTTTGAATCAGGTTTTTCGCCTGATGTTTTAGGTTGGCACATTTTTTTTCGGATTTAAACAGTTTAACAAACTTTTTTACAATTGAATCATTATTATAATTAGCGAGGAGTTCTTCTAAGCCGTTGTCTTTCAGATGAATTAGTGATTTATAGTTTCCTTTTTTGATTTTCGTAATTAATGAGGTATCATTATAACGATTTAGAAGAAGGGTAAAACTATCATTTGGATATTTGGAAGTTTTTTCTTCAAAGAGTTTTGCAATATTATTTAATCTTTTTGAACAAGAGGTAAGAAGTTTTGCTTCATCTTTTACTATAAATTTTGCTTTAAAATTCATGTTCGCGGTAGTGTCAATTTTCATTTTTCTTTCCTTTTATAACTTATTGTTATTAGTTTAAAACATATAAAATTATTTTTTGCTTTTTTTGCGCTTGCCAAAAAAATTTTTATGCTAAAATATAGGTACGTTCCCGGATCGTCTAGCGGCAGGACTGAAGATTCTGGCTCTTCCAACGGTGGTTCGAATCCATCTCCGGGAGTTTTTTTGTATTAACTTAAAAGCGGGGATTTTCCCCGCTTTTAAGTTAGTTGAAGATGTAAGAAAGGATTCGAACCACCAAGTCCGGAGGGCTTTAAAGTGGTTCGGCGGGAGCGAGCTGAGGGCGGAGGAGTTTTCTTTGGAAGAAGCGCAGCTTCTGAAAAGGAAATCCGTAGACCCGTTAAAAGCGAGCGACTAAGACAATCCCGTATAAATTAACCTAATGAGTTAATTGCAAACTGGATTGAATTTATCTTTTACTGTATAAACATTTTTTACACCAGTCTGAACAAATCCAAGAGTTTTAAACAAATTGACGATGCTGCAAAAATCATAATTTCCCGTCACCAGAAGAGAAGTTGAGTCAAGCCTTTTTGCTATTTCTACCGCAAGTTCTTCTCTTTTCTGCGGAGAAAGATACGGCCAAAAATTTCTGCACATTAGAACTGTATTTTCCGAAGGGAGAGCCTTTATATCTTCAAAAATGTCAGATTGAGAAAAAATAACAGAATTTTTTAATTCAATTTTTGGAATTAAAACTAAATCATTTTCAGGATTTATTGCCCTGCCCTTATCAAAATATTCCGAAATATTGTCATTAATAAAATAGTTTATCCTATATAAATCATCATTGTTTATTCCAAGTCTGCCGTTTTTGGCACTGTTAATATTATCTTCATCAATATCCTTAGCAATAATAGGGAAAAACTTTTCCGCTCCTTCGCCCAATTTTTCCATAAGCATTGCAGCCAAAGAATATGGTTCCTGACCATTTGAACATACATGATTAATAATATTTACTCTGTCTGCATTCTTATACTTGTTTGAAAGAAGTCTGATAAATGTGTTCCAATTTAAATCATCGCGAAAAAAATATGTTGTCGTACGATACAAAAATTGTCCGCTTTTATCATAAACAAACCTTCGATTTCCTTGAAAATTTGGACGATATATATTAGATGTATAAGAAGCAGGAGTAATAGGTGAAATTTTCATAATATTAATAAATATCATAATTTTTTTTTTTGCTATTAATTTTTAAACCTTTTCAAATAGACTCATTATCCCATGCCGGAGCTAAACGCACAAATTCCTCCGCTCTCTGCTCGCTTCCGCTCAAACCCGGAAATGCTTCGCATTGGGGTTCGAATCCCAATGTGAAATAACAGTTTATATGACTATTTTTAACAATCAATTTGACTATTAAAATATTGAACAAATATCCTGATAAGTCGTTAGAACTCTTAATAT
>CALUTG010000074.1 GCA_944323615.1 Candidatus Gastranaerophilales bacterium
TAAACGGGTGAACTCGCTATCGCTCAAACAACACCCGTTTTGTTACTATTTCGCTAACATTGATTGTTCGCTGCGTAAAGGTCGGCTTATAAAATTTATATGGGAAGTAACAATCAATGTCAGCCGCGAGCGTGTGACTGTAAGGCACAATAGCGAGCGTAAGAGATTGTGCAAAGCACAACACTTATGATGCCCAAAGGGCATTGAAAATAATGCGGGTTTCTTTTTTCTTTTCTTCGCAAAAAAGAAAAAAGAAAAGTACAATCAAGATTAAACAAAAAAATATTTAACTATATATTTTTTTTAATCTTTTAAAAAACTGAATGCGACAATTTTGTCGATATTTATATGAATACAATCATAGCGGTTTTAGCTGAAATCTTCGCATCTTGTTTCGTAAATTTCGTTTACTGTACATAAAGATGCATTAGTAAGATTAATAAACCCATCTTTATTGCACTCTTCGCATTCAAAAACCGTACCTGTTATTTGATAGTGGTTAGTAAGTATTGAAACAAGATTTGTTTCACTTTTTTCCATAATTTTTTTGAAAGTTTTAATTCTGTCCATAATTTCCTCCTTAAAGACAGAATTTAAGAAATAATAAAAATGCACAATCAGAAAACAGATTAAATTACCATATCATTAAAATCTTTTGGATCATCATAATTAAACATATGCACAAAAGTATAAAGCATTTTGGCTGAAAATCGTTTTGTTCCGACTTCAAGCATTATTCTTAATGCTTCTCTGTTACTGGTAACATGATTCGGGGTTCTGTTGAAAGCTAAATTATCATAATAATTAGCAACGTTAACTATCTGGCTGAGTTCTGAAATATAATCACTGGAAAGTCCTTGCGGATACCCCGAGCCGTCATTGTTTTCGTGGTGCTCAAGAGCAACTTTTGCAACTTCTTCCGGAAGTTTGAGCTCTCTTCTTATAAGTTCATAACCTAATACTGTATGGTTTGAAACTTCTTCTTCATTGACAGTAAGGACGGACGAACGATCCTGGAGATTAATTTTTAATTTCCCTATATCATGCAGAAGTCCAGCAAGAATTACAAAATCAATTGACATATTAGGAAAATCAAGTTTTTTTGCGATTAATCCTGAAATAAGTGCAACATTAAGCGGGTGGCATAATTCATATTCCCCGAGAAAACGGATTTGTGATCCCTTGTTTGAACGGTTAACCTGTTTGAATAAATCCGATTTAATAATATTTACCAGGGAATTGAGTTTAAGAAGCCCTTCTTCATAATATCCTTGAATAAAAAGATCAAGAGTTTTACGGTAAAAATACTTAATCTTAATTTGGACATCCATTTTTATAGTGGCATCTTTATTGATTACTGTCTCAAAATCATTAGGATCAAGTGATTCGTATGAGAAGTTAACTAATTTTCTTGAGCCGCCTTTTGAAGAAGATTTTTTGTTATTGTCATCATCAAGAAAGACTTCTTCGGTATAAATTTTTAAGTAATTTTTCAGCATAATAAGTTTTCCGGGCGTAAGAACCTCGCCGGCACTTAAAATCTTGCTGTTAGTTTCCGTAAATATATCAAACGGAAGTATTTTATAACCGCTCAACTCTTTGTTAGTGACAATTCTCATATAAGAATTATAACACTTTGCGGAGAAAAATCATACTGTATTTGTTTTATTTTTCTGCTTCTTCCCTGCGTTTTTCTCTGTAACCGTATAATACATAGATTAATAGTCCGATTATAAGCCAGATGATAAAATATAGAGCAGATGTGGCTTTTGCACTGAATTTGCAGTACATAAGTGCAAGGCAGGTTACAATCCCCAGAATTGGAAACCAAGGACAAAACGGAACTTTGAAAGGGCGGGGTCTGTCAGGTTCGGTCTTTCTCAGGATTAGAACCGCAATACATATAATTATGAAAGATGCAAATGTCCCGAAATTGCATAATTCTGCAGAGATAGTTAAGTCCATAAATAATGCACAAATTACGACCACAATTCCTGATACCCATGTTAAAACATGAGGGGTTTTAAATTTTTTATGGATTGTATTTAGAGCTTTTGGTAAAAAACGATCTCTGCTCATTGCATAGAGAATCCTTGTAGTACCAAGCTGATAAATTAACAGCACTGAGGTTAAGGCACAGAGTGCACCGACAGAAATAAGTCCGGCGTACCAATTCATACCTATATATCTCATCGCATGAGCCAGAGGCGCCTGCGTATCAATCCATTGATGAGGCACAACTCCGGTAAGCACAAGAGCCGCTGCTACATAAAGAATTGTACAAATAAGAAGAGTTCCCATTATTGCTATAGGAAGGTCTCTTTGCGGATTCTTTGTCTCTTCTGCGGCTGTTGATACTGCATCAAAACCGATGTACGCAAAGAAAATTATAAAAGCACCGGTAAATATTCCTTCCCATCCGTTAGGAGCAAAAGGCACCCAGTTTTCAGGTTTGATATAAAATGCTCCTACAACAATAAAAGAAAGTATGATAAACATATTTACCCCAACCATAATAGTTGCGACTTTTGTAGATTCTTTGATCCCTTTGATTAATAAAACCGTAAGAACAAGGACAATTGCAATTGCCGGAACGTTTATTGCAACCGGGACTTCCCACCCGAAAGGAAGATGAAGAAACGGCATTTTATCATGTACATCCCAGCCGAATCTGTTACAAATCTCATACATTGTTCTGTAGTCGTTTCTAAGCCAGAGCGGCCAGTTTACGATAAATGAAGGTAGTATATGTTTAAACCCTTTCATAAACTGAACAAAATATCCTGTCCAGGCGCTTGCTACAGTAATATTCCCGATAGCATATTCAAGCATTAATATCCAGCCTACCATCCATGCCATAAATTCACCCATTGTAGCATAGGTGTAGGTATATGCGCTTCCAGCAACCGGTATCATTGAAGCAATTTCGGAATAAGAAAGAGCTGAAAAAAGGCTGGCTATTGCCGCTAATATCATTGAGATTACAACGGCAGAACCCGCACCGGCTCCGTCTGCGCTTCCTACGATTGCACTTCCGATAATTGTAAAAATTCCCGTACCGACAACGGCCCCGATTCCTAAAATAATCAGGTCAAAAACATTCAGTGTCTTTTTTAATTCGGAACTGCTTCCTTCCTCAATTAATTCTTGAGGGGATCTGCATTTGAGTAAGTTATTTAATACTTGCTGTAATTGTTTCATCTTTTTCTGCTATTTCTTTATTCCCGTCTAACGCCAGTGCTTCCGCTTTTCTGTTCTTTTGATAACCGTATGAGAAGTAGATTAAACACCCCATAACAACCCATATTACAAACATTTCTGATGATAAAGCCGCGGTTTCGCCTTTAGCTACTACCATAGAAAATACCATTAAACCTCCGCAGCACAGTATTCCTAAAAGCGGGAATAACGGGCAGAACGGAACTTTAAACGGTCGTTCTCTGTTTGGTTCTATTTTTCTTAAAATCAATACTGCAACACAAACAATTATAAATGACGTAAATGTCCCGAAGTTACTTAAAGATGCCGCAACATTCAAATCAAGAATAAATGTTCCTATAATACCTACCAAGCCGACTGTTATGGTGAGAACTGCCGGTGTATTAAATTTAGGGTGGATTCTTTGGAAAATACGAGGGAGGAAGTTATCCCTGCTCATTGCATAAAGCACCCTTGTTGCAGCCATATGCATAACAATAAGTACGGAGGTTAAACCTGCTAGTGAACCTGCTGAAATAAGTCCTGCTATCCAGTTTTGTCCGACATTTTGCATAACAAAAGCCATAGGAGCTTTTAAGATTCCTTCCGGAACAGCTCCATTAGTCGGCTGCATACCTGTAAGCACAAGTGCTACAAGTACATAAACGACGGTTGTTATAAGGAGCGATCCTATAATACTAACCGGTAAATCTTTTTGAGGATTCTTGCATTCTTCCGCAGCCGTTGCAATTGCATCAAATCCGATATATGCGAAGAAGATTATGAAAGCGCCCATAAATACACCTTCAAATCCGTTTGGAGCAAAAGGCGTCCAGTTCTCCGGTTTAACATAAAATGCTCCGGCAAGAACAAACAGTGCAATAACACCCATTTTAACCGCAACCATAATCCCTGTCATTTTAGCGGAATCTTTTGTACCTTTAACAAGAAGTGCCGTTGCTAAGATAATCATTATAATTGCCGGAAGGTTTAAGCAAAAAGGAATTCCGCAGAGACTCGGAATCACATTATGCCAATCTACGCCCTGATTTGTATAATAATGTACTGCTGATCTGAAATCATTAATAAGCCAGGCAGGAGGGTTTACAAGCCAGGCAGGCAGTACATTGGAAAACCCTTTTAAAAACTGCATAAAGTGGTTTGTCCATGCACATGATACGGCAATGAAACCTACCAGATATTCAAGCATTAAAACCCATCCGGCAAGCCACGCCATAAATTCGCCTAAAGAAGCGAATGTGTATGCATAAGCTCCGCCTGCAACCGGAATCATTGTAGCAATTTCGCTGTAGCAAAGAGCTGAAAATATGCATGCAATTGCTGCTATTACCATTGATATCATTAATGCCGGACCTGCACCATTTTCACCTGCTGCAGCTGTTCCGACGATAGCGAAAATTCCCGAACCTATAATTGCTCCGACCCCTAAGATAATTAAATCCATTACGCCAAGAGTCTTTTCAAGTCCGCCTTCTTTTGCATTTTTAATTGCATCATCAGGATTTTTTCTGATAAACATTTTCTTTACAACATTTGAAAATGAAGATAAAATTTCTGGATTTGCCATTTTCCGCCTTTCATAAGTTACCGCTGGATTCCGGAGGGAAATCTAGACAATTTCGGCTTTTTGATTTCTACAATTTCCCTTAATATAATTTTATTTCTTTAACAGAGGGAAGCCCAATTTTTCACGTTGTTTGACATACAATTCCGCAACAGCGGATGCCATTGTTCGCACTCTGTTAATAAAATTAATACGTTCATCTTTGCTTATAACCCCTCTTGCATCAAGAAGGTTGAATGTATGTGAACATTTTAATACGTAATCATAAGCCGGAAGCACCAGTTCGGCATTCAGGCAGTTATCAACTTCTTTCTGATAAGCATCAAAAAGTGCAAAGAGTCTTTCTGCATCAGAATATTCAAAGTTATATTTTGATTGTTCTATTTCGTTTTGGAGGTAAATGTCTCCGTATTTGAGCTCATTATTCCACATAATATCAAATACGGATTCTTTATTTTGAATATACATTGCTATTCTTTCAAGCCCGTAAGTAATTTCAAGCGCAACAGGTTTAACTTCAAGTCCGCCCACCTGTTGGAAATACGTAAACTGTGTGATTTCCATACCGTCAAGCCAAACTTCCCAGCCAACACCGGCAGCGCCGAGTGTAGGTGATTCCCAGTTGTCCTCAACAAATCTTACATCGTGCTTGGATAAGTCTATTCCCATAGCTTCAAGACTTTTTAAATAAAGTTCTTGAGCGTTATCAGGAGACGGTTTTAAAATAACCTGATACTGGAAATAATGTCCGAGCCTGTTAGGGTTTTCACCGTATCTTGCATCAGTCGGACGTCTGCAAGGTTCAACCATTGCGGTTGAAAATGGTTCCGGTCCCAATGCTCTTAAAAAAGTTGCCGGATTCATTGTAGAAGCACCCTTTTCAATATCATAAGGCTGCTGAATTATACAACCGTAATCTGACCAGAATCTTGATAAATTTAGTATTAAGTCTTGAAAATTTAGTGACATCCGTTTTCCAATATTGTAAATTTTACACTTATTAAATTATAATCATAAAATTTTTATTACGCAAATTTGAGCAGTTTTTTTGTTAACTTTTGTAAAAACAAAAGAGGTTTATTCTAGTTAACCCATCTGAAACTTGTAACGTAATTATCGCCGTTAATATTGTGTAATTATTTAATGTTTTGATTTAACATTTGTTTACAAATTAAGCAATTTTGACTAACAAGATTAGCTCCTCCTTTTCTTTTTCTTTGCTTCGCAAATAAAGAAAGGGAAATGTACAAACTCCTTCCCTGTTGAGGGAAGGTTGGGATGGGT
>CALUTG010000075.1 GCA_944323615.1 Candidatus Gastranaerophilales bacterium
ACGGCTTTCGGCTTAAAAGAATATCTTAAAGACTGGATGGTCTTTGGTGTTGAACCGGCAGAAAGTCCTCTGTTTACGAAAGGGAACGCAGGTGCACATAAAATTCAGGGCATCGGAGCTAATTTTATACCTGAAAATACCAGAGGCAGATGCTTAGACGGAATTCTTGCTGTTAAAGGAGATGAAGCAATAGAAGAGGCTAAAAAACTGGCTAAAGAAAAAGGTGTTTTTTGCGGGATTTCAGGCGGGGCAAATCTTTTTGCTGCAAAGAAACTCGCGGAAAAATATCCTGAAAAATTAATTGTCGCAATTATTCCTGACGGCGGAGAAAGATACTTATCAGTGTGGTAGGGAAGTAAGGACCTCACCCCAACCCTCTCCTAAAAGGAGAGGGGATAAAGAAAAGGGAAAATAATGTTAAAACGTGCAATCAATAAAATAAAAGAAGATATTAAAGTTATTTACGAAAAAGATCCTGCGGCAACAAATCTTGCAGAAGTATTATTTTGCTATCCGGGCTTGCAGGCTCTTATTTCGCACAGGATTGCACATAAATTAGCTTATTGGGGAGTTCCGTTTATTCCCAGACTTATCTCTTACTGGACAAGAATCTTTACAGGGATTGAAATCCATCCTAAAGCAAGAATAGGAAACAGATTTTTTATTGACCATGGAGAGGGCGTTGTAATAGGTGAGACAACAATTATAGGAGATGATGTTCTTATCTACCAGCAGGTAACTTTAGGCGGAACCGGAAACGAACACGGCAAGCGCCACCCGACTGTCGGTAATAATGTCATAATAGGTGCCGGAGCAAAAGTCCTTGGTAATATTACAATAGGAGATAATGTAAGAATCGGAGCAGGCTCAGTGGTCGTTGATGATGTGCCGGAAAATTCAACTGTTGTAGGTGTTCCCGGAAGAGTTGTTCATCAGCATTTTGTAAACTCTGATGGTATCTTAATGCACAACAGAATACCTGATCCTGTAAAGTGCGAACTCAACAGACTCAAATACGAACTTCAGGATTTGAAAGAAAAGATTGATTCTCAAAACAGGGTATAAAATTCTATTGTACATATACCCGCCTTTATACTATAATAATCAAAGGTATAAGAGGGATTAAAATTGGGAAAATATCATTTTATAGCAATTGGCGGAATAGGAATGAGCGGGTTAGCAAAATACCTTTTTGAAGAAGGTCATACCGTAACAGGCTCTGATATTGCCGACAGCAAATATATAACAGCTCTTAGAGAACTCGGAGCTAAAGTAAATATAGGACATAATGAAAACAATCTTCCTGATGATACGGACGTAGTTGTGGTTTCAACCGCAATCAGAGAAAATAATCCGGAACTTGTTAAGGCAAAAAAACTGGGGATAAAAATTTATCACAGGTCTGACTTATTGGAAGAAATTGCAAAAAACAGCCAGAACAAGGGTAAAATTTTTATCGGATATTCCGGAACTCACGGAAAAACAACTACAAGCGGACTTGCATCATTTATACTTGAAAAAGCAGGTCTTGAACCTTCTTTTGTTGTAGGCGGGATTGTTCCTGAAATTCATACAAACGCCCAGCATAAAGAAGGTCATTATTTTGTTGCGGAATTAGATGAAAGCGACGGAACTATTGTTAAGTATTCACCGGATATTACAGTTATAAACAATCTGGAAGAAGACCATGTTGATTTTTATAAAGACGGTATGACTTCATTGATTAAGACTTTTGAAACCTTCCTTTCTCACAAAAAAGAAGGCGCAAAAGTTTTGATTAATGCAGATAATCCCGGCGTTAATATGCTGAAAGGCGACTTTATTACTTTTGGAATCAAAGATGCTGATTATATTGCAAGAAATATTCAATATACAAAATCTGGAACATATTTTGATGTTTATTATAAAGATGAATTTCTTGCTGATATTTATCTGAAAATTTCCGGCATGCATAACGTTTATAACGCTCTTGCAGTGGCTGCAAGTTTAGCTGAATCAGGTGTAAATCTTGATTGTGTAAAAGACTTATTCTCTGATTTTACCGGCATGGGAAGAAGGTTTCAGAAGGTTACGGAGATTAATGGAATAGAAATCTTTGATGACTACGCACACCACCCTACAGAGATTAAAGCAACACTGGAGGCCGTAGCGCAAAGATTTGGAAAAGAAAATATTGTTGCAGTATTTCAGCCTCACAGATATACAAGGTTAAAAAGTCTGTGGAATGATTTTAAAGACTCTTTTTCAAACGCTTCAAGGGTTATTGTAACAGATGTTTATGCAGCATCAGAAGATGAAATTTCGGGGGTAAATTCCGAGAAATTTGCAGCGGAACTGACAGGCTCCGAATATATGGGCGGAACAATCGAAGAAATGGCAAGAAAACTTATGCCAACATTAAAGTCAGGAAATATCGTAATAGGTCTCGGGGCAGGAACTATTACTAATTTGGGGAAATACTTAGAAAAAGCAAACGGAGAACTCTCTTGCAAATAGAATTTAAAGAAAATGCAGAAATTAAACAATACACAACCTTCAAAATCGGGGGTAAGGTTAAAGGTCTATACCTGCCTGCAAACCAGCAGGAATTTGTGACACTTCTGAACGAATTGGATAACTATATAGTTCTCGGTAATTGTTCCAATGTGCTCTTTTCATCAAATGGCTATAGCGGGAATGTAATTCTTACTACAGGCATGAAATTCTATGATATTAGAGGTACTCACGTTATAGCGGAAGCCGGTGTAAAAGGGCCTTTATTGGCACAAAAAGCTTGCGAAAATTCTCTAAGCGGATTTGAGTTTATGATTGGTTTTCCGGGAACTATCGGCGGCGAAGTTTCAATGAATGCCGGCTGCCACGGTCAAAATATTTCAGATACGCTTACAAGATGCTGCCTGTATGATAAAGAGAAAAAAGAAGTTGTTTATAAAGAAAAATCAGAAATGGAATTTTCATACAGACATTCAATTCTTCATAGCGGAAAATATATTCTTCTGGGAGCAGAGTTTGAATTAAATAAAAAGCCTAAAGAAGAGATTCAGGCTCTTATGGACAGAAATCTTTCTTTCAGAAAAGAAATCCAGCCTTCTCTGGCTATACCGAATGCAGGAAGCGTATTTAAAAACCCGCCGAATGATTCAGCAGGAAGACTGCTCGATAAAGCCGGGGCTAAAACCTTTGAGCTTGATAGAGTTAAGGTTTGGGATAAACACGCTAACTTTATAGTAAACAAAGGAGATGCGACATCTGAAGATGTTCTTGAACTGATGGTAAAAATGTACACTGCAGTTAGAGACATTTATACAATAGAATTAAGACCTGAAATTATTTTCATAGGTGACAAAACCGAGAAAGAGGAAGAATTATGCAATATACTGTACAAAAAGACGACAAAATAGCTGTTCTATGCGGAGGAATGTCTTCAGAAAGAGAAGTTTCAATGCGTTCAGGCAAAAACTGCTATGAAGCGCTTTTAAGACTGGGTTATAAAAATGCAGAGCTGGTTGTTGTAGACAAAAATATAGCAGAAACTTTACGGAACGGAAATTATAACTGTGCATTCAATGCTCTTCACGGGAAATACGGCGAAGATGGCTGCATTCAGGGTGTTCTTGAAATTCTAAGAATACCGTACGCAGGCTGCGGAGTTATGGCAAGTTCCATTTGCATGAATAAAGAATATACAAAAAGAATCCTTTCAACTGTTAGAGATTTTCCTCTTATAAAATCAGTTTTTGTAAAAAAAGGGGATAATGTAAAAAAAGCAGTAGAAGGACTTAAATATCCTCTTATTACAAAACCCGTATCAGAAGGTTCCAGCTTTGGAATGACTAAGGTTAATACTCCGGCAGAACTGGAAAAAGCTTATGAAGAGGCTTTAAAATATAATGATGATGTATTAATAGAAGAGTTTATAGACGGATTTTTTGTAACCGTCGGAGTTTTGGAAAAAGATGGAAAAGCTTTTGCAACAGAAGTTCTTGAAATCAGACCGAAAAATGAATGGTATGATTTTGAAGCTAAATATACAAAAGGAATGTCAGAATTTATAGTTCCTTCAACAGGCTTATCTGAAGAAGGAACAAGACTGGTAAAAGAATTTGCAGTAAAAGCTCATGAAACAACAGGATGCTCAGGAGTTTCAAGGGTAGATTTTATGATAAAAGATGACAAGCCGTATTTTCTTGAAGTTAATACAAGCCCGGGAATGACTGATACAAGTGATTTACCAGCTCAGGCAGCCGTTTGCGGAATAGATTACGACAATTTAGTTTTAATGATACTAAAAAGCGCAGGACTTGATAAATAATGTCAGATGAGGAAATTTTAAAACCCAGATATCACCAGCAGAGACGCTTAAAACAAGCTAAAATGCAGCGCAGAATCAGGCAGTCTCAAAGACGACTTGTCCGGCTGCGAGCTATCTGGAGATTTTTAATAATACTAATTCTCCTCGGGCTTATTTACGGAATTCTTAAAATGCCTCAATGGAGGTTACCGTCTAATGCTTTTGATAGTCTTGACAGTCCTGCTCTTGAAATTGTTAATAACAGAATTGTCCCTGAACAAAAGATTTTATCTGCTTTAAGAAGAAATCAAGTTCCAAAACAGCCGATTTTTCTTGTTAAAACCGATAATCTTAAAAAGAGCATAACACAGCTTGAGCCGGTTCAAAATGTCTATATAAGGAGATACTGGTTTCCGGCAAGGCTTCAGATAATTGTTGTAGAAAGGAATCCCGTTGTTACTATAACTCCGGATTTTAATGTTCCTCCGATTGCATTTTTCTCTGCCGACGGAAAGCTTATCGGGAGAGAATATATGCCTCTAGCTCCGGATTATAAAACAGTTCTTGTTGTAACTTACGGAACCGGTGGCGATGATTACAGGAACTGGGATGCAAAAAAAGTTACAGCTTTGAAAAAGCTGGCAAATCTTGTTGAAGGTGAATCAGGTGAAAAAGTAGAATATATAGACTACAGAAACCCTAAGGATGTCTATATAAAAATACCTTCCGCTAATATAAGACTCGGGAGTTTTAACGCGGGAACGTTCGATAAAATTCAAAGGCTCCCATCTCTGTTGCCGCAGGTTAAAATGCTTAATAAAAAAGTTAAATATATTGACCTAAGATGGGAAACCAGTTATATAAAATTGGATGAGTAATGCCGGACAGCGTTTATATTCACATACCTTTTTGTAAATCAAAATGCAGATACTGCTCCTTTGTTTCATTTACGGATGAAAGCAAAAAATCTGTATATATTGAATCTATGCTCAAAGAAATAGGGGTAAATTATAAGGGAGAACCTTTAAAGACTCTTTATTTTGGCGGAGGTACTCCTTCTTTAATTGATGCTGGTTCCTTAAAGAAAATCATAGATAAATTTAATTTTAAAGATAATTGCGAGATCACATTTGAACTGAATCCTGATGATGCGGATATTCAATATTTAAAAGATTTAAAAGATATCGGTATAAATCGTTTAAGTATGGGAGCGCAGAGCTTTAATAACAGAATTTTAAATCTTATAGGAAGGCGCCATTCGGCAGAAGATACTAAAAATGCTGTAAGATTAGCAAAAGAAGCCGGCTTTTCTAATATCAGCCTTGATTTAATTTACGGACTCCCTTATCAGACAATGGAAGATCTGCTTTTTGATATAGAAGAAATTCTTAAATTAAATATTCAGCACATATCAACTTACGGCTTAAAAATAGAGGACGGTTCTTACTTTGGCTCTCATTTACCCCCAAATTTGCCTGATGAAGATACACAAGCTGATATGTACGAGGGGGTAAATGAATTATTGGGGGAAAACGGGTTTTACCGGTATGAAATCAGCAACTTTTCTAAGAAGGGTTATGAATCCCGACATAATCTAAATTACTGGAACAACGAAGAATACTACGGCTTTGGAACCGCTGCTCACGGA
>CALUTG010000076.1 GCA_944323615.1 Candidatus Gastranaerophilales bacterium
GATCCGAACCTGCTTGTGCGAACGAGCATTTTTCTGCCGCAGTTAGGGCAGACTTTATCGCTTTCAATAACTACTTTTTGCGAATTTTTCATAACAGAATTAACAACCTCCATAAACGGAGTGTAAAATTCCTGCAGAACAACATTCCAAACAGCTTTCTTTTCTGCAATCTTATCCAGCTTTTCTTCCATTCCTGCGGTGAACTTGTAGTCCATAATTTCTGAAAATTGGGTTACAAGCTGCTTGCAGACAGTTCTTCCGAGAAGGGTCGGAACAAGTGCTTTGTCTTTTTTCTCAACGTACTTTCTTGTCTGTATAACCGTAATAATGGTTGCATAAGTTGACGGACGTCCGATTCCGTGTTCTTCAAGTGCTTTAACAAGAGATGCCTCGTTATATCTCGGAGGCGGCTGGGTAAAATGTTGTTTAGGAGTGATTTCCTTGCATATTACCCTATCTCCCGCTTCCAGATCCGGAATCTTTGCATCCGCTTCTTTTTCGTCTTCTTCGGCGTCGTTATAAAGTTTTAAGAATCCGTCAAACAGAATCTTGCTTGTCCCGGCTTTCAGAGAATAATCTCCTGCTGAAATATCTATGGTTTTGTTTGCAATATTAGCCGGTGCCATCTGGGATGACATAAATTTTTCCCAGATAAGCTTGTATAATTTATATTGATCAGAGGAAAGATACTGTTTAATACTTTCGGGAGTTCTTTCCGGATAAGAAGGCCTTATGGCTTCGTGAGCATCCTGAACGTTTTGTTTGCCTTTGGCGTAAATATTCGGAGTTGAAGGATAATATTTTTCGCCGTAATTATTCAGGATAAAATCTTTTGCCATTGTCTGGGCATCATCAGAAATCCTGACGCTGTCGGTTCTCATATAGGTAATAAGCCCGATAGGAGTTCCGTCTATATCGATACCTTCGTATAATTTTTGCGCAACCTGCATTGTTTTGGATACCCCGAATCCGAGTTTGGAACTCGCTGCCCTTTGAAGGGTTGAGGTTATAAACGGCGCGGTTGGCTTTCTTTTTGATTCTTTTTTAGTGACTTTTTCAACCTTGAATTCAGTGTCCGGAGAAAGAAGATATTCTTTTATTTTAAGAGCTTCTTCTTCGTTGTTGATATCAAATTTTTTACCTTTGTATTTATTAACTTCCGCTTCAAAAGTTTTCCCGTCTTTGTCCATAATTGTGTGGATAGACCAGTATTCTTTCGGAACGAAAGCTTCAATTTCTTCTTCTCTTTCGCAAATCATTCTGAGGGCGACTGATTGAACCCTTCCTGCAGACAGGTGGTAATTTCCGAGCTGTTTCCACAACACCGGAGATAACTTGTAACCTACAAGTTTATCAAGTATTTGTCTTGTCTGCTGGGCTTTAACTCTGTCCATATCAATTTGGCGGTAATGTTCTACCGCGTATTTAACGGCCTTTGGAGTAATTTCGTTAAACTCTATTCTGAATACTTTACTGTCATCCACATCCAAAAGCTCGCGGACATGCCATGCGATAGCTTCTCCTTCTCTATCGGGGTCGGATGCCAGATATATTTTATCGGAATGTTTTGCAAGTTCGTTTAACTTTGCTACAACCTTTTTCTTTTCCGGAATAACAACATAAGTCGGTTTAAAGTTATTATGCACGTCAAAACCCAGAACATTATCAGGCAGGTTTCTTACATGCCCGAAACTGGCTTCAATCTGATATCCGTCTCCGAGAATCTTTTTAATTGTTTTAGATTTTGCCGGAGACTCAACTATAACAAGAGTCCGCTCTTTTTTAGATTTAGGTTTCTTTTCCGCTGCTGCTGAAGTTGTCATACTTTTTTATATCTGTCTCCCGCTGTCTGTTCTATTAATCCTTTTAACTCCATACCTGTCAGGCAAATTAAAAGCTCATCAGCTGTCATACCGGACATAACAAGAAGTTCATCAAAACCTTTCGGCTCAACACTTATTATATCAAAAAGTCTTTTTTCGTTCATGTCTAATTCGGCAGATTTGTCAGAATTTGAAGGATTGATTATCTTTTTCACTTCCCAGCCTAAAACATTAAGTATGTCATCACCGGAGGTTACCATAGATGCGCCGTCTTTGAGAAGCTTGTAAATTCCTTCCATATTAGTGCTTGATATTGGGCCGGGAATACACATAAGTTCTCTTCCCTGCTCAAGTGTCAGGTTAGCCGTGATCAATGCGCCGCTTCTTATTGCGGCTTCTACAATAACGGTTCCGTAAGAAAGCCCCGAAACTATTCTGTTTCTTTGCGGAAATCTGAATTTCAGAGGTTCAAACGTTGGGTAGTATTCGGTTATTACTGCGCCGCCCTTGTCCTCTATTTTTTCATATAAATGTTTATTTGCGGCCGGGTATGTAAAATTTAGTCCGCTTGCGATAACACCGATTGTTTTAAGGTTGTTGTCTAAGGCGCTTTCGTGGGAGACGGAATCGATACCTGCAGCAAGCCCTGATACTATGCAGATATCAGTGTTTGCAAAGTCTGAAATAATTTTTCTTACGCTGTCTTTTCCCCCGAAACTTGCCCTTCTTGATCCGACAAATGCAACTGTTTTTTCAAGGTTGCAGCCGAATAAATCACCTTTATAATACAGACAGGCAGGAGGATCCGGAATTTGTCTTAACATATAAGGATAGTTTTCATCATCAAAAGTGAGAATTTTTATACCCTTATCCAGTACGTAATCAAGGGTTCTGTTTAAATCAAGGGTTTTTCTTTTTTCAATAAAAAACTCTGCTTTTCTGGCATTCAAACCTTCAATTTGCTTAAAGTCATTTGGTGAAGCGTTATAAGCAGATTCAATATCCCCGAAATAGTTATAAAGCCTTCGGATAAAATTTGAATCTAACTGTTCTATTGATGATAAAGCTGTCCAGTACTTTGTATTCATTCTTCAATAATAGCATAAATATCAAATTTGTTATCTCCTTGTGAGAGGGGAAATTTTTGTGAGTAGTGAATCGTGGCTTTTATTGCTCCCTCTCCTAAGAGGAGAGGGCAGGGGCGAGGTGTTGGTACCTAGTGAATAGTGAGTAGTGAGTAGTGAATAGATAAATAATATTGTCATCCTGAACTTTTTACATCAGGCGAACAGCTTAACGTTTAGACTACTAGCTTTATTTACCCCTTTCAGGATCTTACCGGTGACGGAGTGACTAATAATGAGTAGTGAATTGTAAATATTGAGCTTTATCCCTCGGGAATTATTCCCTCAAACACGCTTTCGGCTTCGCCTCTCGCTATTGTTTCGTGAATAATTTCCGAGGATATCAAGCAATACGTGCTGGTAAACTTTTCCCTCTCTTGTAAGGTGAGCGAATTCCTTAATCACTCAGTCACTTAGTCACCTAAAACCCTGATTCACAAATCGCGGTTCACTAATCGCTACCCCTTTACCCCTTTACCCCTTTACACCGCGGATTCTTTCAATGAGCTTATTAACACTGTCTTTTTCTTCCTGAGGGATATCAAAGTTTACGTAATCTTCAAAATACTCAATTGCATCATCGTAATCTTTTCTTGCCATAAAGAGTATGCCAACTTTTTTATAAGCAAGAGTGAACTTATCATTAACTGCAATTGCTTTTAAATAGTTGGAAATAGCTTTATCTATTTCATTATTAGCTTCGTATGCCTGAGCAAGTGCATAATAAATTAACTCATTATTCTCTTTATATGCTATAACGTTTTCAAAACAGGAAATTGCTCCTTCATAATCTCCGAGCTCAAAATAAACATGCCCAAGATCATAAAAAGCGTCATAGTTTTCCGGATTATCTTCCAAAACCTTATCAAGCTCTTCTATTGCATCATCCCATCTCTGGTCTTCTATATAAACTCTTGCCAGAAGGTGTGCAATAACCATGTTATCCGTCAGTTCGTAGCTTCCTCTCTGCAAAGTCCCGACGGCGGATGAAAGATCTCCCGCTTTATAATACAAGTCAGAAAGGTTTATATATGCCTGCGCAAGCTGAGGGTCTAATTCAAGAGCTTTAATATAATAGTTTTCTGCCTGATCAAAATCTCCTACGCACGAATATGCAACCGCAAGATTGTTATATACATCCGCGTTGTCAGGTTCTGTTTCAAGCACCGTACTAAAGGCATCAATTGCCTCATTGTATTTGCGTTCCTTGAACAGGCTCATTGCCTTATCTATTTTTTCAGACATTATAAATCCTCTTCCTTAGTATCTATATTATGAATAATTGTTCTTACATTACCTTCCGCGACAAAATCTTTCGGGTCCATTGTCATTTTGATTTTGTCCGCAATAATGTCTTTATCTGTTTGAACAATTTTAGATCTTCCAACGAAATAAACCTCGTTCGGTTTTCCTGTGTTTGCGTCAGGGAAAACGCTAACTTTTGGTCCCTGTGCATAATACTCGTCAAACCAGATTTTTACATGACCTGTTCCGATGTATGAATTCTGTTTTTTGTTATATTGCTGATAATCAGAGTGGATAACAAGTTTTTTGCCATCTTCCGTAAATGCCGTAGTTTTTGTGTTTCCGGAAACGCTCATTTCTTCGGTGATTGGATTATAGACGAAATGGTGTCCTTCAGAGTTATTGTTTTCCTGTTTAACACGGGCATTTCCTATGAGGTCAATTTTTCTTAATCCCCCTTTTTCATCCGCTATAATAACGGCTTTATCAGAAAAACTTTCTATATCTTTGTATTTAATTGAAACAGCTCCTGTTGCAACCATTACACTGCTTTTTGTATCGTATTCCTGCGCATCGGCATTAATAACGACAATAGGGGTATTTCCTTCTGTTATAATTGATTGGGAATCCCCTTCCGCTCTTACGATTTTATTAATTAAAGATACCTGTAAGATATTTGCCTTAACCTCTCTTTTTTTATTTGCGTTAACTTCAAAGGCATAAGGTTTATCATAAAAAGTTGCTGTATCAAGTTTATTGTTGCGTCTTATTGAAACATCCGCCCGGGGACTTTGGACCGTTAAATTATCAATTTTAACGGTAACTCCTCCATCCAGTTTAATTTTCTTTTCCTTATCGGAAAAGGTCTGAGTTTTGGATTCAATTACTAAATCTGACGCAAAAACTGCCAAGCTTGAAAATATCAAAAATGAAATTATAAGTATCTTTTTCATTAATTCTCCTTACTTATCACCGTATAATTTTGTTTGAGTTTTTCCTATTATTTTAAATTTATCATAACCTGCGCCGATTATACATTTGTCGGCAACAGCAGT
>CALUTG010000077.1 GCA_944323615.1 Candidatus Gastranaerophilales bacterium
AATCAAAATCCCTGCTAAAACAGTTCCTGTTTTCTCAGCTGGTAAAAAATTCAAAGAAGTTGTTAACGGCAAATAGTTAATACCTTCTTAAAGGGTTTAATACGGGCGGAACATTAAAATGTTCCGCCCGTATTTTTTGTTACATTTCTAGATAAACTTTTGTTAACAATCTTGTCCATGCCCGATGTAATAAGATATGATTAATACAATAACCAATAACCCAAAAAGGAATGAGGTATGTCACAAAAAGAACCGCCCCGGCAAATAACAGTGCCGGAGATGGCGCCGCATATTCACAGCTTCGGTGTCGGCGAAAACAAAGTATTAAAAATTTCAAAATGGCTTATAAAATGGATATCTTCCGCCTTAGAAGAGGGACGAATAAAGCCATATGATATGCTGCCTTCGAAATCGGATCTGGCATTTCACATCGGAGTAAGCAGGGGGACTATGCAAAGCGTATTCAGGTACGTTGAAGACTGCGGGTATATTGAATCCAAACAAAGAATCGGAACTTATATTAAGGATATGATAAACGGCTATAAGCTTAAAAAACTCACTTCTAAGCGTGAACTGGCTGCCGAGGCTATCAAAAAACATATAGTAGAATACGGTTACAAAGAGGGGGATTCCCTGATTTCTACCCGCAAACTTGCTAAGCTTACGGGAGTTTCCAACGCAACCATAAGAACCGCGCTGGGGAGTTTAATTTCTATAGGAATTATAGGGAAAAAATATAATTCTTTTATAGTTCTCACTTCATCTTTCGAGTCAGACGGTATTGTAACAAAAACTTTAGCTCAAAAAGTTGCAGAAAGTATACAAGATTATATTAAAAAAAGTCTTAAGCCAGGAGAAAAGCTTCCACCTAATTCAGAACTGGCATCTATGTTTGCAGTAAGTGTTAAAACTATACATGACGCGTCAAAACTTTTGGTTAAAGAAGGAATTTTATACTCAAGGCGGGGACGTTACGGAACAATTGTTTCCGATAAATCCGATTCACTCCATGCCCGTATGTATAATTATGAAAAAATTGAACAAAAAATAAGCCATTATCTCTCAGAGAAATGCGCTATCGGAGATAAGCTACCTTCAATAAAATATCTCGCAGAAAAATTTGATGTAAGCCCTAAAACTATCAAAAAGGCTCTTGATAACCTTGCGGAAGAAGGATATCTTGCATTCTCCAGAGGAAGATACGGAGGAACTTTTGTTACGGATATTCCGCAGGAAGGTGCTGATGCTTATAAATGGTTAGCGCTTAATAGTGATTATATTTCTAATATTGAGAACTAGGTTTTGCAGCTCATCCGAACCGCCAAATCGATTCAAATACATATCACTACTTGAAAAATGCCAAGTCTATGGTATTATAATTCATGTAAAAACAAGAAAAAGGAGAACAATCATAGCTAACGAAGATAGAAGTCCTAATAAGGGCACGGGCAAAGACAAACCTCTAATAAATGAAAGGATTAGAGTAAGAGAAGTAAGACTTATTGATGAAAACGGAAACAACCACGGTGTAGTACCTACCTCCCAGGCAATGAAAATGGCTGAAGAAGCAGATTTGGATCTGGTTGTTATAAGTCCTAATCAGGCTCCTCCGGTAGCTAAGATTTTAAATTACGGCAAATATAAATATGAGCTGGAGAAAAAAGCTAAAGAAGCTAAGAAAAAACAGCATGTCGTTGATATTAAAGAGATCAAAGTAAGATATAAGATTGATACCCACGATTACGAAGTAAGATTAAAAAATATCAGAAAATTTATCTCTCAAGGTAACAAAGTAAAAGTTGTTGTAATGCTTAGAGGAAGAGAAATGCAGCACTCTAATTTAGCAGTAGAACTGGCAGAAAAGTTTATAGCGGATTTAGCTGCAGATCCTATCACTGTTGAGAAAAAGCCTGTGATAGAAGGCAGGAATGTTACCGTATGGTTTGCTCCGCAATAAAGGGCTTGATTAAAAAAAATCAGCAGATAGAATATTAAAAGAAAAGAAAATATGCCGCAATAGCTCAGTTGGTAGAGCAAGGGACTGAAAATCCCTGTGTCCTTGGTTCAATTCCGAGTTGCGGCATATTTTTTTGCTTTTATAAGAATTATTCATGTCCATTCTGTGTCCATTTAAAGTCTCAAAAATCCTGCTCAAGTATCTTGATTTTTTCCCATGATTTGTTTTAATCAGATATTATGGATGTTAAAGTAAGATTCATAGGAGCTTTAAACGGTGCAATTGCGGCAGCATGCTACGGCATGAATCCGTTATTTGCACTTCCGTTATACTCTGCGGGTATGGATGTAAACTCTGTTCTGTTCTACAGATACATTATCGCAACTTTCGTACTCTGGCTTTATCTAAAATTTGTAAAAAAATATTCTTTTAAATTAACCAAAGAAGAGATTTTACCGCTTATTATTATGGGGTTAATTTTTTCTTTCTCATCAATCACGCTGTTTAAAAGTTATACATATATGGATGCGGGAATCGCTTCCACAATATTATTTATGTATCCGATTCTTGTTGCGGTTATAATGGCGGTTTTCTTTAAAGAAAAACTACTTTACTCCACGGTTATTTCCATTCTCCTGACCAGTGTCGGGGTTGTCCTGCTTTATCACGGCAACCCATTACAAAAACTTAACCCCTTTGGCGTACTGCTTGTTTTCCTGTCTGCTCTGAGCTATGCAATTTACATTGTAGGAGTAAAAAATATTCATGCTCTAAAGACTCTTAATTCTAAAAAACAAATTTTCTATGTTATGCTGTTCGGGTCAAGTATCTATATCTATAATGTAATTTTTAATACCAATCTTTATATCGTAACGGAACCGCACCTCTGGATAAATATTTTAGCCTTATCCATTTTACCGACAATTGTATCTTTAATCGCAATGACCATATCAATTAAAATAATAGGCTCCACAGCCGCCGCAGTATTAGGCGCGCTTGAACCTATAACCGCAATATTTTTCGGAGTTGTAGTTTTTCACGAGCAGCTGACACCGAGAATTATTGTCGGTATTATTACAATCCTTTTTGCCGTGTTAATGGTTATTATGAAAAAGAAATAAAGCTTCTATAAAACAAAGGCAGGGTTTAAAAACCCCGCCTTTGTTTTTACACAGCAAATCTACATGCTTACTCTGTCTTTAATCTCTTCCATCTTATGATCCGCGAGTCTTGAATCGCCCTTAACTCTTGAATAAGCCAGATACCCATTCATTCTTTCGATTTTAGTCAAGTTTTTGGAACCGCATTTTGGACATACATCCATATTCAATTCCTGATGTCCGCAATCATCGCAGTATGAAAGAGAAAGGTTAACACCTTCATAGAATCCCATATCCATTGCTCTATGAATAAGAGTTTCTATGGCTTCTGAATTGTAATCAATAGGATACTTCACATACTGAATCTTACCGCCGTTAAATAAATCCCAGAAACGTTTTTCCAAATCCTGTTTCTGAATAGGGCTTATCTGCTCGGATACATGGCAGTGGAAAGAGTTTGAAACATACGGCTTGTCAGAAACATTTGCAACAATGCCGTATTTCTTTCTAAATTGTTTAATTTGCAGCCCGCAAAGATTTTCTGCAGGAGTTCCGTATATTGCATATAAAATTCCGTCTTCTTTTTTGTATTCCTGAATCTTCTTGTTAATGTATTCCATAACTTCAACAGCAAACGCACCGTCTTCAACAAGAGACTTGCCGTTATAAATTTCTTGCAGTTCATTCAATGCTGTAATACCGAATGAAGCGGTAGAAGATTTTAGAATCGGTCTGATTTTATCATGAATACCAAGGTGACCGCCTAAGAATCCGCCTTCGCAGAATGCAAGAGGGTTTACTGAAGCTTTCATCTCACCAAGATAATCATAAGTTCTGATGTGAAGCTGTCTTATTAATTCCATATAGTAATCAAGAACTTCATAGAAATCTTTGCTTTCCTTCTTAGCTTTAGCGTAAATCATCGGAAGGTGTAAGCTGATAGCACCGATATTGAATCTTCCGACAAAAATCGGTTTATCATTTTCATCAGCAGGTTCCATACCGCCTCTTTCAAACCAAGGGGAAAGGAATGCTCTGCATCCCATAGGTGAAACAACTCTTCCGTATTTTTTGTACATGGAAGCTACATAACCTTCACCTGTCAAAGATAACCAATCCGGATACATTGTTTTGCTTGAGCATTCAACACCGGCTTTAAATAAGTCTTCGTTAATCTTGCCAGGGCCATGAAGATTTTCATCATACAAGAAAACGATTTTAGGGAATAATACAGGCTTTTTGCATTCTTTTTTACCCTGTCCGCCCTGTCTGATTTTTAACATAGACATTGTAGCCATTTTTTCATACAAGCCTGTTCCAAGACCTGCAGTAACTGTAATGAACGGATAATCGCCTCTGGAAGATGCTACCGTATTGAATTTGTATTCCCAGCCCTGAAAGCCTTGTTCAAAATCTTTTTGAACATCTGCTATAGCAGCTTCTCTTGCTTTTTCAAATGACAAGCCTAAGCATAGATATTTATTATTTTGTCTTTCAAAAGTTTTTTCTGCATAAGGTGCAAGAATCTTATCAACTTCCGGAACAGTAAATCCGCCGTACTGCTGGCTTGCAGCAGCCATAACGATATCTCCGATTACATCAAAGGCTACATCAAGAGATTTTGGTTCATTATACCAGAGGTTGCCCATTTCAAAACCGCCTTTAAGAACTGAAGCCACATCAAATAAGCAGCAGTTCATAGTATCTCTTCTGGCTGACATATCGTGGATATAGATATAACCGTCTCTTATGGCTTGAAGTTCATCTACTGTTAAGAAGAACTTTTTGTACAATTCTTTATTAAGTTCATTAAATATTAATGAACGTTTTGTTGATACCAAAGTTGAGTCTGCATTGGCATTTTCTTTGTCACCAATGTACATAATTCTCTGTGATTCCTGATAAACTTTGTCTAGCATATGTACAAAATCCTGTTTGTAATTTCTGTAGTTTCTGTAGCTTTGTGCAACACTCGG
>CALUTG010000078.1 GCA_944323615.1 Candidatus Gastranaerophilales bacterium
AAACGCATTATCGATATTTACGAACCTACTCAACAAACAACTGAAGAATTGAGCAGGTTAGACTTACCGGCAGGTGTTGATATTGAAGTTAAACTATAAGGGTTTAATGCACGGGCAATAAATCAACCCAGCAATTTGAAAACTTAATAAGCATTATGCATATAATGTGAACTACAACGTCAGGTAAGACGCGGGGCAGAGGTGAACACAAGCCGCTTCCCAAACAGGTAAAGTAATCAGGTAGCGCTCGCAAGAAGAAAGGCATATTGGTACTAGCGGAGATACTCCGTGATGTATATATGTCGGAAAGGAAAAACACATGACACTAGGTGTAATAGGTAAAAAACTTGGAATGACTCAAATTTTCGATTCAGAAGGTTTGGCAGTTCCTGTTACAGTAATCAAAGTTGACTCAACTGTTGTAACTCAGGTTAAAACTGTTGAAACTGACGGTTACAATGCTATACAGGTTGGTACTATTCCTGCTAAAGAAAAACACTTAACAAAAGCAGAAATCGGCCACTTTAAGAAAAATGGTTTAAATAACTTCAGACACTTACAAGAATTCAGAGTTGACAATCCTTCAGATTACAAAGTAGGACAGGAAATCGACTTATCAGTTCTTGAAAATGTTCAGAAAGTTGATGTAACCGGTACATCAATAGGTAAAGGTTTCCAAGGTACAGTAAAAAGATGGAACTTTGGAAGAGGACCGATGGCTCACGGTTCAAAGAATCACAGAGAACCGGGTTCAATCGGTGCAGGTACAACTCCTAGCCGTGTTATCAAAGGTAAAAGAATGGCAGGTAACATGGGTAATGAAAGAGTTACTATTACTAAATTAAAACTTGTTAAAGTTGATTCTGAAAACGGTTTAGTTTTAGTAAAAGGTTCAGTTCCTGGATGCGAAGGTAGATTGGTAACAATTGTTCCAAGCCGCACTAAATGGAACTAACGTGCGTAGCCGGAGTGAAGTCCGGTGTTGCGTGAGCAATCCGAGCAGGGACGGAACTCTACGACACCGCCGTTATGAGCGGAGCGTAAGTGAAGCGAATGAAGCAATCTCTGATTGCACAGGCGGAAAAACAAACAGAAAAGTTTAAAAAATCCCGACTTGCCATATAAAACGGGAAACCGAAAGGGGTAAGAGGAAGTACAGATAAAAAAGGAAATAAAACAATGTCAAAACAATTATTAAATACAAATGGCGAAAAATTAGGCGAAATTACTTTAAACGAAGCTGTTTTTGGAGTTGAACCTAATATACACGTAATGCATTTAGCATTGAGAAGACAATTAAACAATGCAAGACAAGGTTCTGCATGTGCTAAAACAAGAGCAGAAGTTTCAGGCGGCGGCAAAAAACCTTGGAAACAAAAAGGTACAGGCCGTGCAAGAGCCGGTTCAACAAGATCACCTCTGTTTGCAGGCGGCGGCGTTATTTTTGGACCAAAACCAAGAAGCTACGCTATCAATATGCCTCAAAAGGCAAGAAAGCTTGCTCTTAAATCTGCACTTTCTGCAAGAGAAGAACAATTAGTTATTGTAAAAGACTTCTCAGCAATTACAGAGCCTAAGACTAAGTTAATGGCAGGTATCATCAAGTCATTAAACTTAAGCGGTAAAATTCTTGTTATAGCTGATACACTTGCTGAAGAAAACAAATATTTAAGTCTGGCAGCAGGAAATATTCCAAGCGTTAAGCTTCTGCTTCCGACTAACTTGAATGTTAAAGACTTACTTGAAGCTGATTTTGTTGTAATGACAGAAAAAGCTGTTAACGATATAACAGAAAGATTAAGCAAATAGTTTAATTAGGATCAGTACACAAAATCAAAAGAGTAAAGGAATAAAAAAATGAGTAAAGACAGAACAAACAAAGAAAAGTTATACGATATAATCAAAAAACCTATCGTAACTGAAAAATCAATGATGGCTACAACATTGGGTCAGTACACTTTTGAAGTAAATAAAGATGCTACAAAAGTTGAGATTGCTCAAGCTGTAGAACAAGCTTTCCCTGGTAGAAAGGTTAAGAAAGTAAGAACAGTTTATATGCCGTCACACGAAAAAAGAATGGGTTATAAATTCGGCAGAACAGATTCTTCTAAGAAAGCAATCGTAACTATCGAAGGCGACCCAATCGAAGAATTGACTGCAATCTAGTGCAGTTAAAAACACTATAAGTGACTTAGTCACCTAATCACCTAGTCACTTAATCACTAAAAAAAAGATAATTATAGGAGAAAAAATAAAATGGCAACTCGTAAAATTAATCCGACATCTCCGGGACAAAGAGGTATGATAAAGAGTGATTATCAAGAAATCACTACTTCAACTCCTGAAAAATCTTTATTGAAGAAAATAAACAAGACAGCCGGAAGAAACAACACCGGTAGAATAACTTGTCGTCATAAAGGCGGCGGTGTAAAACAAGCATACCGTATTATCGACTTCAAAAGAGAAAAATTCGGTGTTCCTGCAACAGTTAAAACTATTGAATACGATCCAAACAGAAACGTAAGAATTTCATTAGTTTTCTATGCAGATGGTGAAAAAAGATACATCCTTACTCCGGAAGGTTTAAATGTAGGTGATGTAATCGTTAGCGGACCGGATGCAGCTATTCAAACAGGTAATGCGTTACCGTTAGATGTAATTCCTCTTGGTACAATTGTTCACAATATTGAACTTATACCTGGAAGAGGCGGTAAAATGGTTCGTTCAGCCGGCAACTTTGCGCAGGTTATGGCTAAAGAAGGAAACTACGTAACTATTAAATTACCTTCAGGCGAAATGAGAATGGTAAGAAAAGAATGTATGGCTACAGTTGGTACTTTAGGCAACTCTGAATTTAAGAACCTTAAAATCGGTAAAGCCGGCAGAAAAAGATATATGGGTATCAGACCTACAGTTCGCGGTGTTACAATGAACCCTTGTGATCACCCTCACGGTGGTGGTGAAGGTAAGACCGGTCCTGGCGGACACCCTAAAACACCTTGGGGCAAACCTGCTCTTGGCTATAAGACAAGAAAACAAGGTAAAGCTTCTGATAAGTTAATTGTAAGACGCAGAAAAAAATAAAAGCGCAGCTTTAATAGCTAAAAATTAACAAACAAAACAAAAACATTAATACAAATATATAAAAGGAGAAATTAATGGCACGTTCATTAAAAAAGGGCCCATACGTAGAAGAAGCTCTTCAAAAGAAAATCAGTAAAATGAATGAAAACTCAGAAAAAAAGGTAATTAAAACCTGGTCTAGAGCTTCCATGATTATTCCTGATATGTTGGGACATACAATTGCCGTTCACAACGGTAAAACTCACGTTCCGGTATACGTAACAGAGCAAATGATCGGACACAAATTGGGTGAATTTGCGCCTACCAGAATGTACAGAGGGCACGCAGGTTCTGATAAAACAGCAAAACGCAAATAAAATTCTGTACAGTTTTTAATTAAATAAAAGAAAAATATAAGGAAAATAAAAATGGAAGCTAAAGCAAGACAAACAAACATAAAAATGACAGCAAGAAAACTTCGCAGAGTAATCAACGAAGTAAGAGGTAA
This sequence comes from Candidatus Gastranaerophilales bacterium, assembly GCA_944323615.1. GTDB lineage: Bacteria > Cyanobacteriota > Vampirovibrionia > Gastranaerophilales > Gastranaerophilaceae > CAG-196. Next base: position 3,572 of record CALUTG010000078.1, read on the forward strand.
AGCTGTTAATGAAGCTCTTGATATGTTGCGTTTTATGCCTTACTTTGCAGCAAGAGTTGTTGAAAAGAACGTAAAGGCTGCTGCAGCTAATGCATTTGAACTTTCAGGCGTAAAAGCAGATGCTTTAAAAGTTTCTGAAATTTATGCTGATGAAAGCGTAACATACAAAAGAGGAAAGCCAAGAGCACAAGGTCGTATATACAGAAGACTCAAACGTACATCTCACCTCACAGTAAAAGTTAGTGATAGCGCGAGCGAGCAGAGGGCGTAGGTTAACGGCGAAACAAGTTTTCGAGCCGGAAACCGGAGACCCGCTAAACGCGAGCGAGCAAGACGAAACAATTGTAGAAGGAAATAAAAGGTAAAAGAAATGGGACAAAAAACACATCCAACCGGATTTAGAGTAGGTATAATCAGACCTTGGGCAAGTACATGGTATGCAAAGGTTAGAGATTATGCTGAATTTGTAGCAGAAGATGCTAAAATCAGAAAATTTATTAAAAAGAAACTTTATGCAGCAGGTGTTGCAGATATCTTAATAGACAGAAAATCTCAGAGCACAACAATAACTGTTGTTACAGCAAAACCTGGTATTGTTGTAGGAAGAGGCGGTCAAGGTATTGAAGAACTTAAAGCAGAAGTTTCAAAATACTTAGGCAAACCGGTAATCATCAATGTGGTTGAAGTTGCCAGAATAGATGTAAATGCTTTACTGGTAGCTGAATTTGTAGCTCAACAGCTTGAAAAACGTGTTGCATTCAGACGTGCAATGAAACAAGCTATGCAGCGTACAATGAGAGCCGGCGCTCAAGGTATCAAAATTATGGTATCGGGACGTTTAGGCGGTGCTGAAATCGCTCGTTCAGAATGGGCTAAAGAAGGAAGAATTCCTCTTCAAACACTCAGAGCTGATGTTGACTACGGATTTACCGAAGCAGATACGGTTATGGGTAAGATTGGTGTTAAAGTTTGGATTTTCAAAGGCAATTTAATGCCTGGCGAAAGAGCTGATATGAACATCAAATCAAAAAGCTCAAAAGAATCTTCAACAGGTGAAAGATTCAGCGGAAGACGCGGTAAAAGAAAAGCTGTTGAAACAAAATAAGTAAATATTAGGAGAACAATATAATGTTAATGCCGAAAAAAACAAAATACCGCAAGATGATGAAAGGAAGAATGAAAGGTACTGAAACAAGAGGTACTGAATTCGAATTTGGTCGTTACGCATTAAAAGCTTTAGAACCTGGCTGGATTACAAGCCGTCAGATCGAAGCTGCAAGACGTGCAATGACTCGTGAAATCAAACGTGGCGGTAACGTTTGGATTAAAATATTCCCGGATAAACCGATTACTGCAAAACCGGC
>CALUTG010000079.1 GCA_944323615.1 Candidatus Gastranaerophilales bacterium
GGAGGTTAGGAGATTCGAACTCCTGACCCCCTGCGTGCAAAGCAGGTGCTCTACCAGCTGAGCTAAACCCCCATATTTAGTTTTCAATCAGCCAACTCGCAAATGCTATTTATTCATTTACCTCTCGGCTACTTTTTTATTTTACATGATGATTTTTTTTTGTAAAGGGGTGTGTAATAACAAAAAATATCTTTATTTTTACAGTTTTTTCAACATTTCTTCAAGGCAGATTTTTACATGTGCATAATTCAAACCGCCTTGCATATAAGCAACATAAGGCTCTCTCATCGGTCCATCCGCAGAGAGCTCTATGGTTGAACCTTCAATAAACGTTCCGCCAGCCATAATTACCTTATCTTCGTAACCCGGAATATACTCTGGTATCGGTGTTACATAACCATTAACCGGAGAGAGTGACTGGATTGTACGGCAGAACTCTTCTAAGTGTTCAGGTTTTCCAAAAATAATATTCTGGATAATATCGGTTCTTTTTTCATTATATTTAGGTGCCGAATTAAACCCGATATCTTCAAAAACTTTAGCAGCAAGGATAGCACCTTTAACAGCTTCAGAAACAATGGACGGCGCCATAAAAAGTCCTTGGAAAATCAATCTGTGCTGATTAAACATAGCTCCGCCTTCTGAACCTATACCCGGAGCAGTAAGCCTATTAGCTGCTCTTTCAACCAAAAGTTCTTTTCCTGCTATATATCCTCCGGCTTCTACGATTCCGCCGCCCGGATTTTTTATTAACGAGCCGGCAATCAAGTCTGCACCAACCTCTAATGGTTCTTTTGAATCTACAAATTCTCCGTAACAATTATCTACAAAACAGATACATTCAGGGTTTTTCTTTTTAACAATCTGACAAATTTCACCAATTTCATCTATTGAAAGAGATTTCCTTGTAGAATACCCCTTAGAGCGCTGGATTAAAACCATGGTAGTTTTATCATCCACTATCTCTTCAAGTTTTTTTAAATCGACTTCCATTCCGTTAAGAAGCGGAACTTCATTATAAATAACACCGTTTCCGATAAGAGAAGCTCTTTTAGTTTCATCATCTCCGGCTGTACCGATAACTTCCTGCATAGTATCGTAAGGCGTACCTGCTGCAGACAAGAGTTTATCACCATATTTGAGATTTCCAAAAAGCGCGCAGGCAAGAGTGTGAGTTCCGGACGCGAAATGGATTCTGACCAGCGCCTTTTCTGCACAAAAAACCTGTGCAAAAACTTTGTCTAAAACTTCTCTTCCTAAATCATCGTGCCCGTAGCCTGATACGGTATAAAAATGTTCAGGTGCAACGCGATTATCATAAAACGCTTTTAAGACTTTGCGCTGATTATAATCTCTTATTTCATTTACCCCTTCAAACTCGGCAGTTAAACTTTTTTCGGCTTTCTTAATATCATATTCCATAATACAAAAATAATATTGCAAGAAAAAAAGAGAGTCAATCAGATTAAGCATTTATTCTTTCTGACTCCATAAAGGCAATTTACATTTACAGATAAAAAGTTTAATCTGGTGTATGAAGAAATTTTGGTTTTTCATACTTGTACTTATGATTATACCTGTATTTGCCTATGAGGTTTATACTCCAAACGATTATGATTACAAATCAAGCGGAGATAAACTTCTATTCGTAATAGATTTTTCAAACAGTATGGGTGAATATCTTCAACATGAAACAAAGGTTAAGCAGGTAAAAGATATGATGGCGGAAATACTTCCGCAGATTGACCCTTCAACCAAAACAGGCGTAAGAGTTTACGGACATACTTGTAATATTCTCGCATATAATGCCTGCAGGAGTTCAGAGCTGCTTGTGCCGTTGGAAATGAATAATTCTTCAAGAATCCTTTCGTCAATTTCCAAACTCAGACCCAGAGGGATGACACCTATAACTTATTCTTTAAAACAAGCTGTTAAGAAGGACTTGGATGGGAAAGACGGTATCAAGCATATTATATTATTAACTGACGGAGGTGAAAACTGCGACGAGAGTCCATGCGATTATTCTATAGAGCTTGTAAAAACGAGAAAAGATATAAAAATAGATGTTATAGCATTTAATGTACATGATTCTGATGATTTAGCTCAGCTTCAATGTACAGCGGATGTAACAGGAGGACATTTTGTTGAAGCCGATACAAAAGCTCAGCTATTTCGGTCAATGGAGGAGCTTATACTTCCGCATAAAAGCGTAGAAGCTGAGATTTATGATGGTGTAAATTAAAAATTTATCTTCTCTTCTTGTTTATGTTAGAATTAAGTAAATTGAAGTTGATGAGGTTTATAATATGGAAGATTTAAGAGAAAAATATGAAGTTGTAATAGGTTTGGAAGTTCATGCGCAGCTTAAAACAAAGTCAAAAATATTTGCGCCGGACAGTACGGAATTCGGTAATGAGCAGAACTCTCAAATTAGCCCGATTACACTCGGTATGCCGGGTGTACTTCCTGTATTAAATAAGGAATGTGTAAATATGGGAATCCTTTTGGGGCTTGCATTAAATTGTGAAATTCCTTCCAGATGCAAATTTGACAGAAAACAATATTTTTATCCGGACCTTCCTAAAGGGTATCAAATTTCACAATATGATGAGCCGATTTGTGTAAACGGGTATATAAATGTTAAAGGCAAAAGAATTGGTATAACAAGAGCTCACCTGGAAGAAGATGCCGGAAAACTTGTTCACGTAGGCGCAGCAGGTATTAACGGCGCTACTTATTCCCTTGTCGACCTTAACAGAGCAGGCACTCCGCTTCTTGAAATAGTTTCTGAACCTGATATGCGCTCAAGTGAAGAAGCCAGAAACTATATGGAAGAATTAAGAAATATTGTAAGATACTTAGGTGTCTGTGACGGAAACCTTGAAGAAGGTTCTATGAGATGCGATGCTAATATTTCTATTATGCCGAAAGGTTCTAAGGAGTTTGGAACAAGAGCTGAAATTAAGAATGTAAACAGCTTTTCTGCGCTTCAAAGAGCGATTGAATACGAAATTGACCGTCAGATAGAAATTGTTGAGGAAGGCGGAAAAGTAGTTCAAGAAACACGTTTGTGGGATGATAATCTAAGAGAAACTCGTTCTATGAGAGGAAAAGAAGATGCTCATGATTACAGATACTTCCCGGAACCTGATTTGATGCCGCTTGAGATTTCAAGAGAATGGGTTGAAGAAATAAGAGCAAAAATGCCTGAGCTTCCGGAAGCTAAACGTCAGAGATATATGGGACTGGGATTGAGTGAATATGATGCTTCGGTTATAGTTGAACAAATGCCGCTTGCCTTATTCTTTGACAGAGTGCTTGAGCTCGGCGGAAACCCTAAGATTGCAGTAAACTTTATGATGGGTGAAATTGCAGCTTATTTAAAAGAAAACAAGGTTGAGATTACTGAAACAAAATTGACTCCTGAAAACTTGGTTGAACTTATTCAACTTATTGAAAAGGGAACTATTTCAAATAATATCGGTAAGCAAATTCTTGTGGAAGATATGATTACAAACGGAGAAAAAGCATCTCAAATAGTTGAAAGAAAAGGTTTGAGCCAAATATCCGATGAAGGCGCTATTAAAGAAATTGTCCAAAAGGTTATTGATGCTCATCCGGCAGAAGTTGAATCATATAAGAACGGCAAAACTAACCTGTTAGGATTCTTTGTCGGTCAGGTTATGAAAGAAACAAAAGGCAGAGCTAATCCTAAAACCGTTAATGAATTAATAAGAGAGTTGATAGGTTAAAACCTGTTTATAAGATTAACAATTGTAAAACTTTTTCGGCAGTCATGGCTTTTTGGCTGCCGATTGTTTTTATATTATTAGTATGTGATTCAGGTGAGCTCTCTTATTTGAATTTTGTCAAGCGTTTTTACATAAATTTTTCATGAAAAAATTTTAACAATTTTAACAATGTTGAGAAAAGTAAACATGTTGATTTTACTGGCTTTTGCGGATTGTGACGTTTTGTGAATTTATTGATTAGAATTATTGTTTGAATTATCATGAATTCATAGGATAAATTTTGGGGAAGAGAATGTTATTCTCTAATTGTAAAGGATAGTTAGGCCCAAAAAGCTGAAAAGAAAAATAGCTAGCCTTGTGTCAGTGTAAGGAGAAAGAAGGTTATAATGCAGAATAGTTTGAATAAGGAAAGAAATATAGTAGAATTTACCTCTCCAAAAACTACAGCAGCAACAGATGTAATCAAAGGTACAGCTGTACCGAACAGCGAGTTCGTTTCTCAGGTTGCCAAACTTAATGAGACACCGAAAACAGCTCAGGTTACACCTTTAAAAATAAAAGCGGTACACGTTATTAAAAAAGACGGTACAAGAGAAGAATTTGACAACAAAAAAATTATTAATGCTGTTAAAAAGTCTGCAACAAGAGCCTTGGTTAACCTTACTGAAGAGGACTTGAAACAGATTT
>CALUTG010000080.1 GCA_944323615.1 Candidatus Gastranaerophilales bacterium
TTCAAAAATTATTCACAAAGTATGACAGCGGAAACGGATTTTTGTGCAACCTGTTCTCGAAATAATAACTACATCTTTACAATAGGTTGAGTGTATTAAATACACCCAATTTACTATATATACCTTATATAACTGGTTTTTTCAGAATTTGAGGGCTGAAACAAGGTTAACATTTGTAACATTATTCATATTAACTAATACTTAAGAGTAACATTTTTATCAAATTTGTGTTATAAATAATAATGTAAAAATATATATTCTTTAAAACGATAAACGAACGGAGGCAAACATGTCAGTAGGACAATTCGTATTTATGTTACACAGTCACCTTCCTTACTATAGAATGGCAGGAATGTGGCCATTTGGAGAAGAAAACCTATATGAATGTATGGCAGAAACCTATGTTCCTCTATTGAATGCAATTTCAGAATTGTATGATGAAGGTATAAAAGCAAAATTAACTGTAGGTATCACACCGATTCTTGCAGAACAGTTAAATGATGAACATTTACAAAACGGATTCGTGGAATATATTGATTCCAGAATAGCTTCCGTTTCAAAAGATCTGGAAAGATATCCTGATCCAAAGGTTGCTCATTCACAGCACTTAAAATATCTTGCTAAATACTATTTTGATTGGTGGAATAAATTAAGAGATGATTTCGTAAATAAATACGAAAAAAATCTTATTAAATATTTTAAAAAGTATCAGGATTTAGGTTGTATTGAAATTACAACGTCAGGGGCAACACATGGTTTTTCTCCTCTGCTTGCTACTGACAGTAACTTGAATGCTCAGTTTAAAGTAGGTCAGGATACCACGAAGAGATTGTTCGGCAAAAAAGCAATGGGCGCATGGCTTCCTGAATGTGCTTACCGTCAGGGTTACGAATATGTCGGTAAAGACGGTAAAAAACACTGGAGACCTGCTATTGAAGTAACTCTTCAAAATAATGATATTCATTACTTCTTTACTGAATCGCACGTTATTGAAGGCGGTAATTCTATCGGTAACAGACGTGTAATCGGTATGTACGGTAATATTGAATACATTCCGCTTCCTGAGAGACCTGCTACAGGATATGATACATATTCAGCATACTGGCTTCCTGATGCGCAGGTAGCTGTTATGGGACGTAATGACAGAGCCGGTTACCAGGTTTGGTCCGCTGCTGACGGATACCCGGGCGACGGATGCTTTAGAGAATTTCACAAAAAAGATGATAAATCAGGTATGCACTATTGGAGAATAACTTCTCCTACGACTGATCTGGGTGATAAAATGCTTTATGATCCGGTACTTGCCATGAATAAAGTTAATGAAAACTCTGATCACTACACAACATTGATTTATCACTTATTGAATGATTATAAACTTGCTACAGGTAAAGAAGGGCTTGTAATGGTATCTTTTGATACTGAGCTTTTTGGGCACTGGTGGTTTGAAGGTGTTGAATTCATTAAACAGGTTGTTAAAAAATTCAATAACTATATTCCTGAAATAGAAAGAATGACTGCCGGTGAATATATTACAAAATATCCGCCAAAAGAAGCTATTCAAATTCCTGAAAGCTCTTGGGGACAAGGCGGACACTTCTACGTGTGGATGAACCACTTAACTGAATGGATGTGGCCAATTATTCACTCTTGCGAAAAAAGAATTAATGAAATTGTTGACAAATATCCTAATATTCCTGAGGATAAACTTTTACACAGAGCATTAAATCAATTATCAAGAGAGAATTTGCTTCTGCAAAGTTCAGACTGGCCGTTCTTGATTACAACATGGCAGGCTAAAGACTACGCAACAGATAGGTTTAATGAACATGTTGACAGATTTAGCCTTATTGCGGATATGATTGAAAGCGGAAATATTGATGATGCTAAACTTCGTGAAATTGAAAGCATTGACAACTGCTTCCCTGTAATTGACTATAGAGTTTACCAGTCAATTGAAGAAGGTGTTATTCCGCAGCAAGAAAAGAAATTAGCACCACTATATAAATAATATGTTCAATTTATAAAAGTAAATACCGGGCTGTATTACAGCCCGGTATTTTTATCCCGTATTTATTTAGAAATACTTGCAAAAAATTCCGATACTTTATTTATAACATTTAAATCATCACTATATTTTTGAAGCTTTGTAAGAAAATTTTTAGACCATTCTGCAAATCCTTCGGCGCTTCCTTCTTGATATGATTCGCGGAATCCGCTCATAATTTCCCCTTTTTTGTTTAAAGATAAACAATCTAATTCATATGTTCTGGGAGCATTTGATTTCAATCGAATATTAAAAACTTCTCCGTTTCGATATTTGCAGGCACATTCAAGTGTTTTTATAGGGTTGATTGTTACCATAGCGATATTCCTTTCTCTTTAGTACATAGAGAATAAAACTTCTAAAAATAATTTTTGCCACTTTAGAATAAAAAAGGTAACGTTTTTTATACGTTACCTTTTTTATTAATTAATAAATTTTAATTTAAACAGCATAAACGCTGACTTGTTTTCTGTCACGTCTGTGAGGTTCAAATTTAACCTGTCCGTCAATTAAAGCGAACAAAGTATCATCAGACCCGATACCTACGTTGTTACCCGGGTGAATTTTTGTACCTCTTTGGCGGACAAGGATATTTCCGGCTTTAACAATTTCTCCGCCGAATTTCTTCACACCCAAACGCTTCGCTTCTGAATCGCGGCCGTTACGTGTGGATCCCATACCTTTCTTATGTGCCATTTTTATTCTCCTTTTTTATACTTTTTATTTATGCTTCTGTTGTTTCAGCGGTTTCAGCTTTAGCTTTAGAAGCAGTTGTTCTGATTTTATTAATCATAACTCTTGCAAAACCTTGTCTGTGGCCTTGTTTTCTTCTGTAGCCTTTTTTAGGTCTTTGTTTGAAAACGATAATCTTTTTAGCTCTGTCGGTTTTTACAACAGTGCCTTCAACTTTAGCATTAGCTACATAAGGCTGACCCACTTTTGATTTTTTGCCGTTAACAATCATAACAACTTTATCGAAAACGACTTTAGAGTCTTTTTCTTCGCCTAACAATTCAACGTCAACATAACGTCCTTCTTCAACCTGGTATTGTTTACCGCCTGTTTCGACTATTGCGTACATTGTTTTTCCTTTCTTTTTGAGGAATCGTAGACCGGGAGGGGTAAATATTTTGACTTTAGAATACGGTGTATCCTTAAATCTTATGGCATAAGTCAGAGCTGCTGCCTGCTTTAACCTTTTACCCTTGATAGTTCCCGCCCGTTTGGACACGATTAACCTATCTAATACTATTTATACATTATTATTTTTAACACAAAGCCTGCTGGGGTGTCAAGGATTGAACTTAAAGAATGTTAACAACTAAATTACCCTGAATCCTTGTAAATAAATGTAACAATTCTGTCAAAGAGTGTTATAAAATTGGTAAAATGTGGAATATAGATAGTATACGGATATGTAAAATTAAGAAGATTAAGAGCAATGAACAAGCAGTCTTGTAAAAACTTTGCAAGGTCTACAACTCACTCCCTGACGCTGTTTGAGCAAAACGGGGGGGGGGGGCTATGAGCTGCTCTTTCGACTTATTTCTGCAGATAGCTGACTTAGTCGCTCCGTCACTTAATCACTCAGTCACCTTTCTCGGCTTCCAGGTTAGCGAGGTGCAATCATGGTAAGCATAAACACCAACCT
>CALUTG010000081.1 GCA_944323615.1 Candidatus Gastranaerophilales bacterium
CATTATTACTTAATCGTAGTTTACTTAATCATTTCGTAACTATATACTCCTATGGGGCTATGAATTTTTGTTCAGATTCATATTACCCGTTTTAAATACTATTTGATTACAGTGAAAAACTTAAACTCTGCAGGCATTATCTTTCCGAAAGATAATGAATTCGTTGCCGCTACAAATTTTTCTTCAATATAATCAGTGCCATCAAACCTGAATTCTGAAACTATTGAATAGTCACAAGAAAGTTCGATAGTTTTATCAAAGACTTCATGACCTTCTCTTTCTTCTGTCCAAGAATTTCCATCTTCTTCAACAAGGAATTTTTCAGTCGGTGAATTGTAATTTGCAACAACAAGAATAGAATTTTTTAAACCCTCTTTTTGAATCTGCCAAACTACAAACCCGTCATCATCCTGTCTGATAATATGAGCTTCGCCGTCTGTGATAACAGAATTATTTTTGACAAATCTGTCAATTGCATCAAATTTAGAGAAGAAATCGTAATCTTTTTCACGTGCCATAGAAACTTCGTTACCTATAGCCGCTTCAATACCGCCTTTGGTAAATGATTCATCTCCGTCAATATACATCACTGGGCGCTGAGCATTTCTTCCGCCAGGAAGGAATTTGTATTTAAACCACTTAAACAAAGCACCCTCTTTGCCCAATTGAGCAGGATATCTGTCAATTGCTTCAAACTCGCCGTCCTGGTTATTATAAGTTTTAAGAATTGAAAGCGGAGTTGATTTTTTTGATTCAGAATTGTAATTTGCTAACCTCAAATTATCATCCGCAATATCCTCAGGAGTCTTGTAGCTTTGTGAAACAATATCATTACCCCACAAAAGATCAAATCCCATATCCTGATGATATTCTTTGTAGTAATTATCCCAGAGCATATATTCAGCCAATGATGCAAAATAAGGGATTTTTTCTTTCATTGCAGCATTAAGCATTCCGAGAACTTTTCTAGGTGCTCTGTAGCTGATAGGCACACCGTCTTTTTCAGAAACTTCATCCACAATATGGTCAATATGATCTACTCTAAATCCGTCAAAATTGAATTCTTCCTGAAGATTCTTCATATAATCAATAAAGAATTTTATTACATCATTATTGTATTTGCCATTTTCTAAACAAACAAAATAATAAGGTGTCTGGCAATCCAGATTTGCAAATTTAGAAACATCTTCTCCTTTAAAGTTATAGTGCTTAAATATAGGATAGCTTGCTCCTTCTGACATTTTATCAAACACTGGAACCCCTGCTGAACACCACGCTCCGCCAGGTGCCGGCCACATTCCTTCTTTAATTAATACTTGAATAATTTCATTCTGATTTGTAATTTCGTTTTCAGACATTTTTTTAGAATGATTTCCAGAAGCCTGAGCTATAATCATCTTAGCTTTTTTATGCAATCTATCCTGAATAGATTTTTCAAGCATTGAATTGGATAAGAATATTTTTGTATCAGCCAAAAGTTCATCTATTTCGTTAAAAATATTCCGGTAATGTTCGGTTAAATCTCCATAAGACTCGCCTTTTATAGATTTTTTGTAAATTCCGCTTACAATAGCTAAATCATCTTTAGAGTACTTGTCAGACAAATTTTCAAGAACAGAATCAACATTTTTAGAAAGTTCTTCAATTAAGGCATTGATATCAAACCATCTGGCGCAATCCGGAGTTGTAAGTACAATTTTAGAGAATCTTCCAGTCTGCGGAAGTATATCATATATCACAGGGTGTCCGGCAAGCTGGGTCAATTTAATAAATGTTTTCACCTGCTCATCCGCGTTCATACCTGTTTTTTGAGAGATATTTTTATCTTCCAAATTAGGGCTTACACAGCTTGCTGTCGGAAGATATGCGCAGCCAAATTCTCTCGGATGGAAAGGAATAAGATACATTGTTGTACCAAATATTCCATTATCAAGATTTCCTGTCGGAAGAATCAACAGTTCTCTCATCCAATCCATAAATTTTCCGCAATCAGATGAAGAATTTCCGTTACCTAACCCGGCAAGGTTAATAAGTTTTATATTATGACCCTCCTTTTGGAGCCATTTTGAATCCTTAACATTATTTCTTGCAAGAACACTTGCTTTTGTAAAATCGAATTTTCCGTCTTTAAAAACTCCGTTAGCTTCCCATTTTGATTCAAGAGCAAAAAGAACTTCCGCATCTGATAATTCTTCAAGCGCTTTTATTTGCGGATAAGGAAGATATCCGAATTTATTCATAGTTGATTTTAAATATTCTTTTCTATCATCAGAAATACTTTCAAACGGAAACATTTCTTTTAACTTTGAATAAAAATCGTTCAAAACTTCCGCACTGCTTACTTCCTTCTTAAACAGAAAATCTAACATTATTTTCTCCTTATAAAATGTTTTGATTGTGATTGTTGAATGTGAACTTAAGTATATAAGGATAATATCATAGACATATATTTTTTACAAACAAACGTTAACATATGTTAAGCAGGAAATAACTAAAGAATCTGGTTATAATGTATCTTTTATGCTAAAAATAATTAACAAGGAGTATTTATGAATATCAGCTCTGTCACAAGTTATAAACAGAATAATAATGAACCAGCTTTTCAGGCGGTTAATATAAAGTATTTGGAAAGAGCGAAAAAAGAGATTGCTAATAGAGGCGGCGATATTACAGACAACTTATTGTACTGCATAACTTATGATGTGTTTTTTAAAACAATTCCTGCTCAAGATGGTGTTGATACATTAAAGGCAATAAAAGACTTATTAAAGGATCGTGATAGAAGTTGGCGAAATTGGATTAATGAACTAATTGGTACTTGTAAACAAATAGCGAAGAAAGAGCAAATAGAACAGCGCAGAGAAGCAAAGAAGCCTAAATCTTGTCAATAGCTTTGCATACTAAATAATTCAGACCGGAAGCAATTCCGATTCCCGCTAATGAACCCACCGGACCGAAGAGCATAAAACCAACAGCTCCCAATGTTGATGTTAATACAGCCGTCGAAGTTAATCTTAAAACAGCTTTGTTTACCGCCTTAACAGGTTTTTCTCCGTTTTTTATTTCATTAGCCGCCTGACAACCCTCTATTATTCCTGATACAGCAAGACCAATAACAGGAACTCTTGTCATTGCTCTGGCTGTAACTTTTCCAAAAGTGCTTTTGGTTTTAAAAGATATAGCTTTTACATTAATAACCTTATCCGGAGTTGACTTAATGTCTTTAATTTTAGTTTTAACTTTAATTTCGTCTATTTTCAATTTTTCTTTAGTATAACTACCAAGTTTTGTTTCCCACAAAGTTTTATCTTGCTTAGCTAACCATTCCCCCACTTTTGGATTAGGACATTTGGGAGAATTAGGATTAACATAGTCCTGCAAAAGGGTTCCTCTAAAATATGAAAACGGATGCTGAGCTTTTTTGAAATATACATGTACTTTTCTTTTTCTTT
>CALUTG010000082.1 GCA_944323615.1 Candidatus Gastranaerophilales bacterium
AAAAGGCGACACCCGGATTCGAACCGGGGGTAAAAGCTTTGCAGGCTTCTGCCTTACCACTTGGCCATGTCGCCGTAAGAGTATGATATGATAAACAAACCACTTTTTCAAGAGGGTTGTCGGATAAAATTTATTTTCCGGTTTGGTTGAATATATAAAGGGGCGGTTCGCAAAAGCGAACCGCCCCTTTTGTAAAATTTTATATTAAACCTTGCGTTTGCGAGCTGCTTCAGATTTGCGTTTTCTCTTTACGCTAGGCTTTTCATATCTTTCACGTTTTTTTACTTCAGAAAGAATTCCTGCTTTTTGGATTTTCTTTTTGAATCTTCTTAAAGCGCTTTCGATACTTTCGTTTTCGCCTACTTTAACTTCTGGCATTCTTTTTTCACCACCTTTACTGCCTTTTTGTACTGGTTTTATATTATCTTAAACATTTTTTTATTGCAAGAGGGGGAGGGGTAAATATGGGTAGTGGTAAATGAAAAAGGGACCAGTCTTGGTCCCCTTCATTTTTATGTTTTAGTTAAGCGTTTTAATATGGTTAATTGGCCAGAATACGAACACCGCGCGGCCTATGAACCTTTCTTTTGACAAAGGTCCCCAGAAACGGCTGTCAAGGGAACTTCCCCTGTTGTCTCCCATCATAAAGTAATTATTTTCCGGAATAACGAATGGACCGCAATACATATTTTCTTTGCACTTATGATAATCGTACTCGCTCATTATGTATTCTTCATCAAGAGGCTGGTCATTAATATAAACCTTATAAGCGCCGTTGTTTCCCTGCTTAATTTCTATTTTTTCGCCCGGAAGTCCTATAACTCTTTTAATATATGCAACATCTTTACAAAAAAATCCTGTCAGCCTGCTGAAAATTGCCCACGGAGTTGTTTTAAGTTTTACAAACGGAGGGTAAAATATCATTACGTCTCCTCTTTTAGGAGTGTTTTCAAAATTATGCTCGCTTAGAATGTTAGGAAACTTAGACAGTTTTTCCACAACAATTCTATCCCCTTCAACAAGTGTCGGCTTCATTGAACCGGATGGTATCCAGCGCAGTTCCGCGATAAAGAATCTGATTAAAATAACAGCTACTATTACAAAAACTATGGTGTCAATTGTTTCTTTTAGGTTAGCTTTAAAACTTGCTTTAAACTTCTCTTTATCGAACATAAACCTCTATTAACTCCTCCAGAGCTTTTTTATAAGAGTTATCAGAAACCTCTTCAAGTAAATCTCTCATCTCTTCTTGATAATTATCTAATAAAAACTTCGTTTTTTCAACTCCAAATATAGTATTAGCCGTTGCAATTTTATTTTTCATATCAACTAAAGCAGAGTTCTCTTCCAAATCATTTCTTATTTGAAAAACCATTCCAAACTTTTCTGCCAATTTCCCAGCAGTATCGGCTTCAATTTCGCTTAAAATTGCTGCGCTCATTAAAATGGCTGTGAAAAGTGATGCGGTTTTCCCCTTGCAGATTTCTAAATATTCTTCTTTAGAAGGAATTGCTCCGCGCAGAAAATATTGTTTAATTTCGGCTTCACTCATTTTTTTTGTACAATTTTTAAAAATTTCCAGAATTTCCTTATTATCAAGACTTAACAGCTTTTCCATAGCAATAGATAAAAGATAGTCAGCTGAAAGAATTGATATTTTTGATGAAAATTCTTTAGCAATAGTAGTTTCCCCTCTTCTCGTGTCAGAACCGTCCAGAACATCATCTTGCAATAAGGATGAATCATGAATAAGCTCTCCTGCCGCCAGAAGATTGTAAACAGGTTCTGTAATTTCTCTGTTATGAGCTTTTAAATAAAGAAGAGCAAGTGTTGAGCGGATTCTTTTGGATGTTCCGTTTATAAAATTTAAAAGGGTGTTGTTTTTAAGCGGATCGGTAAACCCTTTCTGCATACACTCTTTAACTTTATTAAGCTCTGATTCTATAATTTTCATCTGTTCAATGATATCACAAAAGTTTTCAGGTGTAATTAGTAGACGGGGCGAATCGGATATATCCGATTCGCCCCGTCTTTTTTATCCCTAATCAAACAACCTGCATGACATATACGTATTTTTATTCATTTTTCTATCCTATACTCTGTACTAGATCAAGTTCAATGCGATGCTAGGCAGCTGGTTAGCTGTTGATAACAGCGTGGCTGATGCCTGCTGTAAGATTGAAGCCTGAATATAGGCAGAAGATTCTTCCGCAACGTCTGTATCTCTCAGAGTTGACAGAGAAGACGTTAAGTTTTGTGATTGTACATCGAGTGCTGATACAGCTGATTCTACACGGTTTTGAACAGCACCGATTTTAGTAACTCTTGATGAAATATCATTAATTGCATCATCTAAGAAGGCTAACATTTCCTTTGGTCCGTTGTCACCTTCTACTTGTAGTATAAAACTTTGGTCATCCGGATTGTATACAAGTCCTGAGCAGGCTGCTGCAAAAGCTTCTATGTTGGCAGCTGTTCCAAGGGCATTAACATCCCCGCCGGCTTCTGAAATCAGATCTTCAAGTATTTTACCGCTCTCAGAAGGTTCGCTTGCCAAGTTTTTAAATAATCCGCTTAAACTTGCGTTTGCAAAGAGTTCAACATTCAGATTGATAATACTGTTTTCATCAGCATACAAACCAACTTGAAGGTTAATACCGTCTTCCGTAATACCTACGGCTTCATTTCCGGTTCCATCCAGGTTGTATGCCATGAGCTTAATTCCGTTGAATTCTGCATTGGCAGAAATACGGTTAACTTCAGCTAATCTGGCACTGATTTCTGATTGGATAGCTTTTTTTGATGCAGAACCATAGGTTCCGTTAGCTGCTTGTTCTGTAAGGTCTCTAACACGCTGCAGGTGGCTGGTTAGCAGCTGATATGTTTCTTCTGCAGTTGTTAAGAGGTCAATACCTGTTGCTGCGTTATCTGCCGCAACATCTAAAGATCCTAATTGTGTTTCCCACATGTTAGCAATTGAATACCCTGCAGCATTGTCTTTTGCATTGTTGATTTTGTAACCTGTGGTTAGTCTTTCAAGCGCCTGGTTCATAGAATTTGTTGCACTTGTAAGGTTCCTCTGTGCAATTAATGAGGAAATGTTTGTGTTGATTGTGAGTGCCATAGTTGTTTGATCTCCTTTCTCTTCGATACGTACGTTTAATTTACACTCTTCCGCGCATCCGTGCGCAGTTCTTATAGGGGCTTGTTTCCCGTGAATAACACCCCTGTTTAACCGGTCAATGCCGGATAACTATACTCTCTTATTAACGATATGTACTAACCTTGTTACTAATAAGCTATGCTCTTCTTTAACGATTCTACACAGTTCAAGTAAATTTTAATTCTCATCCTTTGAGATAATTAATCTACTAAAACGTACATTCCATTGTACTTGCTTATTAGACATACGATATGTACTTCTTACACTAACATTATTGCAACACAAT
>CALUTG010000083.1 GCA_944323615.1 Candidatus Gastranaerophilales bacterium
CGGACTGAATTATTTAGTATGCAAAGCTATTGACAAGATTTAGGCTTTTTTGCTTCTCGGCGCTGTTCTATTCGCTCTTTCTTTGCCAGATATTTGAATTCTCCGACAAGTTCATTAACCCAGTTTTTCCAATTTTCAGGATTACCTTCTAACAATTTTCGTATAGCTTTTATTGTGTCCACTCCATCTTGATACGAAATATTTTTAAAAATGACGTCATATCTAAGACAACATAACAAGTCTCCTGTTATTGTATTTCTTCTTTTAATCTCTTTCTTCGCTCTTTCCAAATACTTCATATTAACCGCCTGAAAAGAGGGCTGATTATTATTTTGTTTATAACTTGCGATAGGGCTGATATTCATAAATACTCCTTGGTAATTATTTTTAGCATAAACACCTCTTTTCTTCAAGGACTATAATATACAAATCAACCAACAGCGAGGGCGGAGCCGTTCCGGCTCCGCCCTCGCTGTTTTATACCTATTACTCCTTTACCACTTTTACATTTGGCGGAGTAGTTTATTGCTATACCTACTAATTATATTTACCCCTTTACCCCTTTACTTCTCAAAGACAAGTTCATCATCTTTAACATCAATCTTCAGATGGTCGCCGTCCGTAAATTTCTGGGCAAGGATAAGTTTAGACAGAGGGTTTTCAACCATTTGCCTGATGACTCTCTTAAGAGGTCTTGCGCCGTAAACCGGATTAAACCCTCTTGTTGCAAGGAATTCTTTGGCATCTTCCGTTATATCAAATGTAATATTATGATCTTTGAGCAAGCTTCTCAAATGTTCCATTTGAATATCAACTATTGATGACAACTGCTGCAGAGTTAGAGCCTTAAAGAAGATTATTTCATCAACCCTGTTAAGGAATTCCGGTTTGAATTTTTCTCTCATTATGGTCATAACTTTATCTTTTGTCTCATCAAAGTTACCCTGATTAAGAGCAGCATTCAGAGAGTCTTCAAGGATAATATCGCTTCCGATATTGCTTGTCATAATAATTACTGTGTTTTTAAAATCAATAGTTCTTCCCTTAGAATCGGTTAACCTTCCGTCATCAAAGATTTGAAGCATAAGATTAAATACATCAGGGTGTGCTTTTTCGATTTCATCAAAAAGCACAACAGAATAAGGTTTTCTTCTTACGGCTTCGGTAAGCTGTCCGCCTTCTTCGTACCCGACATATCCCGGAGGAGCGCCGACCAGTCTTGATACGTTATGTTTTTCCATATATTCGGACATATCAATTCTTATAATCGCATCCTCGTCATTAAACAAGAATTCAGCCAGAGTCTTCGCAAGTTCGGTCTTACCCACACCGGTCGGACCTAAGAAAATAAATGTACCGATTGGACGTTTCGGATCTTTCAAACCGGAACGTGCACGACGGATCGCATCAGAAACCGTATTAACGGCTTCGTCCTGACCTATTAATCTGGCGTGAAGAACGTCTTCCATCTTAAGAAGTTTCTGCATTTCGCTTTCAACAAGCTTGTTAACAGGAATACCGGTCCATTTGCTTACAACTTCGGCTATATCATCACCGTCAATTTCTTCTTTCAGAAGTTGATTTTCGCTTCTTTCCTTACCCTGCATTGACTGGAGTTTCTTTTCAAGCTCCATCAATTTGCCGTACTTAAGTTCAGCCGCAGTTTGAAGGTCAGTATTTCTTTCAGCTTCAGCAATTTTATTTTTAACCTTATCAATTTCGTCTTTAATACCGGCTTCACCCGAAATGTTTTCTTTTTCAACTTCCCACTGAGCTTTCAGTTTAGAAATTTTGCTTTCCAAATCGTCAATCTCTGCGGTTAATTTATCAATTTTTGCGATACATTCAGGCGAAGTTTCTTTTTTAAGAGCCTCACGTTCAATTTCAAGCTGAATCTTTTGTCTCATCATAGTATCAATCTCTTCCGGCATAGAATCAATTTCTATTCTCAAAGCGGAAGCCGCTTCATCAATAAGGTCAATCGCCTTATCCGGAAGGAATCTGTCAGTTATATATCTGTCAGAAAGTCTTGCAGCCTGAATAAGAGCGCTATCAAGGATTCTGATACCATGGTGAACTTCGTATTTTTCCTTAAGTCCTCTTAATATTGAGATGGTATCCTCTACAGACGGTTCATCCACCATAACAGGCTGGAATCTTCTCTCAAGAGCCGGATCTTTTTCAATATACTTACGGTATTCATTAATAGTTGTAGCACCGATTGTCCTCAATTCACCTCTTGCAAGCATAGGTTTAAGTAGGTTCCCCGCATCCATTGAACCTTCCGTTGCACCTGCACCTACAACTGTATGAAGTTCGTCAATAAACATAACTATTTCACCGTTTGATTCCTGAACTTCTTTTAAAACAGCTTTCAAACGTTCTTCAAATTCACCCCTGAATTTAGCTCCTGCAACAAGCGCACCCAAATCCAAAGAAATAAGTTTTACGTCTTTTAAGCTTTCAGGAACATCGCCTCTTATTATTCTCTGGGCAAGACCTTCAACTATAGCCGTTTTACCGACACCCGGCTCACCGATTAAAACCGGATTGTTTTTTGTTCTTCTGTTAAGCACCTGAATAATTCTTCTGACCTCTTCATCACGACCGATAACAGGGTCTAATTTACCCTTTCTTGCCATCTCTGTAAGGTCGGTTGAATATTTTTCAAGAGCCTTCATATTTTCTTCTGCATTTTTTGTATCCACTTTTTTATTACCTCTTATTTTTCTCATCGCGCTCAAAACAGAATTTGTATTAACCCCCTGTTTGCGCATTAAATCCTGAATAAATGAACCTTCCAATTTTGTCATCGCAAGCAGAATGCATTCAATTCCGATAAATTCATCTTTCAGACTTTCAGCTTCCTGCGTTGCTATTTCTAGAAGGGAATTTGTATCGCGGGATAAAAATACCTGCTGGGATGATGGAGGAGTTGAAATCGTCGGATAAGACTTAATCCTTGCAACAACCTCGTTTATAAAATGCTGGTTCAAGAGCTTGAGCTCTTCCAAGTAATCCTTTGCGATACCTTTATCCTCAATCATCGCCATAACTATATGCTCAGGCTGAACTTCAGTATTTTTGTAAAAATCTTTTTTAGCATTTGCAGCAAATATAATCTCCTGCGAATAATTAGTAAATTTTTCAAAATCAACCATAAAATCAACTCCATTCAAAACGATATTTTCTA
>CALUTG010000084.1 GCA_944323615.1 Candidatus Gastranaerophilales bacterium
TTGCTTCGCAAATAAAGAAAAAGAAAAGTACATGTATATTTCAAAAAAGCTCAGCATCCGTTTTCATATTTTAGAGGTACTCTTTTGCAGGACTATGTTAATCCTAACTCTCCTAAATGTCCTAATCCGAAAGTAGGGGAATGGTTGCTAGACAAAGATATAACCTTATGGGATACAAGGCTCGGTAAAAAGTTCGGAAAAGTTTTTAAGATCAAGGAAACAAAAATTAAAACAAGTATAAAAGATACTAGATCAACAGATTATAATAAAGTAAATGTTCGAGCCAGAGTTTTTGAATCTCCGAGCAAATTGGGTAAATTTACAGCCAGGGCAATGACAAGAACTCCGGTTATAGGACTAGTTGTATCGGCAGCTATTGAGACCTGTCAGGTAGTAAATGCCATAAAGAACAACGAAAAGCCTGAAAAAGCAATAATGAAAGGGGCTTTAAGATTTACTTCCGGTACAGCTATAACCGCAATCTGCGGAACGGTAGGTTCATTCTTTGGACCTATTGGTTCTCTTGTGGGTCTTGGGATTGGTGCAGGATTAAGCTATTTGGTTTCTAAAGCTATTAAGTAGTTTTTTTATTTTTCTTCTGTTGTCTTCGTAGCTCTTGTCTTTCCATTTTTGCATCTTTTTTTATAACTGATAATACATGTTGAAAACCTTCATCCATTTTCCCACCCAATAGATCTTTTATGGCTCGTATTGTATCTAGTCCATCTTCTGCTGATATTTTCTTAAAGAATACATCATAGCTCAACCTCGTTAACAAATTATCACTTACATTTTGGATATATTTTATGTCATTTTGAGCTTCTTTGACATATTTTTCAATAACCGCCTGAAAAGAGGGCTGATTATTATTTTGTTTATAACTTGCGATAGGGCTGATATTCATAAATACTCCTTGTAGATTATTTTTAACATAAAATACACTTTATAACAATATATAGAACCAATAACAGTCCTATATTAACTCATCATAAATACGGTTATACTTTTCTAAAATCTTAAATTTCCAACCGGACTCGTAGTTCATGCAGTTTTTCACTAAAAGATTCCAGCTTGAAGGATTGTTCTGGTAAATATTCATTGCTTTAAGTACAGGTGTCAGAAATATTTCGTTAGAATCCTCTTCACAAAGCAGTGTTGTTTTTGTTTTAAACCCGCAGCCGTTTGTTATATCATCAAAAATATCCGATATTGTATCGTTCAAAATCCCGCTTCTTGAAGCAATCGGAACACAGCCGTAGTGCATTGCATGAAAATGTTCAGTACTTGTAGAATTGACTCTTCTCGGAAGCAAAATCATATCAGAACCCGCAAGAAACTTACCTTCATTAATCTCTCCGTCAATAAAAATCCAACGCCCGTTTAAATACCTGTTTCCGCTTAAGAAATTCAGCCAGGATTGAATAAATTTAACTTTTAACCCGTCTTTTATACAAATAATCACCTGAATATTTTTGTGCAGTTCAAAAAGCTTGAGTATTGTATTAAAAAGAATATCCACTCCGTTTGCAAAAACTTCCGTATTCGGATTAGCAAAGAAAAGAGGAGACTCATAAAAAGTATCAAGATTTCCGAGAATTTTTACCTCCGGACTTTTAAAAAGAGTCGGATCCGTAAAGTTGGTTTTAATCTTATCAATACTTAACTCTCTCAAAAGTGCCGCTTTGTTTTTTCTCCTCATTTCGCGGAAGTTAGCAGAATCGAAATCCTGATATAATTTTTCAGATTTTATTTCTGTTCCGAAAGATATATAGGAACTTTTATCTTTTGTTTTAAGAATTTGTTTAAACATTCTTCCGGAAAGCGGCGGGTTTTCGAAAATTTCTTTATAATAAGTTTTGGATGGCACCGCCCAAAAATCCGCTCGCTTTAGGGTATACATCATCGGGTTAAAATAAATGTCGTCTTCAAATGCCATCTGCGGAAAAATCTGAAGAATGCGTTTATTCAAACGGTCAAAAATAATATTTTCGTCAATATCTTCACCCTTATCTATAAATTTTCTGAATTTATAGTAATTCATATAGATAAAACTCAGACAGTCTTTCATCTGATAAAAGCGTTTTGTATTATGCAGATTAAAAAGCGCCGCCACACATTTTTTTACCGTATTATCGCGGCAGATTTTTTTCATGCCGGCTTGATCAACAAGATTAATCGCAGCCCAGAAAGCTTCCGTCTTTATTACATCAATTTGGGTAAAATCTTTTATTATCTGAAAAACTTTTGCCTGATAAGGGAGTTTTGCTTCAAATTCTCCGCCCAAATAAAAAGGAATGTTTTCCGAATGAACAATATCCGGCTTGAATTTTTCCGAGCCTAATTTTCTTATACATATTCTGGCGGCCTTTATAAACGGTGCCAAATGCTGAATCCGTGAAATTTCCTGAATATCTTTGCAAAAAGAGAAACTTGGTGAATATATCCCGTAAACCTGTACGTGTTCATTATTTTTTGGAAACCTGTAAAGTACTGCTTCGTTCATTCTGTTCTGAAGAAAGAATTCAAACCCTATTGAAGTTCTTTCAAGTTCCATAGACCCGACACAAAGTTTTTTTCTTGCCCTTGTATTTTCTTCATTAAGATTATAAACCGGAATAAGCACTCTGATATCTTTTTCCGGATACTGTTTTCGCATTGCTTCTATGTATTCAAGCGGAGATTCTCCGCGGCAGGATGTTGGTGTGTAAGGCGGGCAATCAAGGGTAAGATAAATAATGTTAGTAAAATTTTTCTGACTTTTTTTTCTGAGTGCAGAATTGAATTTTTTCCTGAAAAGACGAAAATATGTCTTTAAATCCTGAGCTAAATCCCTATTTCCGTACACAGTCTCATCAAAATCTTCAGAATCCTGAAAAATAAAATCAAGTTCTTCGTTGTGAGCGGATGTTTCAAAATTTTCACTGCTGAAACGGTTCATAACGCAATTTTAAACGAGGAGGGTAAATTAATCAAGTATAGAGAATCTCTTGATACAAAATTACTTCATTTATTAATTTTTGATATAATAAAAATCAGATAAAAATAAACAAGGAGATCTGTTTATGATAATGATTGCTGTTGCACTGCTCTTGAGTATGGTATTATGCCTGCTTTTCGGTG
>CALUTG010000085.1 GCA_944323615.1 Candidatus Gastranaerophilales bacterium
TAAAACAAAGAAAGCGGGCTTTAAAAGCCCGCTTTCTTTGTTTAATTTGTGATCACCATTCCTGGAACTTTGTCTTTAACTTTTACATTAATTGGATCAATAGCAAAATCTGTTGTATTATCCTCTTTAACAGTAAAGTTTATAGGGATTGCCGCTTTTTTAGAACAAGCTTTTACTACCCAGATCTCCTGCCATGAGTTATCAACTCTTTCTTTTGACAACTTCGTATCAATAATTGATAAAGATTGACACTCCGGTGCCGCAACTCTCAAAGCATATGCATAAACCGGCTGTAATACTTCTGTCTGCATTTTTTCATCCAGAATAGATTCCCCCGGAAGCGGCACAGTTGTTTCGTAATCAAATGCATGGGCGGCAGAAATCAAACCGGCAAGCACCATTGTTAAACATAATGTTTTTCTCATAATAAACCCTCACACTAAATTTATTTTGTACCGTTAAACATTTCTTTTATCCCGTCAACAGAACTTAAGATTCCTGTTGCTTCATATGGCATATAAACAATCTTGTTGTCTTTTCCGCTTGTTATTGATTTCATTGTTTCTAAGTACTTCATTGCAATCAAATACTTATCAGGCTGCCCTTTATCCGCAAGAGCATTAATAATTCTTTGAATAGCTTCTTTTTCACCATCAGCTTCAAGAATTCTTGCCTGTGCAATACCTTCAGCTCTTAAAATGTTTGCCTGTTTTTCACCTTCTGCCCTGTTAATAGCAGCTTCCTTTTCTCCTTCTGCTTTAAGTACAGCTGATTTTTTCAAACCTTCTGCTTCAAGAATTGCAGCACGACGATCCCTTTCAGCCTTCATCTGTTTTTCCATTGCAGATTGAATATCATTAGGAGGAATAATATCCTGAAGCTCAACTCTGTTAACCTTTACCCCCCATTTATTAGTAGCATCGTCCAAAATAGCTCTCAGTTCATGATTAATTTTATCACGAGATACCAAACTTTCATCCAAATCAAGCTGTCCGACAAGGTTTCTCAAGTTTGTTTGAGTCAGCTTTTCAATTGCATCCGGTAAATTTTGGATTTCATAAACCGCAGATTTAGGATCTACAATCTGGAAATACAAAAGAGCATTAATACTGATAGAAACATTATCTTTTGTGATTACATTCTGTCTAGGGAAATCATAAACAGCTTCTCTTAAGTCGATTTTAGATCTCTTCTGGATAATTGCATAAGTAGATCCATCAAACCCTTTCTGGGTAACCTTCCAATCAATAGCTCTTGGAGCCTCAATAATTGGAATAATAAAATTAAATCCGGATTCCAACACCCTGTCAAACTTACCTAATCTTTCAACAATAACAACTTCTGCCTGCTGTACAATAATTACGCCCTTTGCGACAAATAATACCGCTAATACAATTAAAAATACTGAAAATGTAAACATTAACCCTCTCCCTGTTTTTCTAAAGCTTCTACATACATTATTATACTTTCATTTCTGACAATTTTGACTTCGCTTCCTTTCGGGATAACCGTCTTATTTTCGCTTCTGGCATCCCATCTTTCTCCGTAAATTGAAATCACACCGGTATATTCATTAATATCTTCTTCGGCCTTAGCAATTGCACCTATATATTTACTCTGCAGTCCTGTCTCCTTTGATTTGCAAAACTTTTTAACAAGAATTGGCCGCAAAAATAAAAATGAAAGAAAAGAAAACACAAAAAATACACCAACCAAAATATATGGATTTTTTTCGTAAACGGAAACGAGAGCACATATAAAAGATGCCAAGGCAAAATTCAGAAAAAACATGCTCGGTGTAAACATTTCAAGAATCAAAAATCCGATTCCCAAAACTGCTAATAACTCCCATAAGTGCATATAAAACTCCTATAATTATACTGAGGGGCGAAGCCCTTAGAGGGCTTCGCCCCTGCCTAAACCTTATTCACCAATAAGTGCGTTAATATCGTTAACCATATCGTCAGGATTAAAACCGTGAACTTTTGCTCCTGCCTCAAGGTTTTCAAATCTTGCAGCCGCACAGCCTAAACATCCCATTCCGTATTTCTGGAAAATTTCAACTGTCTGCGGATACTGCTGAACAATATCTAAAATGCCCATATCTTTAGTTACTTTTCCCATTTTTCACTCCTTATGTTGACAATTAAATCTAATTCATTAAAACGATATAGACATTATACCACACATCAGAGAGGATTTACATATGCAATTTTTCAAAGATTTCTTTAACCATGACAAAATTATTATAGGCTTAAGCGGGCTCAGAAAAAGTACGGAATTTGTAAGAGTTACAATTCCAGAAGGATACAAAAAAACGCATATAACGAATACCGCTCAAAACTATCTTTTATTTTAGAGTTTAGAGCAAATTTCTTTTAATTTAGCTATATCGTCTTGATCTTCCATAGTTACCCAATCCGTATCAGAAAGCGTACTCATAAGCTTCCCGTTTGTACCGTAAATAGTCATCGATAAAATTTTCACTTTGGGTTCGTTACAGCTAGCCAGAATATCAAAATCTACGTCTCCAACAGCGGAAAGAGTTTCTTTCTGTTCTTCAGAAATTTCAGTAACATTAGACACCTGATTCATTCCTTTAATTTTGTACTTCAAACGAACATTATTCCCCTCTTTTACTACATCCGCATTCAATCCAAAACCACCATCCGAAAGGGAAAAATTTATAGCAAAAGTACAAAGTGTCCCTGCAAATAAACAAGCTATAGCTAAAACTAAAATCTTTTTCATATTAAAACCTCTATCTGTTAACAAGTTTATTATATCATGCATTAACCAAGTAAAAAAGAGCCGTATCATCTGATACGACCCTTTAATACATGTTAATTACCAATATTATGCAATAATTTTGTCAACAACACCGGCACCAACTGTTCTACCACCTTCACGGATAGCGAATCTCATACCTTCTTCGATAGCTACAGGAGCGATAAGTTCAACTTCCATAACTACGTTATC
>CALUTG010000086.1 GCA_944323615.1 Candidatus Gastranaerophilales bacterium
GATGCAGGGTCTATTGATTCCATGGTTAAGGTCGTGGCACTCAATGCGTCCAGATATTCTTGATATACCTGGTCGGATTGCGTTGACAACTGTACCTTCGCATTCTGAATTGCCTGCGATTGGTACTCTACGTCATGTATCCTTGCTGTTATTGCCAGCAAGCGTGCTTGTGATGCCGCCATTCCCATTGCTTTTAATCGTCCTTTTGTTTGTCCCTTATCCTTATTTACGGCATTTTCTCCCACAAACTTTAATAATTTTATCTAAATCGTTACATTTCGTTACATTGTTTCAGCCATAAAAAATCCGGCTGTTTAGAGCCGGATTTTTGATTATTATAATTGAAATTATTATTAACCGAGACCGAAGGTTGGAGCTGAATCTTTGATTCCTTCTGAACAAGCCTGTTTGATAGATTCGAGTCTTGCTCTTGCATCTGCCAGTTGGGTTTCGCAGCTTTGTTGTTCGAGATCCATTTCTGTTTCTTGAGCTTCTAAAGGTGCAAGTGCTGCATCTTGTTCTTCTTCTAATGCTGCTTCTTGAGCTTGTAACCAGATTGAAACATTGTTTTGATATTGCTGACTCATTTGTTGAGACATCATCTGGGCTTGCTGCTGCATTGCCTGACCCTGTCTCATTGCATACATAAATGCTTTTACTTGGTCTTCTGTATATCCATTAACGTATTTGCCATCTGGATCTTTAAATGTACCACCTGTAGTTTGGTACTGAGTCATCATATCCTGGAATTGTTCTTGTGAAAGAGCACCTGTCGGATTACCTTCACCCATAAGCATAGTGCCCATAACGTTCATAACAAAACCATTCATACCGGTGAAGTTCATCGGATTGAAAGAATTAACCCCTAAACCAAACATATTCTGAAATGCAACTGTAGCCTGACTCTGCATCATTTTAGCTTGTGATTGCAATTGAGTCTGTCTGCTTGCGTACATTTTTTGGACACGAGAAATGTTCTTAGTAATCCGCTCTTTACTGCTGGATGCTCTAAGCTGGCGTAAGGTCAATTTGTTGATCTTTCGCTGCAATCTTAATTTTTCGTGTAGTAATAATAAGAATGCCATTGCTCAGTCCTTATACTTTTTATACTCTTATATATATTAAGTATATTTAAAACGGCAAATTGCAGGTTTGAGGGAATTTTGTTACAAAACTTTACAAAAATTGAGAGATAAAAAATATATACTTTGGTTATAAATAATTATTTTTAATAGATACAGAGATTTGATAATTTTTACAAATAATTATAAAATATTTACAAATGAAGTATAAAAAATTAACAGAAGAACAGATAATTATATCTTTAGACAGGTTAACAAGATTTAAAAAAACAAAAGATAAATACTTAAGAGTATTCAGTGATATAATACTTTCAAACCTTCTTGAGCCTTCATTAAGGAAAAATGACATAGAAAGAATGTGTTATTCTGATATTGCTGAATTGGTTTCAAATATTTTTAATCTTACACTGGGTGAGCCGGTAGATTTATCTATTAATACAAAACTTGCAGAATACGAAAACAGTGTGTTTATAAATGACCGTAATGTGAATTTACTTTTGCAGAATAAAATTAATTATAAAGCTGCGCTGAAAGTTTTACCTCAAGACCTTCCTGTAAATTTGAAATGGCTTAAGTTTTTGGGAGAGGATGGAGATTTAAAACTAAACAGAAGTCTGCATTTATTAAAGTTTCCTATAGAGAATGTTATTCTGGTCGAAGGTATAACGGAAGAGATTCTTTTGCCGGCATTTGCAAAGTTTTTAGGCTATGATTTTTATTCAAACGGTATTCAGGTAATTGCTGCCGGAGGTAAAAATCAGGTTGTAAAAATGTATTACAAGCTGGCAGAGGAGCTTAAAATACCGGTTTTTGTACTCCTTGACCGTGATGCAGAGGAAAATATCAGGCAAATTGAACCAAAACTCCGCGCCTGTGACAGGATTCATCTAGTATCGTGCGGCGAGTTTGAAGATTTGCTTCCAAAATCATTAATTGTTAAGACTGTGAATTCTCATTTTAGGAATTTTTTAAGTATATCAGAAACGGACTTACCGTCAGATATTCCGGCGGCAAAAGTCTTAGAAGAATTATTCAAGACAAAGGGACTGCATGAGTTTAAAAAAGCAGAGTTCGCAAAACTTGTCAGAGAAATGATTTCTTCTAAGGCCGATATATCAGATGAAATATCCGATATAATAAATGAAATTTCTGGTCAAAACAAAACTCTTGACACTAAAATATGTTCCTGATAACATATTTTTTGTGGTCGGAAGACTCAAATAGCCGAAGTATTTGCGGTAAATTTAATAAAATATGCGCTTGTAGCTCAGCAGGTAGAGCACTCCCCTTTTAAGGGATAGGTCGCGCGTTCGAATCGCGCCAAGCGCATATTTTTTTGCTCTTTATTCTATCCTGTTTTATGGTATAATCCAATTATGCCATTTGAATTTGAAAGACTGAGAATTGAAGGAGTTATACTTGTTAAGCCTAAAGTGTTCGGCGATAACAGAGGATTTTTTATGGAATCTTATAAAAAATCAGAGTTTATTGCCGGCGGGATTAATACTGAATTTAGACAAGATAATCATTCCAAATCTTCAAAAGGTGTTTTGAGAGGTTTGCACTACCAAGCACCGCCTTTTGAGCAGGCAAAGCTTGTAAGATGCACGAGGGGTAAAATTTATGATGTGGCTGTTGATATAAGAAAGAACTCAAAAACTTTCGGAGAATATATAAGGGTAGAACTCAGCGAAGAAAACAAACATATGCTTTATATTCCGGAAGGATTTGCACATGGGTTTGTTGTCTTATCGGATGAGGCTGCAC
>CALUTG010000087.1 GCA_944323615.1 Candidatus Gastranaerophilales bacterium
CAGACCTCTATTGTAACAAATTGTAAAAATTTTTCAAAAAAGTGTTATTAAAATCCAAAAATGTGGAATTAAGAAAATATAAATGATGCAAGGAAGCATCGGTAGGATGCAAAGGCCAGAAAGGAGTATGAAAATGGCACTTACAATTAACACAAACATTTCGTCACTCGTAGCACAATCAAACTTGAGCAAAGCAACTTCATCTTTGAACCAAGCTATTGAAAGAATGACAACAGGTTACAAAATTAACCACGCTTCAGACAACGCTGCAGGTTATTCAATTGCTACTAACTGGGAAACCCAATTGGGCTCTTTAGACGTAGCCGCAGACAACGCTGCAACAGGTGCAGACATGTTAACAACATTAGAAGACACTTATTCTCTGTTAACATCTCACTTACAACGTGTAAGAGATTTGACCGAACAAGCTGCAAACGGAACTTATGGGTCACAATCATTAAAAGCTATCCAATCAGAAATTACAGCCAGATTGGAAGAAATCGATCGTATCTCTGCAAACTGCGAATTTAACGGCTTGAAAATGATGGACGGCTCTATGGGAGAAATTGCTCTTCAGGTAGGCTTATACAGCTCTGAAGACAGCCAGATTGTTCTAAGTGAAGATTTATTTAAACAAGCAGATGTCGCAACCCTATTTGGCGACAATATTGAAACTATAGCACAAAATTGTTCTGGTATCGGAGCTGACGGCACAATTCATGGCGGTCAGAGCGACATGCTTGATAAAATTGATGAAGTAATCAACGAAATTTCAGGTCGTGTAACTACACTTGGTGCTGCTCAAAACAGAATTGAATCAGCAGTAGAATCAATTGATGTACAATCTGAAAATATTACATCATCATTATCAACTCTTAGAGATGCTGACATAGCTGAAGAATCTTCAAATTATATTCAATCTCAGATTCTGCAGCAGGCCGCAGCTACATTATTAGCAACTGCAAACCAAACCCCAAGCATCGCTTTGAACTTACTATAATAAGTAACACTATATATATTTACTCTAAAAGAGGGCAAGGATTTTTATCCTTGCTTTTTTTTATTTTTAACTATAACAAAAGTCCCGTTTTCGGGACTCTTGTAAAATTTTCTCACTCTCTCTAACGTATTTGTTAATGCTCTCTCTTGTATATTAATAAAGTATATTTTTTTATTCCGATTTCAGAGCTTACCCATTTTGTTACAACTCTTAATAATAAAAAAGGAGGTTTTAAAAACCTCCTTTTATTTATTCTTTTAAGAATGTTTCGTAATTTCTTGCCAAAAGGTGCGTTCGAACTTGATTTATTAAATCAAGCGCTACACCAACCATGATAATTAGAGAGGTTGCTCCGATACCTTGCAGAGTTGTTATACCTGTGATATAACTTGCAAAAGCAGGAACAAGAGCTATTACTCCTAATCCCATAGCACCTATGAAAGTAGTTTTGGTTAGGATTTTATCTAATGCATCTGCCGTTGGTCTTCCCGGTTTAACCCCTGGAATTGATGAACCATACTTCTTAAGGTTATCAGCAATTTCCTTTGGCTGCATATTCGGCATGATTGATGCATAAAAGAAAGTTAATGCAACAATCATTACAAAATATATAGCATAATATGTAAGCCCGCTCGGATTAAAGAATTTGGTTAAAGTGGTAACCGTATTCAAAATCCAGCCCTCAGGAAGGTTTGCCTGACCTACAAGGCTCAAGATAGTAGACGGGAACAAAAGAATCGCTACCGCAAAGATAATTGGCATTACACCGCCCGGATTGAGCTTAAACGGAATAAAAGTATTTACCCCGCCGTAGACTTTATTACCTACCTGTCTTTTAGGATTAACTATAATAACCTTTCTTATAGCTTCCTGCATAATAACAATGAAAATCATTGTTACAAAGAAGATAGCCAACAATAAAGCCAAATTCCATCCTAAAGAAGGAGTTCCGGCAATCATCTGGGCTGTTCTTGAAGAATACAGAGGAATTCCGGATAAGATACCTACAAAGATTATCAAAGAGCCGCCGTTTCCGATACCCTTTTCTGTTATTAATTCTGACATCCACATAACAAGAATTGAACCTGCTGTAAGTGTCAATACAGACGAGATATAGAACATTGTGTGATTAACCCCGGCAGTTATAGCATTTGTATGAGCCATAAATGCCATGAAAATCATTGCCTGAAATGCGGCAAGCACAACCGTGAAAACTCTTGTATACTGTGAAAGTTTTCTTCTGCCGGCTTCGCCGTCTTCTTTCTGTAACTTCTCAAGAGCCGGTATAATTACAGCCATCAACTGCATAATAATTGATGAAGTAATGTAAGGCCCGATACCTAAGGCAAAAATAGATACTTTTCTAAGAGCACCGCCTGCAAATAAGTCCAGAAATCCGAGAATATTATTTTGGCTTGCTAGGTTAGAAAAATATTCATTATTCACACCAAACAACGGCAAGTGAATACCGAGTCTGAAAAGAAGAAGCATAAGGAATGTAAAAATCAATTTTTCCTTTAATCCTGATGCATTCCACATAGACATCAAATCTGCCGTGGTAGGCATTCTCATTTTGCCCGAGTTAATTCCGCCAGTCATTATACTAATTCAACCTTTCCGCCTGCTGCTTCAATTTTTTCTTTTGCTGATGGTGTTACATAATCAGCTTTAAC
>CALUTG010000088.1 GCA_944323615.1 Candidatus Gastranaerophilales bacterium
AATTTGCTTTTTGGTGGAAATGGGTTTTCTCTTGTCAGGACATTTAGAAGACGGGGCGGAGCCATTGAAGTTCATCACGATTTTTTTGTTATCAACAAAAAATATCAAGGGAAAGGATTGTCAAAAGAGGTTTTTAGGCTTTACTACAATCAATATCGGCAAATGGGCATACGGTACATAACAGTTGAGGCCAACATAGATGTCGGAGGTTATACCTGGGCAAGATATGGGTTTAGCGCAAAGAACATGGATGAGGCCTTGAACTGTATTTCATCCTGCAATAACATAAGTATCAGCAAAAAGGCTGATAAATTTATAAAATCGTGGTACAAAAAACAAAACTTTGCCCCGTCCGAACCGTTCCCGATGAGGTTGCTTACGGAACAGCCGTGGGGCAAAGAACTTTTGTTGAACTCCAACTGGGAGGGTATAATTGACCTTTATGACACTGCCGCAAGAAAGATATTTGAGCAATATTTAGGCTTTTAAGACCCTCTCTATGTTCTGATCATATTCTTTTTCAGATATGTCATATTCTCGGAGGGCTTCAGTTTTTGTAAGCCCTCTGCGAATTGCACCATACACTCCCATTATTTTCAAGTCGCCAAGCGGAATTTCATCGCCGATAAATTCGCTGTGCATCAATGTTGTTAACTCTTCTGCCATATTATTCCGGTTTCACTTGCAAACTTAGTTATTTTCATAAAATACGCCGTATTTCGGCTTTACTTTTCGCACTCGGGCAAGTTATTGTCCGGAAGATTACAGGCCGCTGTCGCGGCTTTATTTTGTGACTTCCGGCGGATTGTCTCTTTTGTTATCAAACACCTGCGTCCCCGGTAAGGGGCACCGTCGGATACTCCGATGTTCCACAGCCGGGCAACCCTGCAGCCGACCTGCTCCGGCGTGAACTGTTCGTAGATTGCAGCGAGGCTCGAAAAGTAGAACTCTGTGCGATCGTCCCCCTCAATGGGCGGCTCCTTGAACTCAACTCTGTAAAAACAATCCTTGTACCCCATCACTCGTCCTCCTGCCTACGGTTTATGACGGCCTCCCCATGCAATGAGAAATCCCAGTCCTGTATCCGATCCTCGGCTTCCGGCTGAACCTCTACCTTGCCGAGCGTCCCGCCGATGCTTTTCTCCGCTATCGCCTCTGCCTCCTGTCGGCTGTGCGCCGATACCATGACCTGCCCGTTGAACACGAGCCTTGCCCTGATTTTGTACTGTTTCTTTGCCATTGTCTTTTCCGTTTTTTGCCCTGTGTGCATCAGGCGTTACCACTCACCCGAGAAAAACAGGCCCGG
Source organism: Candidatus Gastranaerophilales bacterium (assembly GCA_944323615.1). Classification (GTDB taxonomy): domain Bacteria; phylum Cyanobacteriota; class Vampirovibrionia; order Gastranaerophilales; family Gastranaerophilaceae; genus CAG-196. The sequence continues at coordinate 1,307 of CALUTG010000088.1, forward strand.
TCGCCTGACCCGTCAGGGTCTTTTTTGATAATACGAAGTATTATTTTTTTCTATATCTTATCCTTTCTTTTACTATCCTTTTTCGCGCGTGAGGAAAACTCTTGAAATTTTCACTTATCGCAACGAGAAATATGTTTGAGAAACAATTTCCGCTAACGACAACCAACAAAGACAATGATTATCGTTAGCGAAAACGCATTTTACGGTGGTCGGACTTTTTCCCTGATTTTCCCCGTTTTTCTGTCAAAAAGCAGTGTTCTCATTACCTGTAAAAACAATATCGCGGCGATAATGATATTATCGTTGCCGATAACTATGTGAAAAGCCTGTCAATCGGATAAAAGCCGTTCTTCCGGTGGATTGTCCGGGCCACATCATCGCCCCACACGGAGGCAATAATGCGTATGGCGTTCAAATCCCCGTCCCAGTCTATGCAGCACTCATGGTTGTTGTACTCATAGACATACACTTCCTGAGGGTTGCATTCGGAGCGGATCTTGTCGTCGATTGAGTCATAGAATTCATACAGGCGTTTCACCCCATCCTTTGTTCCGTACCCTCCTGCGCCGATTGAAACGAGTTTCTCGCCCTCCCGTAACGGGCGTATGGTTTTCATCCCCTCCGCGAACTGCCTGTCGGAAAAAGCGAAAAAACAGTCGTATTTCTTGACATCGACTTTGCTGCGCTCGTCGCAGAGTTCTCTGTACCGCTTCAGTGTATGGGCGTTCCTGTAGTCAAGTACGCCGTAGTTGTTCTGGTTTTCCTCGAATTCAAATTCCTGTGCCATATTGTTTGAATGTTTTAAGCCCGGCAGAGCCTGTTTTGCGGCTGTCTGCCGGGCAATTGTTATGTTACGCATTTACTTTTACACGGTTAAGCAGCTGCCCCGATATTTCATGAAGCTCGCGGCTCCGCTCCGGCGTCAGTTCCCTCGCGTGGGCTGTAATAGCCTGCGTCAGTTTCCAGAGTGTCGCTCCGCCCTGAACGCCGTCCTCCGGATCGTTGCGCATGAGGATTTTTTCGACTTCCTTGCCCTCCTGTTTGAGCAGGCCACCGTCTCGTGTCAGGCGTTTCAGTTCATGTTCGAAATCGACCTCAATCTCGCTTGCACCCTGTATCTCATAGGCTTTCTGCATCAGGTTGTCCTTGCTGAAAAGACCTTTTGTCAGGTCGCGCACTGCCGACACGGTTGTCTTGGTGTCGAGTTCGTAGGTCTGCTGTGACAGTTGGAGATTATCCGGGAGTTTCGAGCCGAGGTGTACCTGCTTCATCACGCTCTCGCGCACCATGCCGTTAAGACAGGCTCCGTTCAGCAGGAAAGCCCTCATGTCAACGGCCCCGTCCCCATAGTCCGAGGTGCTGAACCTCGCCCCGGCGAAGATTATTACATCGCCGTTCTTGGCTGTCGGGACGGTGATCGGTGTCGGCAGTATGGTCTCTGCCCATATCTTCGTGTCGTTCATGTATGCGTCCGAAATGACCGCGCCCTGCTCCGCCGCCTCCTGCACAAAGGCCGTCAGTATCTCGACGCTGTTCAGCCGGCGGTAGCTGTCGCTCAAAACGCCCCTTACCTGCCGGCCGACCGTCCTGACGAGAACCCGGCTGCGCTGTGTCCAGCCGCTGTGCTCGTTGAGCAGTGTCGCCGCGAGGTGTTTCGCCCAAGGCTCGCCGGATGCAAGCCCACGCAGGTATCGTGACGGAATGCCCATCCTGTCAGCGAGCTGTCCTATGGCGTTGTCATGGATGGAGAACTTCCCGTCCGGCATGTTCATCTGCAGGCTGTCCTCGCCGCTGAATGTGATTACCGGGCTGTGGTCGTTCATCTTGAGGTTCACGCCGATCGGCGCGATATAGTCCTGGGCGATCTTGCCCTCGTTCACGAGGCGCTCCATTGTAGCCCTTACTCCGACGGCCTTGCCGTCAATCATCCGATGAACCTTGTTCATCACAACTTCGTTCAATCCTTGCTGTAATTCGGTTGTCTGTGCCATAATGTTGAAATTTAGTTTGTTATAGAATTGTCAGATTTCTCAAATATTCCAGTGCCTCCGCATACAGGTCTTTGTCTGAAAGGTCGTCCGAACTCGGCTCGAACCCTGCGAGGTATGCGTCCTCGATTGTCGTGTCTTTTGTCATGTCCTTGTCCTCCTGTTATTTGGCATAAAACGAAAACTTCAATCCCCGGCGCAGCTTGCAGATACAAACATCGTCCATACATTCGAAAGCCCTTTTGAGGAACTTGTTCAGCAGTTCGACCCCTATCAGGTTCATCGCTCCGGTCACGCCTACAAGGGTGTGGATTTTATTCCCCTCGCTGTCTATCCCGGAAACCTTGATCCTGAAGTTCCTGTTTATTTCCTTTGAGCTGTACGCCAGTGTCATTGTCTTCATTTTTGCTGTCATTTTTATGTTACAATCTGATTACATTGTAATCACGATGCAAATATAAGTGAAGTATTTTTGAAATAACACACTTTTCCAATTATTTTTATCCTTTTCAGTTAAATTTTCGCTTTTATAAAATTTTATTGACTGTATCTTTCTGAATATCATAAAAACATAAATATCTGCCATATAAGAAAAATTTTATCGAAAATCTGATTATAATATAATCGGCTTTGTAGAATTTGATTACTTTTGTCGTAATTATACGAACAGTTAATTCAATATCAATATGAGAGAACAGATTTTGAATGCGTTGAAAGCCAAATTTCCGGGGGTCAACGCCATTGTCCTGAACAGGATTGCCGACAAGCTCGCCAAGACTGTCACGACACAGGAGCAGCTCACAACCGCTGTCGCGGGGGTGACGCAGGAATTCATAGAGATTATCGAAAGCTACGGCGACAGCCGTGCGACCGAAGCCCAGCAGACGGCAGTCCACAACTATGAAACAAAGTACGGACTGAGAGACGGACAGAAGGTCGAGCCAAACGGGGGTGCAGGAACTGCTGGAGGCCAGGCAGGAGGCACAACCGCACAGCAGCAGAACACAGGGGGTGCGCAGGAACAGGTTCCGGCTTGGGCACAGGCGCTCATTGACAGCAACAAGGCAATGTCAGAGCGGCTGAACAAGATGGATATCGAGCGCACAACCGCCACACGCAGACAGCAACTTCAAACAATCATCGCGAAGCTGCCGGAGGATCTCCGCAAAGGCTATGAGCGGACACCTGTTGACAATTTGACCGACGAGCAGTTCAGTACCCTTGTCGGGGAAATCACAACCGAAGTGGACGGTATAGCCAACGCGATACAGGCGAAAGGGGCTGTTTTCGGAAAGCCCACCGTACAGAGCGGCACGGGCAACCAGGGGGACGCGCTGACAAAGGAACAGGAGGAGGCAATCGCCCGTCGTGACGGTGCCCCAAAAGAGGGTCAGCCGTTCTAATGTTTAACTATTCTAAATTACGAAGACAATGAGTATGACAGTCCAGAGACGCAAGGACACAAGAGTTCCTCGCGTATTCCAGCACAAGGTCGCTGACATCAGGGGCGGAGTGTCTGTGAAGGTGTCAGAGCTCGGAGGCGATTATCTTCGCGAGGGTGCAGTGTTGAGTGCACCGGATAACGGCATCTGCCATGTTGTCAAGTTCGCGGAAGTTGCCGCCGAGGTCGGGGCATCTGAAACGGCTATCAAGGTCAAGAAGCTGCACAATTTCAAGGAGGGAGACTATGTGATGACCAATGAGGGAGGCCTGGCCTATGCCATAACAGCAATTGACAGGACAGGCAGCAAAGAGTATGACACAATCACGGTTGCAACGACACTTAAGGCAATCGCCAAGGGCGGGTTCCTTATCGAGGCCGCTGCGGAATCCTCCAGCACCACATCAAAGATGAAATACACTCCGCTTGCGGTCGTCGGTACCGGAAGACCGGTGATCAGCGGGCAAAACGTCGACACTGACGCATGGCTTATCGGCGTGACAAAAGGCAATCCGCTCCCGGAGTGCATAGCCAAGCACCTCACAGGTATCATCAACTACTAAAAGCGACAGTCCATGGCAACAATAGTAAACACACTTATCCACGGCCTGACCCAGCAGATGGTTCAGTCCCGTCTGAATACTGCCGACGCTACGCCGTTCTATTTCGGTTCGCTTTTCCCTGTCAGGAAAGTGAACGGCTTCGTATGGCGTACTCTGGCAAACCAGCTTGAGAAGAAGAATGTCGCCGCCGACCTGCATTCAGACAATGCGACAATTGTCAGGAAGCGCAGGCCTATCTTCGAAAGTGCAAAGGGTGACATCCCGTTCATCTCAATCAGCCGCGAGATGACCCGCCGCGAGATCAAGGAATACCAGACAGAACTGGCATTTGCGCGGGATGAAGATGCGACAAGACTCGTCCAGTACTGGGGAGCCGATGTCGATTTCTGCTTCAACGGTGTCCAGTCCGAGCTCGAATACATCGCCCTCAAGCTCCTGTCGGGAGCCGGCAAGTTGGAGTTCACGACGACCACCAACGCCACATTTGCAAATGAATTCGATCTCGACTACGATGTCGACCCCGAAATGAAAGTTAAGTCCAGCTCCGACTGGTCAAACGGTTCTTCGGCTGACATCATAGGCGACCTCCGAAAACTCATCAAGACGGCGAAAGACAACAAGCTCAATCCGAAGTTCGCCTACGTGAACCTCGACGAGTTCTACAAGATTGCTTCGTCCGACCAGATTATCAAGGCGTGCGCATCTTTCGCGTCAAACGCCCTCGGTATCTCACAGACTCCGGATCTCACGCAGGTCAATGCTATGCTGGCAAAGCAGGCTTGGCTTAACGGTATTCAGATACGGGTCATCGACCAGACCATCACTCGCGAGTTTTCAGACGGGACGCAGACTTCCGGCAACCCGTTCGATAACTGCCGTATGGTGCTGACAGAGAGCGAGCGCATCGGAACTACGCAATACGACATCCTGCAGGAAAACAGCGACCTCATCCTCCGGGCCGAACGCGCCCATACTATCGTCAAGAAGTACGGAACAATAGAGCCGCAGAGCGAGGTGACTATCGGGCAGGCGGATGCAGTACCTGTTTTTGACACCGCGTACCGCAACATGTATATCAGGACCGATGCAAAGGACTGGGAGTAGCCGCCTATGGAGACAGTTCTCGAATCACTGAAAGGCGTGAACGCCTATCCTGTTCCGCTCCGCACGCTGATCTCCCTTGCTGAAAAGCGTGGGCTGCAGCTGGCAGATGATGCGACCGGAGATGTCCAGAAAAGCAAGGAATACAACCTTACCGTCGCCGACCTCCTGATGTGGCTGTCAAGAGCTCCGGATGTAACACAGGGCGGACAGTCCTATTCGTTCACTGATGAGCAGCGCAAGGAGTTCCGGAACAGCGCGAACAGCCTATACAGAGATTTCGGAGCTGACAACGAGGCGGGAACTCCGAAGCCTATTTACGGATACAAAGGTTCAAGGCTATGATTATCCAGAACGGCACAATCGAAGTAAAGCGGAAGACAGTCGGAGAGATTGACCCGGAAACAGGTTACCCCGGCAGACCTACTTCCGTGGCATGGAGCGACCCGATCCCTTGCCAATACTCGGCGAACAAGCATAACTGGCTCGGACGGGTGAACGGCGAGCACTTCACGACGGCACAATATACTGTGCTGATTGAGGAACAGCCTTTTGCCGCCGAACAGATACGGTTGAAAGACCTCGCCGGGGACATCGTCGGGGAGTTCTCGATTATGGAGATTGAGCCGCTGGAGGCAGTCTGTGAATTGAGGATTTTGGTCTGAACAGGCATTCAGCCCGAATGCCGGGCTAAAAAATCCTATTCGGCCAAACATACGACAACGAAAAGAAAACGGCATATACGCCGAATCAGCAATAAATAACTTGATACCATGCCCATAAGACAGATAACACCGCAGTCGAAGATTGACGATTACATCGAGGAACGGATGAACCGGCTGAAAGAGGCCATAATCTATAACCTCTGTGCAATCGGGGAAAAGGTGCGCAACGAGGCTATCGATAACGGTTCCTACACGGACAGGACGAAAAACCTCCGTAGCTCCGTCGGCTATGTAGTTGTCGTCGACGGCAAGGTTTACAAGGCAAGCGAATTCGGGAAACCTGACGGGAACAATGAGGGCAGGACGGCGGGGCTGTCGTATGCCCGTTCCCTTGCCGGGAAATTCCCGAAAGGGATAGTGCTTATCGTCGTTGCCGGTATGAACTACGCCTCGTATGTGTCCGCAAAGGGGTACAATGTCCTTGACAGTTCGGAACTGCTCGCCGACCGGCTTGTTCCAAAGATGCTGAAGCAGCTCGGATTTAACAAATAGCAGGAACTATGGCAAAGACATCAAAGCAGGTTCAGGGAGACATCTACAGGCTGTTGAAAGGCAGCGCCCTTTGTTCGATGGTTTCGGGCGATGTTTATCGGAGCGGATACCGTCCGCGAGACAGCCGCCTTGAAGATGCCGTCGTGATCTTTACCACAGGCCTGCCGGATCAGATCCAGACCGGGGTCGTCACCGTGAATATCTATGTCCCTGACATTGACCCGTATCAGAACGGCGTTCTCGTCGAGGACGGAGAGCGCACGGAGACAATAGAGCGGCTCGCCCAGGAGTGGGTGGACGGTCTGACCACCGACAGGTCCTGCTACAAGTTCAGGCTGCAGCAGACCATATATACCGAGGAAGAGCCGGATATACACCAGCATTTCATCGTCGTAAAACTCAAATACGAGTATTTCGGTGATGACGATGCTCCAATAAGATGAAGTATTAACCATTAAAATTCAAGTAATTATGTCTGTACTGAGTTGGGGCGAATGCGACATTTTCCACGCGACATCCACAGCCGGAGCACCGTCTGGAGAGTGGGAGGAATTGCCTACGCCTAAAGAAGATACGACGCAGCTTGTCCCTACGGCAGGGACGGCAAAAGAGGCCAAAGAGGAGGGTGGTGCCCTTGTGGACTATTTGGCAGCAAAGGTCACACATGAACTCGAGTTCACTCTGTTCGTCAAGAAAGATGAAGAACCTCCATTCGAGGATGACGACGGCGTGATTGCGGGAGAACACGCTTTCCGCGTCGAGCCGCAGGACAAGGATGCCCAGGCAATCCAGATTGACCGCTCAACACTCCGCGTCGAGGAGAGCTATTCTTCCGCTGACGGTATTTTGATGAAGTATGTCGCCAAGGTACTGAAGCCGAAGACAGGAAAATCTGTCAAGAAGATGAAACCGAGCGAGGATTTCCCGGACGAGGGTTGACAGATAGCGATAGCAGCAGGATGGAGCAGATGGAAGCTCGCAGGCCTTACGGCTTGAGGCGGGGGTTCGAATCCCCCTCCTGCACCAAACCAAAAGACTGTAATGATGAAGACCACAGAACAGAAAGTCTCCGACACCATACTCCAGAAGCCGATTGAGGTGACCGTCGGAGGGAAGAAATACACCGCAGCCCCTGCAAGCACCGCGACACTGATACTCGTATCGGAGGCCATATCGCTCCTTCCGCATGCGAAACTTGACCCCGAAAGGCTTGTCGAGGATAGCCTGTCAATAGCCAAGGAGTGCCGGCCATTGGGCGATATAGCCGCTATCCTGCTGCTTGGTGCAAAGAACCTCACAGAAACTGTCAAGACCCGGCAGAAAACTGAAAAACGCCGCCTGTGGGGGCTTCTCAAATACACGGAGGAAATCGAAGTCGAGCAGGTCATCGACCGCAAGGCTGAACTTGCCAGGGAACTGCTTGACGACCTTTCGCCACGGGAACTGAACAACCTTGTCGTCATGCTTTTACAGAAAAT
>CALUTG010000089.1 GCA_944323615.1 Candidatus Gastranaerophilales bacterium
AAAGCAGTGAAACTGCTAATGTGTTAGGAAAATCGGTTGAAATGCTGGCAAATTCTATTGCGGAAATGAGAACTTACGGAGAAGGATTTATAATTGCGGATCAGGCTCCCGGGTTGATGGATATGTCAGTAATCCGTAATACTAATACAAAAATTATACTTCGTTTACCGGATTTGTCTGACCGTGAATTGGTTGGTAAAGCAGCGGGATTAAACGATGAACAAATTATTGAACTTTCGAGGCTTAAAACTTTTGTAGCTGCCGTATATCAAAATAACTGGCTTGAACCTGTACTGTGCAATATTGATACTAATTTTAAAGAATGTAAAAAATTTGAAGTTAGTAATTTAAAGAAAACAGTTTCATTAGAAAAAAACAATCTGATTAAGTTTCTTATCGCCTCTCCGGAAAGCAGAAACGAGTTGGATAAAAAATATATTACGCAATTAAAAGATACTTGTTTTAATTTATGTATTCCAACGGAAGCAAAAATAGCTTTTAATAAATTTGCTGAGGCTTTGGAAAAAGAGGAAATACAACGGTTAAGGGGATTGATTTTGTATTCGATTTTTAATACAGAAACAGCGTTTGATATGGCAAGGATTCACGAAAATGATATTGCAAGCTGGTATGCAAAAATGCGTGAGATTCTTGACCCTGATTTAAGTATTTTTGATGAGATGGATTGTGAAAAAATTATTGCTGTTCTGGCAAAAGAGAAAGCAGAGCGTGATGAGACCATTGAATCTAGCCGTTTATTTGAAAAGTTAATGTTATTTTTGTAGGAGTTTTGTAGTGAACAGATTAGAAGAGCTTAATAAAGCTGCTGATATTAAAGAACTAAACAAAAATACAGAAATTAAATTTAGCAATGAGGTTTTAGATAAGTTTGAAAAATTAATGAATTCAACTGGTTTAAAATCATCAGAATCAATAATTTCTTCTTTGTTTAAGGATGTTACTGACAATACAAAAAGAAATATTGATGTAAATGAATGCAGGACAATGGAGCGCAGCTGTATTTCTGCAATAAATGAAACGGCAGAGAAATTTGAAGATGGAAATTGGGAACGTTATTCTCCTGAAGAAAGGGCAGAAGTTTTAGATTTATTAGCTAAAAGAATAGGTGAAATTTGCAAAATTAATATCAAAGGTGTGCAGTTCTTTAAAGTTCCTCCAAATTGCAGGGGGTTTGAAGTTGGAAATGGATACTTGTATTTGCATAATGATTATTTAGAAAATCCTGAGTTAAAGGAAGAGGCTTTAAATACTTTATTACATGAAACCAGGCATACATTTCAAAAAGCTGTTGTTAATGATCCTGCATCATACGATATTGACGCTGAAACAGTTAAACGCTGGAAAAACAATTTTAGACATTATTTAGACCCGGAAAAGTTCGGTTATATGAGGTATTATACCCAACCGGTAGAGATGGATGCTAACATGTTTGCAGAGTATGTTTTGAATCACAGGGAGTTTTAAATGGATTATAAAAAGATTTTAATGGAAAAATTTGGTTATAAAGATTATGAAGCTGATTTAACTGTAGAAGATATTGTTGAAATGGATGAAGAAAGTAAAAAAGTTCTTCAAGAGTATTTTGATGGAAATGATGTTTTTAACTATTCGTGCGGAGATTTTTCTGTAAAAAAATTACATGATAAGTATGGTTTTAATATTATTGCATCAATTCTTTCTATTGCTAATTTAAAAAAAGATTATATTAAATTTTCAAAATTGTATAATAGCGGTATAAAGTGAAAAATTGATGCGATAAAGCAGGAGAAATATTATGGAGAATTTTGGTGCTTTTAAAGAAAATACCGATATTACAGGTGTAAATTCGGACAAAAATTTTGAAATTAGCAGAGATACACAAAATAAGTTTGATAAAATTTTGGATGATTATAAATTAAAAAATGAAATATCTTTTGCTGAAGATGATATGTCTGCCGAAAAGCCTTTTTTATTGATGGATAAATTTGAAAAACTGTTTGAAACAAAAGTTGAGTTTTTATCAGATGAAGCTGCAAACGATGTAAAAGCTGAAAACAGGTCCGAGGTAAATACAGAAGTTGATTTACCGCATGAAAGCAATTCCGAGTATAAAATCGGAGAAGATGTTTACGAGACGGATGATACCGGGAAAACTTATAAAAAGAACGGCATGCTTTTACCGGATACAGAATATACTGTTAATGGAAATAAATACCGGACTGATGAGAATGGTAATATAGTTTCGTGTGATTCAAAACCGAAACTTTGTGAGGATGGAAAGCGAAATACTGTTGAACAGGGAAAAGCAGGCGGAGAGGACAGAAGAGAAGGTGACCAGGGAGGACATATTATTGCCAGAATTTTAGGCGGTGCAGAAGGCGAGGAAAACCTTGTTCCAATGAGAGAGACCATTAATAAAGGCGATTATAAAAAAATGGAACTTGAAATAAAAAAAGCTTTGGAAGAAGGTAAAGAAGTAGATATTCATATTGACCTTGAATATAATGATTCATCCAGACCAACAAAAATAAAAGCAGTATATACTATTGATGGTAAAAAAACAGAAGTTCTTTTTGATAATGAAGAAAATTCGACAGAACTTTTAGATGATTTGGATGGAAAGATTTCAAAAGATGATCTGGAAAGTTTAAATGAAGAACTTGATGATATGAAAAGTGATAACCACCAGGTAACAATTACATCTGTAAAGACAGAATATGATGAAAATGGAAATCCTGATAAGGTTATAGTAGGTGTTCTTGATGAAACCGAAGGAACAAAATTATATAAAGTATATGAAGCAAAGTAAAAGGTGATTGAAATGAAATTAGAAACATTAGCATATGATAATATAAAAAAAGTATTGCCTAAAGGTGCTTTAAAAACAGTAGTGTACGCAAATATCAGTGATACTAGTTATGAAATTTTCTTTTATAGTTTGTTTCCGGGTCAGGGGTATAAACAGTGCTATGAATTAGCTGAGAACAATGTTATAGACTATCAGTTATTAGAAGGCACGTTTGAAAAAATGGCAGATATTATAAAAGGTGATAAAAATTATAAAACCGGAAGCTAAAATTTATTTACTTTTATTATAAATACTGATGGTATAAGAATGAATGTCGAATATTTTGATAAAAATGTCAGAATTTACTACGTGAAGAAAGAATGGAAATCAAGATATCTTCAGTAAGTATATAAGAATAAAATTTATACTACTAATAAAAAAGCACTTGTAACTTTGGCAAAAATACCTCTATTGCAAGTGCTTTTTATTTATTTTAGTTATTTAATTTTATCGATTATTTTACTCTTACAGTCTGCCGCTGCTGTTCAGTACGTCGCGCATTTTGTGAACTACCATTTGTTTAATGGCTTCGCGTGCAGGTT
>CALUTG010000090.1 GCA_944323615.1 Candidatus Gastranaerophilales bacterium
ATCTTCATCTTTCTGAATAAAGATGTTCTCCACTTCCATTCACTAGAATGTACATAATAGTCGTTGAGGGTTCTTATTTAAGGATTTCTCAATTAAGCTTCCCTGCTGATTGTCTTATTTAAAGAGTTCCCAGCATTTCAAAGAAATTCATTATATGATTACTCTATATAATGGACTATGTTTTAAGTGAGCCAAACTTAAAACGTCAATCGCTTCCGCCAAATCCATTCTGTTACTTTCAGTCTAAAGACTTACTGACCATTTTTAATGGCGAGATAGGTACTTCTTTAAGATGTCTTTACATCTGACCCATCTTCTATGTATTTCTACATAGTTCAGACTATATCTTCATCTAATTTAGATGTTTGTCCCTATAGTCGTTACAATACTTTTCTAAAAAGTTATCTCGGTATTAACTTATTTTTTTAGTTTTTCACCGAATTGGACAAATACTGGAACAGAAAATTACTAATTTTCTATTCCTATATATTTCTATATATTCAGGCAATCTTTTTTACCTGCTGACCTGTAAATATTTTCCAGTACTCGTTACAGTACTAGTCAATTTGCCTAATTTATCATATCAATTTTTATAAAATTTGTCAAGGCAAATATCTTTGACTTTCATCAAAGCATAGACTATATCTTATCCCTTATTACAGGGTCTCTCCACTTCGGGACACTTGTCCCTACATTTAGTCGTTGAGGATTTTCCTAAAAATTTCCAGGAACTTTCCTGCTGATTTCCCAATCCATTTATTTTTCAACCATAATAATCATATTTAATATTATTGTGGTAAAATGGCTCTAAGGGTGTCCCAGCATTTCAAAGAGATTCACTATTAAATTACTCTAATAGTCCCCAAAATAGTATTACAAAATGTATAAAATATTAAAATAATACTAAAAGTTTAGGGCGGCGGCCATATCCACACTAACAAGACGATCTACAACGCTTGCTACTTCACTCGCTTCCAGTTTCCAACCTTTCAGTACAGAAATCAAATAACTTGTAGCATCTGCGCTATCAATCATACCCAAAGTACTTAATTGCATAGAAGCTCTTGTTAATTCAGTTGCTTCTAATCCCTCATAACCAGCTCTTAACCAGTCATTAGCACCCTGAGCGACTTCTGTAGTAGTTTTACCTACTTCAGTAGCCAAACCATTCAAATCCATCATCATGTCGTGCATTTCTTCTCTAGTGCCACCACTTGCAATTTGGAGGTCAACTAAAGCGGAATCCATTTCTCTGATAGTTTGTAATAATTCGGTTATACCCTGACGAATCAGCCCAATAATTTCATAGGCAATACTAGCGTCAGTCATATTTCTAAAGGCTTGTTTAAAGCCTCCAACGATTTCCTGTAAAAGGCTTCTTTGGTCTTTAACTGTAGCATTAATTTTTTCTTGTGCAATTTGTTGTTGTTTTGCTAAGTTATTCTTTTGTTTTTCTAGAGATACAATTTGCTCTTCTTCTAATTTAATATTACCTAATTTTTTACTTTGTTGGTCATAATAAGGTAATTGTTCTTGTAGACTATCAATTCTACTTTCAAGAGCGGCTTTATAAGCTTCAGAAGCGGCTAACTCATTACCGGATTGATTCTCCATTTTGATGGATAATTTCTGAATCTCCTGTTGAGTTTTATATTGAAGCTTAAGGTTATTAATATATTCTTTAATTAATTTATTAGCTTGTACATAATTTTGAACGCTTTGGTCTGCTTCAGCTTTAGCAGTACCTTGATTTACTGCATTAACAAGATTCTGTCTTTGTTGACTATAAGCATTAGCGAGAGTTAATTTTACATCTGTACCAATTTTTCCAGAGGCAATGTCTTTATCTAAACCAGTACCTTGACGTTCTTGAATTGCAACATCTCTACGTTGTTCTGCTATTTTTAACAATTCTTGTTCTTTCTTAAGACGTTTATTTAAATCGTTAATAATTTCAGAATTTTCAGTAGAATTATCAGATTGCAATTTATCAATTTGCTCATTAATACTTTTAATTTTAGTACTATGAGTAGCCATTTCTCCTAGAGCTTTTACTTCATCATTTAAAGAATTCTTATAAGCAACTACTCTAGCATTTAAAGATTCTTGAGTTCTATCAATTTCACTATAACCATTTTTAACTTTTTGAAGAATTGTTTCAAAATCTTCTCCAAACAAACCAGTATTTAAGCCATTATCAATATAGGCTTGAATATCACCTAATTTATTCAATCTAGTCTGAATATTTTCAATAGCTTTAATACTTTTATTTTCGTAATTCTTTATTAATTCATTAGTTTTTTGATTTAAAGCGGCTACATGTTCTTCATCTAATATATTATTACCAATTAAAGTATGTTTAGTTCCATCTTCACTCGTAATAGTACGCTTTCTTCCAATTAAATCAAAGCCTTTACCGTAAGTAGCCAATAAATCTTTTTGAGCCTTTAATTGTTTAGTTAAAGAATTTACTTCTTGTTCTGCCGATTCTCCACCTTTTTCTCTAGCGGCTTCAATTTTCTTTTCAATAGACTGAATTTCTAATTGAGTTTTCTTTACTTTAGCCAACTGAGAAAGATAATCTCTAATAACCTTGCCTT